>CAVRNM010000097.1:0-23806 GCA_963722225.1 uncultured Verrucomicrobiae bacterium
TCAAGCCCGCCGGGCGGGAGCTCGAGGTCGGGGTTGAGGATGAGGTAATAATCCCCGCCGGCGCCGGTGAGGGCGCGGTTGTGGCCCTGGCCGAAGCCGAGATTCACCGGATGAGCGACGATGCGCACGCGTCCGGCAAGTGGCTGGAGCCGGGCCAGGGTGTCATCGTCGCTGGCGTTGTCAAAGACGACCACGTCGAGCGGCAGCCGGGTCGAGGCGAAGAGATGCTCCAGGCAGTTGGCGATCACCGGACCGGACCGGTAGGTCACGATGCTGGCGGTGATCTGGGGAGGCGGGTTCATACAGGGCCGGGGGCTTCAGCCGGGATGTCTCCTCACATGGCTGAGGTCGCAGGCAGAGCGGGCAGGCGAGTGATCGGCGTAGGAAGCCTGCTTGCAGGCGATCTTCACCTCTGACTTGCGAGCGAGCTCGCTTTTTACACGTTGCACAGATCCGGCAAAGCGTGAGGCAGGGTTGCCACCGAGGCTACCTAATGCGGAGCCCCTGCCTCGAATAGCGGGAACGAGCCGGTCGGCGAAGAACGGCATAGGCATCGGTCCCGGCTTAGCGCCTCAGGGCGACCTCCAGCAACTCATCGACGCTGGTGTCCGCGACGCACTGGTAGCGATCGCTGGCGCCGTAGTAGAGCTTGATGGAGCCGTCCGGCTCCACCACGTGCGAGGAGGCGAACACGCAATTGGGGGTGTGACCGGCGTTTTCGTAGGGCATCTCGGGCGTGAGGATGCACTCGTCTCCGACGCGGATGAGCGCGGAGGGATCGTCCAAGCGGGCGAGGGCGACGCCGGCATGATAAAGGAATTCGTATTCGCAGACCACGGACACGGCGTGAAAGATGATGAGCCAGCCCTCCCGGGTTTTGATCGGCGTGCCACAGGGGCCGATCTTGCCCCAGCCGAAGGAACACTTTCCCTTGTCCATTAGCAGGCGCTGGTTGCCCCAGAATTTCAGGTCCGGAGATTGGGTCACCCAGATCTCGCTGAGGGCATTCGGGCGTTCCAGGGCCGTGTACAGGCCGTTCACCTTCTCCGGGAAGAACACGGTGTTGCGGAAGCCGGTGCCGGTGATGAAACCTTCCCACTTGAAGCTTCGCATGTCCCGCGAGGTCATGTGGCCCATGCGCGCATCGGAGCCGTGGCAGCAGAAGGTCATGTGGTAGGTGTCCCCGATCTTCGTGATCCGCGGATCGTACTGGACGCGGGCGTATTTCTTGTACTCGGCGTCCTTCGGCAGTTCGACGATCTCGCCGATCTTCCAGCCGTCGTAGCCGTTGGAGGACTCGGCGAGGCAGAAGAGATTATAGAAATTGTAGCCCTCGCAGCGGAGGACCATCACATACCGGTCCTCATGCTTGACGACGGAACTGTTGTAGATGCCCCGGCAGGCGAAGGGCACCAGGTCAGCCGTAATGATCGGATTTCCGGCATAGCGGCGGACGGGGCGCCATTTGGCAAAGACGCGCGGCTCGGAATAGGAGGCGGTGGGAATGTTGCTCATAGGTGCTTGAAGAACGACAGCCAATCACGGTCTTCCCTCCAGCTGCAAGCGTCGGCGCGCACTCCCCAAAGACCAGCCCCGCCGGCAGATTCACCGCGGCTGCGTTGATGCAACCGCCCGCGGCGTCAGGGCTGGTGCATTCTCCGGTGGAACGGTCGATTTTCTTTCGTAGGGGCGCAGGCTTGCTGCGGCCCACCTAGGAGGGCGCGACAAGATCGCGCCCCTACAACAGGGCGGGGTAGCCGAACCCCGCTGCGCGCGATGAAACGGCGGGATCCGGCGATCTCGCCCCACAACCGAATGCATGGTCACGGCGCAACGGTCGCCGGCTCGCCGGCGCCATGCTGGCGGTCGTACAGCGACCGGTACAGCGGGTTGGCGGCGTAGAGCGAGGCATGGTCGCCCTCGGCCACGATCCGGCCCTGGTCGAAAACCAGGATGAGCGAGGCGTCGCGGATGGTGCTGAAGCGGTGGGCGATGATGATGACGGTCTTGCCGACGATGAGCATCTTCAGGGCCGACTGAATGGCCCCCTCGCTTTGGGAGTCCAGCGCCGAGGTGGCTTCATCGAGGATGAGGATCGGCGCGTTGCGCAGGAAGGCGCGGGCCAGGGCCAGGCGCTGTTTCTGGCCGCCGGAAAGGCGGGCGCCGCGCTCGCCGACGATCGTGTCATAACCGAGGGGGAACGCGCTGATAAAGTCGTGGGCAAAGGCATCGCGGGCGGCGCCCAGGATCTGATTGCGGGTGGCGGTGGGGGCGGCGAGGAGGAGGTTGTTATAGACGGTGTCGTTGAAAAGGACCGGATCCTGCGAGACGATGGCGATATTCTGGCGCAGGTCGGCGAGGCGCAGCGACCGCAGGTCGTGGCCGTCGAGGGTCACGCGTCCCGCGACGGGATCGAAGAAGCGGGGCACGAGGTTTGCGAAAGTGGACTTGCCGGCGCCGGAGGGACCGACCAGCGCGCAGACCGTGCCGACCGGGATGCGCGCGGAAACGTGCTGCAGCGCCGGTTCGTCGGGCAGGTAGGAGTAAGAGACGTCGTCAAAGGTCAAATGGCCCTGCGCGCGGGGCAGCGGGCGCGCATCGGGCGCGTCAGTGATGACGATGGGCGCATTCAACACTTCTTCGAGCCGGTCGAGCGCCCCGAGACCTCGCTTCCATTCGTTATTCAAGCTTCCCAGTTTCTTGATCGGATCGTAACACGTGTAGATCGCCGCGATCAGGGTGACGAAGGTGGTCTGGTCGAGGTGAACTTTGTAGGAATAGAGAAGGGTGAAGGAGATGCCCACGGCCGAGATGATTTCGATCAGCGGCGTGAGGGCCTTCTCATATTTGAAGAACTTCATCTGCGCCCGGATCAGGGCGCGGGAGGCGCCGGAGAACCGGCCGATCTCCCGTCCTTCAAGTCCGAAGGCGCGGACTTCCTTGGTGGCGGAGAGATTCTCGCTCATCCGGTCGGTGACGGCGCCAAGCTCGGCCTGGATCTGGCCGGCCCGCCGGATAAGTTTCTTTCCGACGTAGCGGATCGGCAGCACGCAAATCGGCACCACGGCCAGAACGACCAGCACCAGGGCCATTCCGTGGACGTGGTAGGCCTTGTAGGCGATAAGGGCGATCGCACCGAGCAGGGCCGCCGGACTCTTGACGATCTCGTTGGCCGCGGTCGTGAGGGTAAACTGAAGCTGATTGGCGTCGGCGAGCCCGCGGGACAACAGGTCGCCGGTGGCGTTCTTCTGGAAAAACGAAAGGGGGAGCACCTGCAGTTTGCGGAAGAAATCGAGCCGGATGCCCTCGAGCACGCGGGTGCCGACCAGCTGGATGAGGTAGGTGTTGAAGTAGCCGGCAACTCCGCGAACAACGAAAACGGCGGGCAGCCACAGGGCGATCAGGAAAAGCTGCCAGTGGGAAAGCGGCAGCGGCGAGTCCGAAAAAATCACCGGAAAGATCGTGTTGATCATCAACGGCAGGCCCGCGCCGGTGGCAACGCCGGACAGCACTCCGCAGATGATGCCGATCACCAGGAGCCCGCGGTGGGGCAGGATGTAGCGTAAATACGGCCGGAAACGGCGCATGTGGTGGTGGGGAGATGAAACGGGATTCCCTGCCGGCATTCCACCTCAATCTTTCGCGGACCGCACGTCGAGCGCATCCCGGAGGCCGTCGCCGAGGAAGTTGAGCGAAAAGAGCGTGAGCGAAAACACCGCCCCCGGGTACAACAACAGCCACGGGAATTCTTCCATCTTCTCCGCGCCGTCCTTGATCAGCACGCCCCACGAACTCATCGGCGGCTGGACGCCGAGGCCCAGGAAGCTGAGGAAGGACTCGATCAGCATGACGGACGGAACCGTCAGCGTGGTGTAGACGATGACCGGCCCGAGGATGTTGGGCAGGATGTGGCGGAAAAGGATCCGCCGGCGCCCGAAGCCCAGCGCCCGGGCCGCCTCGATGAACTCCATGCGCTTGACCGCCATGACTTGCCCGCGAACAATGCGGGCCATGGTCAGCCATTCCACGGCGCCGATGGCCACGAAGAGCAGGATGATATTCCGCCCAAAGAACACCATCAGGAGAATCACGAACAGCGTGAAGGGCAGGGCGTAAAGGATGTCGACGATGCGCATCATGGCGGCGTCCAGCACGCCGCCGACGAAACCCGCCACCGCCCCGTAGACAATTCCGATGGTCAGCGCGACCACGGTGGCGCTCAGGCCGACGGCGAGGGAGATGCGTCCGCCGTAGCACATGCGCACCAGCAGATCGTGGCCGAGTTGATCCGTGCCCAGCCAGTTTCGGGCACACGGCGCGGAGAACGTATGATCAAGAGCGATGTCCTCATAGCTGTACGGGCTGAGCCAGGGCCCGACGAGGCAGGCGAGGGCGACCAGAATCAGCACCCCGGCACCGCCCACGGCCAGACGGTTCTGGCACAGTCGCCGCCCGGCGTCGCACCACGGCGAACGGCCGGGCTCAACCGTTTCGTCTGCGGACGAAACGGATGGAGAATGGGGAATGGCTGGCGTCATGGCGGTGGCAAAGCGGCTAATGGTCGGCGGCAAGACGAACGCCTGTCTTGAAGACTCAGGTCACCGGATTTTGCCTTCCGCCTCCTGACTCCTGGCTCCTGACTCCTGTTCGATCGCATCTGGATTCTCCTATTCCAGTCCCACCTTCGGGTTCATCCAGGCCTGCGCGACGTCAGCCGCGAGGTTGAGCCCCATGAGAAGCGTGGCGTAGAGGATGACGGTTCCGAGAACCAGGGTGTAGTCTCGGTTGAAGGCGCTGGTCACGAACTCGCGTCCGAGGCCCGGAATCTGGAAGATCGTCTCGATGACAAACGATCCGGTCAGGATGCCGGCGATGGCCGGGCCGAGGTAGGATACCACCGGCAGCAATCCGCCGCGCAGCGTGTGCTTCAACACGATGCGCAGTTCGGAGGCACCCTTGGCCCGCGCCGTGCGGATATAGTCCTGATTGAGCACCTCAAGCATGCCGCCGCGCGTGAGTCGCGAGATGGGGGCGGCGTAGGCGAGACCGAGCACCAACGAAGGCAGGACGCGGTCGGTCGGGAAATACCAGCCGGAGGCGTTGAACCATCCGGCATGGATTGCCAAGGCCAGCACGCCCAGGGGGCCGATCACGAACGACGGCACCGACAGCCCGATCATTCCGATGGCGGAGGCCAGATAGTCGGCCCAGGTATTGCGTCGCAGCGCGGCGACGACGCCCAGCGTCAGGCCGAGCGCCAGCGCCACCGCGAGTGACCAGGAACCAAGCTCGAGCGAAACGGGCAGCTTTTCGGCGAGGATTTCGTTGACGGTGCGGTTGGAGTATTTGAACGACGGGCCGAGATCGCCGCGCACCAAGCTGCCCAGGTACGAGAAATACTGGCGGGAGAGCGGCTGATTAAGTCCGTAGTGCGCCTCGAGGTTGCACAGGATCTCCTTGGGCACCGCTTTTTCCGCGGTGAACGGCCCGCCCGGCACGAATCGCAGCAGGAAAAACGTGGCGGTGATGATGACGAACAGCGCGAGAATTGACTGCAACGCGCGCGACCAGATGAAACGCAGCATGGCTTGCCGGCAGACGCTAGACAGATGTCGGACCGTGGTAAAGCTCCCCGGCGCGGGTTGGATCATGATATTTCCAGACGGATGGCCCGCACCGCCGCCGTTCGTTGCAGAAGGCTCGCCATCATCGTAGAATGCCCCAGTTTCAAGGTGCGCGGAAGCTATAACCTAGCAGCCTATCGGGCTTCGAGCCCTTCAGGCTGCTAAAAACAAAAACACCCCCTTTCATCGAGCAAGGAATATGATCCAATGAGCCAAGATGACTCCAATCTGTATAAAGCTCGCCGAGATTCTGCCCGTTTCCCCGAGTTGGATTGGGCGGTTTTGCCAGTAGGAGGCTGGCCGGACGGAAGTCCGACAGCCTCCTGACGCTCATGCACGTCTTATCATGGTTTGCGACTGCCGGGATTGCTGCCGGCGACATCCCGCTCTGGCTCGCGGCGCCGTTTGCGCTGCTGCTGATCCTGATCGCGGCGATGCCGCTGTCGCAATTGAAGCACTTTTGGGAGCATTATTATGCACACACGGCGATCACGCTCGGATTGGCGGTGGCGGGGTATCTCGTGCTGCGTCTGCCGGAGGGTTCCGCCCTCGTGCTGCACACGGTCCGGGAGTATTTCTCCTTTATCAGCCTGATCGGTTCGCTGTTCGTGGTTGCCGGCGGCATCCACCTCAAGGTCAAGGGCCAGGCCACACCTTTTGCCAACGTGGTCTTTCTGGCGATCGGTGCGGTGGCGGCCAATATCATCGGCACCACGGGTGCCTCGGTGCTCCTGATCCGGCCTTTCATCCGGATGAACAAGATCCGCGTCAGCGCCTATCACATCATCTTCTTCATCTTCATTGTCTCCAACTGCGGCGGAATGCTGACGCCGATCGGCAATCCACCGCTGTTGATGGGTTTTCTGTACGGCGTGCCGTTCTTCTGGTTGATCGGTCCGGTGATCGGGCAGTGGCTGGTGACAGTCGGGGCGATTCTGGCGGTCTTTTTCCTGATCGACCGACGGTCCTATCGGCGCACGCGGCCGGCGATGCAGGCGCGAATGAAAGAGCCCGACACTTGGGGTTTCAAGGGGGGCATCAACTTAGTGCTGTTGGTGGTCATCATCGGCGCAGTCTTTTTGCCCGATGGGTCATCCATCCGCGAATTTGTCATGCTTGGGGCCGCGCTGGTCTCCTGGAAGTTTACCCCGAAAGTCGTGCACGAGGAAAATCATTTCTCCTTTGGCCCGATCAAGGAGGTCGCATTCCTTTTCTTCGGCATCTTCCTCACGATGATGCCGGCGCTCGGCTATATCGACCGGCACGGCGCCGATTTCAATGTGAGGCGGCCGATGCAATACTATCTGGCTTCCGGGGCCCTTTCGGCCGTGCTCGACAATGCCCCGGCCTACGCGACCTTCCTGCGGCTGGCGGAAACCACCGTGCGAACGAAACTCACAACGGGAGCGCCCGCCCGCCCGCCGGCAGAGGCTGAAACGATCGCGGCGATGTGCGCTAATCCGGCGGCCGCGCGGCTGATTATCGCCGTGAGCCTCGGCGCCGTGTTCTTTGGCGCCATGACCTACATCGGCAACGGACCGAACTTCATGGTGAAATCCATTGCGGAGGCCTCGGGAGTCAGGATTCCGACCTTTGGCGGCTATATTCTTAGGTACAGCCTGCCCATCCTGCTGCCGATCCTGGTGGCGAGCGGCTTCCTGTTCTTGTAACCCGCCAAGGTCTTGGCGCCTGCGGCAACGCCGGGAGCTGCCACACCGCCCGAGAATGAAGAAGCCCCGCCGCGGAAAGATTCCCGGGCGCGTCGTTGTCATCAATGCTTGGGCTTGAAATACAGGAACATCAGGAAGAACAGCAGAAGCTGCAAACCGACGATCCCGCCGATCATGAGCCACATGGGTTTGCCGCTCTTCCAGGGCTGTGGGGCGCGCAGGCGCTGGTAGCGGTCGGTCAGCGACACGAGCTCATAGTTGTCGAGTTCGCGTTTCATCGCGTTGGCGCTCTCGAATCGTTGCTCCGGGTCGCGCTCGATCGCGTGGAGAATGATCTCCTCGATGACAGGAGTTAGATTGGGATTCACCTTGCGCGGCGCCACGGGGTCGCCCGTGACGCGGGCGTTCATCACCACGTACGGGCTTTCGCCCTGGAACAGGGTCGAGCCGGTGGTCATCTCGTAGAGGATGGCCCCCAGGCTGTAGATGTCGGTCCGGTGGTCGCCGCGTTTGCCCTTGACCTGTTCGGGCGCCATATAATCGGGCGTGCCCATGGTCGGGGTCAATCCGGCGAAAGTCAGCCGGCGCGCCTTTTCGACGCGGGCGATCCCGAAGTCGAACAGCCGCAGGCTGCCGTCGCGGCAAAGCATGATGTTCTGGGGTTTGAGATCGCGGTGGGTGATGCCATTCGCGTGCAGATAGTCGAGCGCGTCGCAGATCCGGCTGGCATAACGCACGGCCTCTGCTTCGGGCAGGGGCTTGTTCCGGTTCAGGAGGTCGGCGAGGGTCTCGCCGTCCAGAAACTCCATCACCAGATAGGGGCGGCTCTTCTTCTCTTCGACCTTGATCACCTTGAGCACGCCCGGGTGCTGGAGCCGGGTGCCGATCTCCTCTTCCCGTTGAAAACGTTCGTATCCGGCGACATCGCTCTCCAGCGTCATCAACGGTGCCTTGATGGCTACGTCCTCGCCAGTCTTCCGGTCGCGCGCCTTGAAAATCGACGCCATGTTGCTGCGCGCGACCAGATCGGTGATTTCAAAGCGGGCGTCGAGCGTCACGCCCGGCGACAGTTCCCCCGACCGAAGAAGGACCGGGGTGGTGGCGTTTTGAGGAGTCGATTTCACCACCTTCTCCCAGTCACGTACTTCCAGCAACTGCAAGGAAATGTTGTCGTCGCATCCCCGTTTTTCGGCGAGCGCCACCAAATGACGGCAGGCGTCGTAGGGATGGTGCCGGCTGACCAGCTCGCAAATCTCATCGTCCAGCACAAAAGCGTGCAGACCGTCCGTGCAGTGCAGGAGGAAGTCGCCATGCTCCAGAAACTCGGTCGTGAGATCGGGATTGCAGAAGGGATTCATGCCCACCGTGCGGGTCAGTTCGCAGCGTTCCGCGCTGGCCATGGCCTCGCGTTCGAGAATCAGGCCCAGCTTCACCGAGATCGCGGTGGCGGCATGGTCCTTGGTCAGGCGGAAGATCTTCTTCTTGCGGATGAGGTAGGCGCGGCTGTCGCCCACGTGGGCGATGTGGGCGACGCGATTGCGGACGATGGTTGCCACGAGGGTCGTGGCCATCGTCTTCCCTTGGTACTCGCGCAGCGAAGCGTCATGCACCCGGGCGCAGGCGGCGATAAACATTCGCCGGAGGGTCCCTTTGGGGTCGAGTTCGGGCGGGGTCTTCTGAAACATGTCCAGCGCGGTGTCGACCGCCAGGCGGCTGGCCACCTCGCCTTTGAACATCCCGCCGACGCCGTCGGCCAGCAGCGCCACGCTGCCCTGTTTCTCGCGCACCAGCGGATCCTCCGCCTCCCAGAAATCGATTGAATCCTGGTTGACCGGGCGGACGGGACCGGGGGTGGTCAGGCGGGCGTAGCGCAGGCGCATGGTAATGAAAAACAAAAGCTCCGCCGCCCTGAAAGGCGAGCGGAGCCGTGATTGAACAATCAATCAGCGAATGATCAGGTTGCAACAGCCGCCGGGCGTTCGCTGAGCAGGATCTCCTTGCCGCGCTTCTTGCTGCTGGAGCTGAAGTAGATCAAGCCGTAGATGCCCCAACTGCGGCAACGCCGAGCGCGATATACGACTCATGCCAGCTCATTCCAGCGACGCTGAACGGACCGACCAAGTAGAACAGCATGCAGGCCAGGTTGGCCAGCAACCCGAAGATGGGGATGAGGAAGTGCTTGACCCCGTGGAAGCTGTGGTGCTCCCGGAAGGCGACAATCGCGACAACATTGGTCGTCATGTAGAGCAGGAACGTGCCGAAGTTGCTGACCAGGGTCACGATCAGCAGCGTGTTCGGCAGCCACGTGTAAGCGTGCGGCGAGAAGATGCCGAAGCTGTACCAGATGTTGTGCTTGTCCAACGGCGCGAGGTCCGAACCCTGGGCGCCGAGGTAGATGGAAACTGAGATGATGGCGATGACGATCGAGATGATGGTCAGCGTCCAGATCGAGCGGTGCGGCGACAGCGTTCGGCCGTGAAGCAGTCCGAAGTGCGAGGGCACTTCTTCGTCCTTGCCCATCGCGTAAGTCACCCGGGCGCCGGTGTTGATGCACGCCAGCGTGGTGCCGATCAGCGCCAGAAACACCGTGATGGCTTGCACGATCATGAAGGCCCGGCCCGCCGCGTAGCTGCCGAACAGCCACGTGCCAACCAGCACCATCATGTCGCCGATGGGCGCGCCGGAAGCGCCCGCGCTGGAAATGGTGTAGCCGCTGTTGAGGAAATAATTGGCGCCGAAATACTCGAACAGGTAGCAGAAGGCGCCTTGAATCGCCAGGGATAGCAGCACGGCGCGGGCGATATCTTTCTTGGGATTCTTCGCTTCCTCGCCCAGCGCCGTCACTGATTCAAAACCGACCAGCAGGAGGATCGCGATGCACGCCTGAACGATCAGATTGCTGATGCCGTGCGGCGAAATGACTGATTTGGCATCGGTGTGGAGATTGAACGTCTGGGGATCCTTCGCGTCGCCGGCCTTGCCCGTGACACTGTCCTCGGGCTTGTAGCTCAAGATGAAAGGATCCGCGATCGCATGGCCGTCCTTGTCGAGCTTCCACTTGCCCGCGTCGTCCTTTTGATACACGGGATAAGGGTCGCCTACGCCAAGGCCCATCGCACCCAGCGATGCCAGCAGGACCACATCGGTGTTCTTGGTCTTGTCCAGATCGTCAGCAGTGACTTGGCGATCTTGCGTCTTGAAAACGGGCTGATTCTTGTCGTCGGTTTTCGGCGAGTTGTCGGCCCAAGTGTCCTGGACGGGTTTGCCTTTGTCGTCGGTTTGGTTGACTTGGTCCACATTGTAGTTGACCGGCGTTCCGTTCGACAGGTGGAAGCCTTGCGAACCGGTGGGATGATGCAGCCGATAGCCGATGGCGATCAGGGTGAAGACAACCAAGGCGGAGATCTGGATGATGTTGATCGCCATGTTGACCGCGGTGCTGCCATTGACGCCACGGAAGGCGATATAGCCGACCAGCAACGCGAACACGATGCTGAAGAGAATCATGAACAACGGGCTGTTGTAGGTGCTGCTAAAGGTATCCGGCCAGAACTGATTGGCCAGATACCCGCCGAGAATCGCAGTCACGCCGACCATCAATCCGGGGTAGACCCAATAGTAGAGGTGGCTGGCCCACCCGGTGAAGAACTTGATCACTCTCGCAAACCGGAAGGCTTTGGTCTTCGACAGAAACGCCTGCTCGGCGTAGAAGTAGGAAGAGCCGGCGCCGGGATACAGTTTGGACAGTTCCGAATAACTCACGGCGGTGGCGAAACACAACGCCAGCGCCGCCAGGAGACCGAACCACATGGCGCATCCCGCCATCGGCGCGCCGTAAAGCGATTGTTCCTGGAACGTCAGCCAGAGGAAGGCTCCTGGCGCGATCAGCGCCATGGCATTGATGGTCAGACCGGTCAGGCCCAATGTGGGCTTGGCCGTCGGTTGGGTGGCGGTTGGTGGTGGCATGGGTGGACTACTGAGTTGTGGTTGGGAGCGGGAAAGGCGGGAGGCGGAGGATCATCAAGCCAGAGCCTGAGAGCCCCGGAGTCGGCCTTGGCTGGGGAGGGTGGCGATCGGAGGCGCCGCAGGGCCGGATCGATCGTTGGAAGGAACAATGCTTTTCATACTGCTGGCTCCCCAAAGCTATTTGCATGCCACAATTCCGATGAGATCCGAAGAGGCTGCGCGCGGAGGTATCGGCGACATGCCATCGGGTTTGGCATCGGTGCTGCTCTGTCTGTCCATGACCATGAGTCACAATCCGATCCCGCGGCGGCACGAGGCGTGCGCCAACCCACCGTCCAGTTTGGTCCTGGTGGCTTCCCTATCTCCGGCCAGACCGGCCGGCGATCATCGCCGCGCCACCAGGAAGGCCGGCCCAGAACGCGCGAAACTCGCCGTTCAATGTCTCCCTGGCTGACGCTTTCTCATCATGAAGCTCATTATTGCCATCATCAAGCCCTTCAAACTCGAGGAAGTGAAGGACGCGCTCGCTGAATCCGGCATCACTGGCATCACCGTCACCGAGGTGAAGGGTTTTGGCCGCCAAAAGGGCCATACCGAGGTCTACCGCGGCAGCGAATACACGGTCGATTTTCTGCCGAAGGTGAAGCTGGAAGTCGCCGTCACCGACCAATCCGTCTCCCAGACCGTCGATACGATCGTCAGGGCCGCCAAGACTGGCAAGATTGGCGACGGCAAGGTGTTTGTCCTGCCGCTCGACGAGGTAATCCGCATCCGGACCGATGAACGCGGCGATGCTGCGATCTAAGGCGAAAGCAATCGGTGGACCGTAGATCCAATCGGACCCTGTTGAAGAGAGATGCGCGTCCCTTTTTTTGAACTTTGTCGAAAGCTGCGACAGGGCCTCCGCGTTCAACTGCGCAGATTTGTCCATCTCTCCGAGAAAAACGGCTTACAGCAGCAAAATTTTTCATGGCAGAGGTGATACTCACCACACCTTGAAGCTGCTTCTGATCGACCCCCGGTGCAACGCATTGGCGGTTCTGGCGGTCCCCCATCCGATATCCCATGAAACTCATCATCGCTATTATCAAGCCCTTCAAGCTTGAGGAGATTAAGGATGCCCTGGCCGAAATTGGCATCGAGGGCATGACCGTCACCGAGGTTAAGGGTTTTGGCCGCCAGAAGGGCCAGTCGGAGAATAATCGCGGCAGCGAATACACGGTCGATCTTCTGCCGAAAATCAAAATCGAGATCGCGGTCGGGGACGCCCTTCTCGCCCGGACGGTCGAGGCAATTGCCCGATCGGCCAAGACCGGCAAGATCGGAGACGGAAAAATCTTCATCGTCCCGCTGGCCGACGTGATCCGCGTCCGGACCGAAGAACGCGGCGACGCGGCCATCTAAGCTGGCCGCGAGGTCGGTTGATCCTCGATTCTGCGGCGCATCCGTAGGGGCGCGATCTTGTCGCGCCCTTCGAGAATGGGCGCAGCAAGCCTGCGCCCCTACGGTTCATGTCGGACTTTTCGGACCGCCTCTGGCCTGTCTGTCCGCATGTTCTCCGGCCGTCTGCGCCCGTGCGTCCCGCCGCTCAAGCAACTGCGCTTGCGTTGTGGCCGGCCTCGCCGAGGCCGGTGCCACCTTCGCCAAGATTTCGGCGGGCAGGCCGGGGTCGGCGACCCCGGCTACAAGCTCCTTCCGGTTCTAAGCAAAAGGCGTTTTGCCGTGGGGGCTGTATAGGGCCGGTCTCAGCCGCCGTTTAGCAACACCCCCGGGCTATCCCGCGTGCTGAAGTACGCGGGCGAGTTCCTGGCGCAAGCCCTCGATGGTGTAGGGTTTCTGGATGAATCCAGCCAGACCATCGGCGGTGAGGCGCTGTCCCGCGACCTGATCGTTGCTATAACCGCTGGAGAGGATGACCTTCACCCCGGGGTTGATGGCGCGCAATTCCCGGAATACCGCCATGCCATCCATCTGGGGCATGGACTGGTCGAGGATTACACAGTCGATTTCGGGCAAGTTTTGTCGGAAGAGCTCGATCGCTTCCCGTCCATTGGCGGCGGCGATTATCTGCCAGCCATGCCGCCGCAGCATGCGGGAGCAGACATTGCGCACCATATCCTCATCGTCGACGACCAGGATGGTGCCCTCGGTCGCTCGCTTCTCGCCGGTACGGCCCGGAAGGGTTTCGGTCGCCGCGCTCCGCTGCTCCTCGATCGAAGGCATTTCTCCGGCGGGAAACAGCACGCGAATCGTCGTGCCTTGCCCCACCGTGCTGTCCACGAATATGGCCCCTTTGTGCGCCCGCACAATCCCCAGGATCGCCGACATGCCGAGGCCCCGCCCCATGGACTTCGTGGAGAAGAACGGATCGAACAAGCGCAGCTGGGTCGGTTGGTCCATGCCGCAGCCGGTGTCGGCCACCTCGATGAAGACAAACCGCCCGGGCGGCGGGATCTCCGCCGCCCGGCTGCGGCTGAGTCCGGCCGCGTCACAGGTTTGGAGGCCGGTTGACAGCGAGATCACGCCCGGTTGGTCGCCGATGGCCTCCGACGCGTTGGTGATCAGATTCATGATGACCTGCTGGATCTGGCCGGAATCGGCGTTGACCGGGGGCAGGGCACGATCGAGGAGGACGTTCAGCACGACGATCTTGGAAATGCAGGCGCGGAACAGGTGGGCGTTCTCCGCGACGAGTCCGCTCAGGTTGATCTGGCGAACATCGAAACTGGCCTTGCCGGAGTAGGCGAGCATCTGGCGGGTGAGATCCGCCGCCCGGCGCGCCGCGATCACCGATTGCTCGATGCAGGAACGGGCGGGGGAAGATGGCGACAAATCCACCAGCGCCAGGTCGAGATTGCCCAGGATCGCCATGAGCAGGTTGTTAAAGTCGTGCGCGATGCCGCCGGCGAGCACCCCGAGGCTCTCAAGCTTCTGCGCGTGGAGCAGCCGTCGCTCCATTTCCAGTTGTGCCTTTTCCGCGCGCTTGCGATCGCCGATATCCGTGCCGATCGTGATCAGGCATGCCTGCCCTTCAATGGTGATCGATGCCATCGACATCAGGACGTCGACGATCTCCCCGGATTTTCGCCGCAGCCTGGCTTCGAGATTGTGGATCCGTCCCTCCCCTTTGACGAGGCTGAGGACATGGGCGCGTTCACCCGGCGTGGGCCAGAGGTTGAGCTCATGCACCGTGCGGCCGATGGTCTCCGCCCGTTCGAAGCCGAGCAGCGCAGTATAGGCGTCGTTTATCTCCAGAATCCTCCCCTCGTCCAGGGTGCTGACGGAGATGAATGCCGGGCTTGTCCGGACGATTTCCGACAGTTTGCGTTCGCTGCTGCGCAGTGCTTCCTCCGCCCGCTCGCGCTCGCGCCGGGTCCGAAGCGCCGCGATACCAAACGCCAGGTTGTCGGCCAGTCTCTGAAGCAGGGCGGCTTCCTTCGTGTCAAAGGCGTCGGACTGCGCCGAATAGATAGAGAAGGCGCCAAAGGTCCGGTCGTTGACCTTCAGCGGCAGCGCGCATGCGGAGGCGAATCCGCGCTTGGCGGCCTCCGGTCGCCAGGGTGCGAAGCGGGGATCGTCGAGGATATTCTGCACCGGGCAGGGCCGGCCGGAGCGGATGGCGATTCCGATGGGGCCGCGGCCGCGTTCGGTGTCCGCCCAGGAAACATTCGCGAGCGCAATGTATCCATCGTCGATACCCGCCCAGGCCGCGGGCCGCACGGTCTTGGCCATGTCGTCTTCCGCCAGCCCGACCCACGCCATGCGGTAGCCGCCGATCTCGATCGCGATCCGGCAGATGGTCTTCAATAACTCAGCTTCGTCGACGCTGCGGATCAAGGCTTCGTTGCAGTCGCTGAGCATCCAGAGCTGCCGGTTGGCCAGCCGCAGCGCCTCCTCGGCGCGCTTGCGCTCGGTGACATCCTGAATCGTCCCGATCATGCGGAGCGGATGGCCCTGCGCATCGAAATCCAATTCGCCGAAACCGGAGACCCAGCGCTCCTGGCGGTCGTTGTGGCGGATGATCCGGTATTCCTTTTCGAACCGGTTGTGCAGGGCCACAACATGCTGCAACAAGTGTTGCCGCATTTCCTCGCGCTGTTCGGGCACCACCAGCTGCAACCAGCCGTCGACGTCTTTCGGATAGCCCGCATCGATCCCGAAAATCTCGTCCAGCATCCGGGTGCAACTCCAGGCCCCCGCGGCGATGTCGAACTTATAAGAGCCGAGTCGCGTGACCACCTGGGACTTCGTGAGGAAATATTCGGTTTCGCGGAGCGCCGACTCCACATCCTTCCGTTCGGTGACATCGCGCGCCACGGCGTAGATCAGATTGCCGGCGGGAAAGGAGTTCCACTCCAGCCAGCGGTAGGTTCCGTCCTGGCGCCGGTAGCGGTTCAGAAACTTCAACACTTGCTCTTGCGCCAGAAGACTGGCCACGGCTTTGGTGGTCGGCTCCTGATCCTCCGGGTGCACGAGTTCGAGAAAAAGCCGGCCCTCCAATTCCGCCAGCGGATAGCCAAGAACCGCCTCCCATTGCGGATTCAGCCGGACGAAGCGGCCGGCCGTGTCGGCGATGCACAACAAATCGAGGCTGCTCGTGAAATGGCGCTCGAAGCTCCCGGGGAAGTCAGCCGGATCGTCGCCCGGCATCGTGGCGCCTTCCCGCTTGGAACCGGCCTTGCTGGCCTGAACGCCCTGGTCGTGGGGCGGGTTTTCGCTTCCGGACGGCAGCCCTTCGGCCGGGGAAGATTGGTGCTGAGGGCTTGGTTTCATGCCTCGGGAGGCCGCCGGCGGCCGGTGCTTGGTGATCCAGCGGGAATTGGTAAATCGACTCCCGCAAGGGGATCAGATCGATCCGGAGGAAGCAGATATTGGGAAAATTATTTGCGGACTAGACCAGCTGCCCGCGCAAATGACAACGGTGTTCTGGCTGAAGCCTCTCACTTCAGCCCGCCGGCGCCCTGCCTGGCGTCGACCACCCTGGGGCGAGCCTTCCGGCAAGCCGGAGAAATGCAACCGCGCTTCCCGCTGGCCTCAGGCCTTCAGTACTTCCGCGAGCTTGCCGGGTTCCTTGCCGCCGCCCATGGCAAAATCGGGTTTGCCTCCGCCTTTGCCGCCTAATTTCGCCGAGAGTTCGGAGACGAGCTTGCCGGCCTGGAATCCAGCCTTGATGGCCGCAGGCGAACAAAACGCGACAACCGTGGCTTTCTCACCAAAGGCGGCGCCCAGCTGGACAACACCATCGCCCAGCTTGGCCAGCACTTGCGAGCCGAGACCGCGCAGGGCCTCGGGCGACTCAACGGTCACAACTGCAGAAACGAATTTGAGGCTGTCCTTGGTCACTGCCTTGGCGGCGAGGTCGTCGGCGAGCCCGGCGGCCTCTTTCTGACGGACCGCCATGAGCTGCTTTTCCAAGCCGGCGTTCTGGGCGAGCAGCGCCTCCAGCCGCTTGTCGACTTCTCCAGGGTTGGTGTGCAGACGTGCCGCCGCGGCATGCAGGGCGGTCTCGTGCTCGTCCACCAGGTCCAGCGCGGCCTGGCCGGCGACGGCCTCGATGCGCCGGGTGCCCGTCGCGATCGCCATTTCGGCGACAATTTTCACGAGTCCGATCTCCCCGGTGGTGGTGACGTGGGTGCCGCCGCACAGTTCCCGGCTGTAGCCGCCGATGTCGACCACACGCACCGTCTTGCCGTACTTCTCGCCGAAGAACGCGAGGGTGTCCGCGGGTTTCTTGTCGAATTCGGTCTCGTAGATTTCGACCCTGGCGTTGTCGAGGACCTTGTCGTTGACGAGGCGCTCGATCTGGCGGAGCTGCTCGGGCTTGACCTGTTCGAAATGGGCGAAGTCGAAGCGCAGGCGCTCCTTGGTCTTGGATGTGCCGGCTTGATGAACGTGCGAGCCGAGCACCTTGCGCAATGCCCAGTGAATGAGGTGGGCCGCGGTGTGGTGGCGCGAGATCGCCCGCCGGGCCATCGGCGAGACGACGAGCTGCGCGGTCTGGCCGATGAGGTTGAGCTTGGCTGCATCGAGGGCGCAGGCGGGCGCGAGCTTGTGCAGATACCGGCCGGACTTGTCCTTGACGGTGTAGACGATGGCAAGAACCTGTCCGGCAATCTCGGCCGCGCCGTGGTCGCCCGCCTGGCCGCCCATCTCGGCGTAGAAGGGAGTCTGGTCGAAGACGAGGTAGACGTCCTTGTCCGCCCTGACGACGTCGACGACCTTCGCCTCGGCCGTGAGCTGGGTATAGCCCAGGAACTTCGTCGGTTGCTGATCGGTTGTCTCTCCGCCTTCGGTGGCTGCCACGATGATTTCCTTTTTCTGTGCGGCGCGTCCGCGCTCGCGTTGTTTTTCCATTTCTGCGTTGAAGCCTTCTACATCGACCGTCAATCCGCGCTCCTGGGCGAGCAGCTGCGTCATGTCCAGCGGGAAGCCGTAGGTGTCGTAGAGTTCGAAGGCAAGGGTACCGGGGAATGTTTGGGGAGCGCCCGCGTCTCGCGGGCCAGCTTCGGCGTCCCGCCGAAGTTCCGTCGTATCGGGTGTCCACAAGAACGGATACCTTGTCTCTGGTCCGACCAACCCGGCGCAGCGTGGGTTGTCCAAGATGTAGAGGAATTTCTCCTGCAGGTCGCTCTCGGAGCGAATTAAACGATCGAACGACTCCTTCTCCCAGACCGGTCCACTGCCAGAAATCGCTTTGTTGATCTGGTGCGCAGTGAACGATTTGATCGAGTGCAGAATGTCGGTGAGGGTGTGAAAGATAGTGTTTCCGCCTGGCGTGGTTTCCTTAGGTTGCGGTTCGATCAGGATATGGACATGATCGGGCATCACACAGGCGGCGTAGAGATGGTATCTCGCGGTGACGTGACCATGGACAATTGAGTCCAACACAATCTGCCGTGCCGCCGGGGAGAGTGGGGCGCGATTAGTCGTGCTGAAGGTTACGTGATATTTTCCCCACGGGCGTTCGAAATGAGGAAGGCGGCGTTTGGTGTAGCGGACATCCTGCGAAGCATCCGGCGAGATGCCGGATGCAGCACGCGAGACGCGTGCGCTCCCCGGAAGTCGAGCTATTTCGGCACCTAACAGCGCCAGCCCTCGATCCAACGTCCGTCCGAAGTTTTCTTCCTCCGCGCCGATGACGCGTCTTACGATGTCCTGGCGTTCCTTCAGCTCCGGGAACACACCGCCCGAGCGAATCCACAACTGGTCCTACGAGCTGCTCAAAGAAGCCGGTCTTCAGGCCGAGCTTTTTTCCGTAGAGGATGCCGCGGCGCAGGATCCGACGGACGACGTAATTGCGGCCTTCGTTGCCCGGCAGGATGCCATCGGCGATGGCGCACGACACGCACCGGGCGTGGTCGGCAAGAACGCGGAAGGCCACGTCGACGTTTTCCTGCTCGCTCAGCCCCTCGCGCGATTTTGGCACTGTTCCCGCGTATTGCCTTCCACTTAGCTTTTCGACGCAGGCGAAAAGCTCGGCGAAGAGGTCGGCGGCGTAGTTTGACGGATCGGGCGCAAAGTCTGTGAAGCCCTTGGTCACGGCGTGGATCCCCGCGACGCGCTCGAATCCCATGCCGGTGTCCACGTGCTTGGCGGCGAGCGGCGAGAACGTGCCGTCGGCGTTGGCGTTGAACTGGATGAAGACGTGATTCCAGATTTCGATGCAGCGCGGCTGGCCGGCGTTGACGAGCGCCCGGCCGGCCGGCTCGTCGTCGGCCGGGGACAGGTTGAAATGAATCTCCGAGCACGGGCCGCACGGACCGGTGTCGCCCATCATCCAAAAATTGTCCTTCTTGCCGCCGGTGACGACGTGAACCGCCGGGTCGAGTCCCGCCGCGCGGAAGATCCCGGCCCAGATGTCGAATGCCTCCTGGTCCAACTCTGACGGATCGCCCTTGGTCTTGTCGGGCTGGTAAACCGTGGCGAACAAGCGCTTGGGCGGGATGCCCCAGACCTTCGTGATCAGTTCCCAGCCCCAGGTGAGCGACTCCTTTTTGAAGTAGTCGCCAAAGGACCAGTTGCCGAGCATCTCAAACATCGTGTGGTGGTAGGTGTCGAAGCCGACGTCCTCGAGGTCGTTGTGCTTCCCGCCGGCGCGGATGCACTTCTGCGTGTCTGCCGCCCGGGTATCCTTGGCGGGACGCGCGCCGGCCCACTTCGAGACGTCAGGCTGCCGGTCGCCGAGGAAGATCGGCACGAACTGATTCATCCCGGCATTGGTAAAAAGCAGTCCGGGCGAATCGGGCAGCAACGACGACGACGGCACGATCGTGTGGCCGTGACGGGCAAAGAAATCGAGGAAACTCTGGCGGATCTCGGCTGAGGTCATTCGGAAAGTAGTGAGTAGCGTGTAGCGAGTAGTGAGCAGCGTGGTGCGAGCAGTGAGTAGCGAGGAGCGAGGGTGCGGAGCGGAAAGTGGAAGGCGAGTAGGTCTGGTGAGGGACAACGGGTTTGGCAAATCGAGAATCGCGGCGGGCCGGGAGGCTATTCCCTTTGGGCCAGCCAGAACCGGCACTCATCGGCGAATTCGCGCACGGCAGCGGACTCGGGGGCCACGGTCCGGCGCATGGCGTCAAAAAGCGGGACCCAACCGGCGACGGCCAGGTCTTCCCGAACCTCGGCCCGGGTGGGAAGATGCATGAACGTGCGGCCGCCGTGGTCGTTGTCGAAATAACGGTCGCCGAATTCAAGCAGCCGCGGATCCTGCTCGCCGCGGGCCCATCGTCCGGCTTCAGCGGCCCAGTGCAGGCGTTCGCGCGGATCGTCTTCGCGGTCGTGCGTGGTGAAAAGAAAACGGGCGCCGGGCCGGCAGACGGCGCGGATTTCCCGGAGCGCCTGCCGGCGGTTCTCGCGGACGGGGATCTGCATCAGCCCGTTGAACATGAACAGCGCACCGGCGAAGCGCGTTTCGCCCGTTGAACCAGGTGATCCGCCGCCCGCGTCGGCCGATCCGCCCGCCCGCCCCCCGGCGGGTTTGTCATTTAATAGATGACATCGGCTCAACTCTGTGGCGTCGGCCTGCACGAAGCGAATCGCATCAAGGACGCGGAGCGCCGCCAGGCGCCGGGCCTGGTCGAGGAGCTCTGCCGCAAAATCGACCGCGGTGAGATCATGATAGCCGAGGTCCCAAAGGCCGAAGGTGACGCGACCGGCGCCACAGCCGATCTCCAACAACGGGACGTTCTGGTCCGGAAGCCATTCCTCGATCAGCCGCCGTTCGGAGGCCCACAGGCCGAGTTGGTGGGCGGCCCGGGCATAGTGCATCACGACCGGCTGGTCGTTGAAGCTGTCCCGCACCGTGGTGGAGGTGATCTTGTCCAAAGCGGAAGCGCGTTCCCGAATTTCTGCCGAGCGAGGCGGAGGTCGGGCACGAATCCTGTGTTAGTCGCTGATGGGAAGAACGCAATCTAGGCGGAACCCGGTCTCCGGGCTCATCGCCGGGTGGGCGATCCTCGTCCTGGGACTATCGAAACTGAACGATTGATCGCGACGGCAAATCAGTTAACGTCGTCTTGCGTATGCTGAAACCCCTGCTCTTGGGAGCTACCCTGGCGTTGCTTGGCGGCTGGAATTCTGGTTGGGCGGAAGATGCAAATCCCCCGGCGGAGAACGCCTACCTGTTCGCCTATGCCACCAAGAACGGCGAGGACGGCTTGCATCTGGCCTGGAGCAGTGACGGCTACAAATGGGAGGCGCTGAACGGCGGTCAGAGTTATCTGGCGCCCACGGTGGGCAAGGAGAAGCTCATGCGGGCCCCGTTTGTTGGCTGCGGAGCCGACGGCGTTTATCATCTCGTGTGGTCCACGGGGATGAACGCGAACAGCCTGGGCCACGCCTCCACCCGCGATTTCATTCATTGGTCGGCCGAGCAGGAGATTCCGGTGATGGCCGCGGAGCCGGCGGTGAGAAACACCTGGGCCCCCGCACTGGTCTTCAATAAGAAATGGCATCAGTTCCTCATCCTCTGGGCGTCCGCGGTCAAGGGCAAGTTCACCGAGAGCGAACGGGCGGCGGGAAAGGATTACAACAACCGGATCTACTGCGCGACCACGAAGGATTTCAGCTCTGTCACCCCGACACGGCTGTTTTACGACCCGGATTTCCCGGTGAGCGATGCCATGGTCTTGCCGGCGGCCGGGTGGTACTATCTCTTCGTGAAGGATGACACTTCGAAGCCGGCGAAAAAGAATCTGCGCCTCACGTCCAGCGACAGCCTGGACGGACCGTACGGCGAACTCTCCGACCCGTTTACCCCGAAACGGCTCTGGGTCGAGCACCCGTCGGCGATCAAGATCGGCAGCGAATATATCGTCTATTTTGATGCGTATGTAGATAACCACTACGGGGCGATGAGTTCCCGCGACCTGACGGCATGGAATGATGTGACGGCCAAAATGACGTTCCCCGGTGAAGACACGCCCGGGCGGGCGGACCGGATGCGCCAGGGCTCCGTGAGCAGCGTGCCGGCGGCCCTGGTGCAGCAGTTGCGCGCGGCGGCCCCGGCTCACTGAGTTCCTGCTGCGCCGGAGAATTTGTCTGGAGATAAGCCGGCGGTCCGGCGGGAGGAACCGTCCACAGGGGCCTGGAGCCGCCCTTCGCCGCCCGTGGGGGCCGTGGCCGCCACGGCCGGTCTTTTTTTCCTGACCATTCAAAATGAAAAGAACCGCCTCGCTCCTTCTCCCGGCCGTCGCTGCCCTCCTGACCGCCTGCCGGCACGACGCCGGCCTGGCGTCGCCCCGGTGGACCTCCGCTGACAAGTATTCCGAGTTTCCGGCCGGCGACTACGTCGTGCGCAACAACGTCTGGGGCGAGAATCCCGGACCGCAAGCCATCTGGGCCAACTCGCAGGCTCGATGGGGCGTGCACGCCGACCATCCCGAGACGGGCGGCATCAAAGCCTATCCGCACACGGGCCGGGCGGTGCGCCGTCGTCTCAGTGCGCTCGGGCATTGCACCAGCCTTTTCGTCGTCGCGGTGCCCGCCGCGGGCAGCTACAACACCGCTTACGATATCTGGTGCGAGCAGCACGCCTATGAAATCATGCTCTGGATGAATTGGCGCGGGAAGGTTGGCCCCATCGCCCGGTCGTGGGATGCCACCGGCAAGCCGGCGGTAGAGGTCGCCGGCGTGACGGTCGGAGGGCACACCTGGGATGTCTACAAGGGGACCAACGGCGCCAACGATGTCTTTACGTTTCTGTGTGCCAACCCCGCCACGGCCGGGGAGGTGGATATCAAGGCGGTGCTCGACTGGATCAAGGTCCGGGGCTGGTTCGGGCGACCCGCGGGTGGAGATGTGCTGCTCGACGAAGTGCAGTTCGGCTGGGAGATCTCCCGGTCGCCCGGCGGGCTCGACTTCGCCATCAAAGATTTTGCGGTCGACGTGCGCTAGTGTAGTGTCACCGAAGTTCATTACATATTGCTGCGACCTTGCCGAGGATGGAATCGGCCGTGGCGGTCCAGCGGAACGGCTTCGGGCGGGCATTATGACGGTCGATGTAGTCGAGGATAGCTTCCTTGAGTTGGGGTACGCTGGAGAAGGAACCGCGGCGAATCGACTGGTTGGTGATCAAGGCAAAGCAGCGCTCTACTTGGTTCAGCCAGCTCGAATGGGTCGGGATGAAATGCAGCGCCCAGTGGGGCCGCGAGCGCAGCCAGCGGACAACGGTCGCGGTCTGGTGGGTGGCGTCGTTGTCGCTGACCAGGTGGATCTCGAGGCCGGCGGGCACCTCCCGTTCGATCTGGCGCAGAAAAGCCAGAAACTCGCGGCTGCGGTGCCGGGGTTTGAGGCTGCCGATGACCCGTCCGGTGGCGACGTCCAGCGCCGCGAACAGCGAGGTGGTGCCATGGCGGAAATAGTCGTGACTCTGGCCTTCGGGATGGCCGGGACGCAGCGGCAGGATCGGTTGGGATCGCTCCAAGGCCTGGATCTGGCTTTTTTCGTCCACACACAGCACCAAAGCGTTGGCGGGCGGATTCATATACAACCCGACCACGTCGCGCACCTTCGCCACAAAATAGGGGTCGGTGGAGAGGTTAAACACCTCGGCCCGATGCGGCTGCAGGCCGAAAGCACGCCAGATCCGAGCGATGCTTTGATGCGACAAGCCCAGCCGCGCGGCCAGCCGGCGCGTGCTCCAATGGGTCGCTCCTTCCGGGGTCCGCTGCAGGGTGGTGCGCACAACCTGCTCAACCGCCTCGTCGGTGATCTGACGCGGGGCACCGCTCCGCGGCAGTTCCGTCAGCCCGAGCAGTCCCCGTTGATTAAACCGCCGCCGCCAGCAGCTAACCGTGGGAGCACACACCGAGGTGCGGCGGGCGATCTCGGTATTACTGCAACCCGTGGCCGCGAGCAGAATCATCCGGGCGCGGCTCACCTCCCGAGCCGGGGCGTTCCGCTTGCGAGTCAAAGCCTCCAAGTGGGCACGCTCCTCTTCCGTCACTGTCACCGGCGTCACTGCTCGTCCGTTTCGTTTCATGCTCCAAGCTGACCGCCGACCCAGGGAAAGTCCAGATATTTATGACAGGAACTTGTGTTACACTACAC
>CAVRNM010000098.1:0-11235 GCA_963722225.1 uncultured Verrucomicrobiae bacterium
AAGGTTGAGCGAGGCTGCGCTGCAGTACTGCCCCCACGGCGCCAAGCAGGATGCCGCCGATGCATCCCCAGGCGTTGCAGCGCCACCAATAGAGCCGCAACAACCCGGGCGCGAGCTGGCCCGCCATCAGGCTCATGATGATCCAACCCCACAGGTTGTTGATGCTCGTGGCCGCGACGCCGAAATAGAAACCCGCGATGACAATTCCCAACGTTGAGGCGTAGGCGGCGAAAATCAATTCGCGGTTGGCGGCTTTCGGGCGGAGGAGATTCTGGTAGATGTCCTTCACGAAATAGGCGCTGGCCCCGTTCACCATGCCGTTCTTGCAGGACATCATGGCGGCAAACATGGCCACGACGATCATGCCCTTCAAACCGGTCGGCACCATGTTCATCAGCACGGCGGGCAGGATCTGCTCCGGATTGACCGTGCCATGGAAGCCCACCAGTGGCAGTTTGCCCTGCCAGCCCGGGCCGAGCAGGGTCTGGAGCTGGTTGATCAGTTCCGGCGGAAATTTCGCGGGCGAGTTGATGATGCCGCTGGTCAGGTCGTGCCAGAACGCCGCCGTGGTTTGCGGGTATTGGGCGTGGATCAATTCCGCCGCGCGCTGCACGACAGCGGTATCGGGATAAAGGGAGTGCACCAGGTAAATCCCCATCACGGCGAAGCCGATCATCAGCGGCCAACGGAACATCACCATCACGCCTTGCAGCAGCGATTGCAGCCCGCAATCGCGGTCGCTCCGCGCACCGAAGTAGCGCGCTTCGGCGCCCGTTCCCAAGCCGCCGAGAACATGCCGCACCAGGTAGAACATCATCATCATGATCAGCGGCGAATAGGCCTCGTAACCGGCGGGCATCGGCGTGTGCCAGGCGGGATGGGAGTTGGTCCAATCGGCGTTGCCGGTGACCTGTTCGGCCGTGGCCGCCAGGCCGGCGCTGTCGGGCACGAGGTGCCACGCGCGAAAAGCGATGATGAGGCACGAGGCCATCACGATGATTCCCTGCACCAAATCCGTCAGGACCACGCCGTAGAAGCCCGAGCTCATGGTGTAGAGTGTCGTCACCGTGACCAGCACCAGCGTGGTATAGAGCGGCGGCCACGGGAAAAACATCCCGAGAAACAAACTCGCGCCCCGGATCAGGTAGGCGAGCATCATGACCGCGGTGAGAATCGTCATCGCCGCCCCCAGCAGCCGCACGAATTCCGAGGTTTTGTTTTCGCCAAATCGGTAGACCGTCCACTCCGCCCCCGTCATGCAGCCGGAGCGGCGGTGCCATTTGCCGGTGTAGGCCAGCATGAACGCGAGAATCAACACCGCCCCGCCCCGGAACTCAATGTAGAGCCCGCGCGGCCCCAGCATGTAAAGAAACGAGGTGATGATCATCGTTCCAGTGAGATCAAACCAGTTCGCCATGCCGGCGACGCCCAGCAGGTACCATGGCAGCGTGCGTCCCCCGAGGAAGTAATGGTCCAGGCCGGAACTGGCCTTGCGCGTCATGATGACGCCCATGACCAGGCTCAAGCTGAGGTAGCCAAGGATGATGGCGTAATCGAAGGCAGCTAAGGAATGCATGGGTTGCCAGTGCGGTCGCGGCTCGGCCAGGGCCATCGCGCCGCAGGGTAGGTCAGGGGTTCTCGGTCGGGGGAAGATGCCGCGTGGAGCGAATGGAGAATCCCGTTCGCACCGTTCCTTTGGGGCGGAAGGTTTTCATGGTATGGCCGGCTAGGAGGCTGTCGGACTTGGACTCCGACAGCCTCCTAATGGCAAAACCGCTCCCAAAATGAATGGGGAATAGTGGAGAAATCCACGATTGCCGTGAATCTTCGCGTCACAATGGCTCATTTGATCGATTTCGATTCTCTGCAGAAGGAGCGGTTTTGCTTTTGGCAGCCTGTAAGGAGCGAAGCCCGACAGGCTGCTAGGTGGCGAACTGCAGCGTGACGATCTCTTTCGGGCGCACCCTGGTCTTGAACACGCCACCCGCGACCCCCGCCGGTTCGCCAAGCGGCCGGCTCTCAAGATTGACCCGCTGGGCCGAGCGCGGTTGCGCCACCGCCTTGGGGCGCCCCCGGAAATCAAGCGCCGCCGTGACCGTCTTCGTGCCCGGATTGAACAACCGTGCTTCCATCGCCCCTTTGACCTCACGCACGCTCGTGACGACGACTCCGCCGGCGACCGCCAGGAAAGATGCGCGGGGCGGCAGCACAGGTTTTCCTCGATAGATCGCCACATCTGCCGCCGCCAGCTGCACGTTGCGGAGACCGGCTCCGAGCTGGATGCCATTTTCACACAACCGGGCCCGGTCCACCGTTTGGCGCAACGGCACGATCCAGTAGTCAAAGGCCAGTTCGCCCTGGATCTGCCCTTGCGGCTGTCCGTCCGTCATCACCGTCCGCCGCGTCGCCCGGAACAAGGTCAGCGCGAGGATTCGTTCGGGGAGATCCCGCACGCCCGACTCGGGCAGACCAGCGGCGACGACTGCCAGGCCCCGCCGACCGTCGGTCACGGCGGTCCAGCTCTGCTGTGGGCGCGTTTCGACCGCCAGTTCGCGGCCGAGATGATTGCCGGCCGGGAGCGCAATCGGCCGCTCGACCACATCAAATGCTCCGTCGGCCAGATAGGTTTTCGCCTTCGCGCCCGTTGGCAGGAGGACGCGCAGCCGGTGGTCGCGCACGGTATTGCTCACCGTCGTCCGCACCTCGACCCGGTCGCCGCCCCGGCGCAGGGTGATGAAACTGTCAATAACCAGGTCCGTCATCAGTTCCGAGCGGAGCATGCGGTCAAACCGGAACTCCGCGGGCAGACGCAGCACCGTCCGCACGCGGAAACGGGTGGCGAGCGGGCCGTCATAGATCAGGGCGATGTCCGCGCGGGCACCGGTGGAAACGAAGGCCTGATCGTTGACCGCTTGGCCGTGGTACCAGCCGTCGCCGATGTCGGCGATGTCTTCAAACGTCAGCAACCGTGAGTAGACTTCGCGGGTCCGTTTGTCGGTGAGCGTCAGCGTGCCGTTGCTCTCAATCGCGACGGCGAGGAATTCATTCTCCATGGACCGCTCGCTGGTCGCCAGCCCTGGCGTTTCCGGGTGGCGCGTCGGCTGCATCGCTTCGCCCACAATCTCGTCTTTGGGCGCCAGTTTTCCTTCGCGCACGGTGAGCGTCATGTAGCCCAGCGCCGGGATGGCCAGGGGCAGGATCACGGTGACATCATTGGTTTTATACGCCTGCGGAAACTTGGTGGGACGGGAGCGGATCTTGGTGCGGTTCAGATCCTGCGCCACCCGCTGATAGGCGATTTCCCGGCCTTCGGCGTCGTAGATCCGGAAACCCGGCTTCAGCTCAAAGCCGAACTGTTCCTGGAAACACTGCCAGTCCGCGGGGATCTGCAGGGCCAGCTCCGCCGGCTCGTCGATTTGGCGGGCGAGCGGATTGGCCACCAGCACCCGCAGTTCCTTCGCCCCGACCTCGCCGTCCACGGACGCGGCCAGCGTCCGCAACAACTCAGTGGTCGTGCGCTCGCCGATCTGCTGGCATTGGGCGAACCGGTACTTCATGTCCTCGTGCACTTCGTCCACGCTGCAGCCGCAGATCGAGTCATGCGGATGGTTCATCAGGAGCCAGTGCCAGGCGACGTCCAGGAATCCGGCCGGGTACTCCGCGCCGACGAACGTCTGCGCGACCGCCCCAAACGGCTCGGCCCAATGGCAAAGCAGCATCTGGCAGGCGGCGTTGGCCTGCTTGATCCAGATGCGGCTGGAGAGCACACCCGGGATCAGCCAATGCATGTCTTCCACCCCTGGTCGCTGTCCCGTGGCGCGCAGTTCGCCCACGACCAGGTCGGTTATTTCCGACCGGTGCACCAGCAGATCGTCGAGATAATCGTCCAGCGTGCTGTGCTTGACGGCATAGGGAAAATCCGCGTCCGATTTCTGCGAAAACAGCACCCCGTAATGCTCCGCGTCGTATTCGAGGTGGTCGCCGCCATCGAAGACGAGGATCGGCGGAACGGACGAACGCTGCGCTTCCTTCGCCAGGAACGCGACCAGGTTTTGGCGGGCGCGGGTTTGGTCGAATGGCAGGTCCGGTTGGGTGCCGCGACGCACGTCGAAGGTGTAATCGCAGTAACCCGCCCGCCCAAAGCGGTAGCACGGCAGCCGCGTGCCGTCGGCGCCCTTCCACAAAAAATGCGCGGTCTTCCGGGGCTCGAGCCCGCGCCACAAAAACCCGCCCTTGATGCCGAAACCGGCAAACAGTTGCGGCAGTTGGCCGATGTGGCCGAACAAATCGCAGACAAATCCCGCGTCAGAAGGCTCGGCGCCAAGATCCCGGGCGATCTTGCGCCCGAGCCGCAGATTGCGCACGATGGCCTCACCCGAAACGAGCCATTCATCCGGCAGGACGAACCACGGGCCGATTTTCAATTGGCCGGCGCGGGCTATCTTTTGCAGCAACGGGCGGCGTTCGGGCCGGATTTCGAGATAATCCTCCAGGATGATGGCCTGGCCGTCCGTGGTGAACGGCCCGCGCAGTTTGCCGGCGGCCAGGCCAGCGAGCGTGCGGTCGAGCAGCCGGACCAGCCGGTGCCGGTAGACCTGAAACGGTTGATACCATTCGCGATCCCAGTGGGTGCTCAGGACGTAGTGAACTTGGCGCAGCGCGATCCGAGCGTTGCTCGATTTGCGGGTGATATTGTCCATGTTTTTTACAGATGAAGTGCGCTCGTGTTTGGCCGGTTTTCCGGACGGAAGGACAGCGGCATCTCCGGCGAGGCGATGCGAATGACCGGAATGAAGAGACTGTCGCCGAAGCGTTCCAAAGAGCTATGACCGATGGTTGTGGACGGGCGGACTGAGGAGGGAATCGGGTCAGCAGGCCTGGGCAGTTTCTTCGGCGAGGCTGTCGAGGGAACGGACGCGTTCGAGTAACCATGGGATTTGTTCATGGCCATTGTGCCGGCGCCAGCTTTTTTCGCATCCGCGACTGAACTTGGGTCCGGCCCACGGTGGCCAGCTACCTGCCGCAGCCCCTGGTCTGGCGGGCGCCGCGACCCCGGTCACCGCGGATTGGGTGGTGGCGCTGGAAGAATTCTTCGACTTCCTCCTCCCGGGCCAGGCTGGTCAGCCGGCGCGCACGGGCGCGCAGCGTTTTCTCGAGCTCGGATCGGTTAATTGTCGTTGTGAAATGATCCTCTACGTGGTCACCTTCACCAGTGGGTTGCGGATGGATGTTCCCGGTTAGTCTGGCAACCCCACGCTGCCCGCCCAACTCGCCATGCCTAATTTCCGGCTGCTTCTCGCCGCTAGCGGAGGCCTGACATGATTCGAGTGTTGTCGATTCCGGGCTGAAAGGGGTTTCCGACCGGCCTGACATGCCACCGCCGATTCTCATCTGATGATAACATCATTGTGCAAATCGAAAAAAGTGAGGGCACTCCGCTAGCGGCGAGAAGCAGCCGGAAATTAGGCATGGCGAGTTGGGCGGGCAGCGTGGGGTTGCCAGACTAACCGGGAACATCCATCCGCAACCCACTGGTGAAGGTGACCACGTAGAGGATCATTTCACAACGACAATTAACCGATCCGAGCTCGAGAAAACGCTGCGCGCCCGTGCGCGCCGGCTGACCAGCCTGGCCCGGGAGGAGGAAGTCGAAGAATTCTTCCAGCGCCACCACCCAATCCGCGGTGACCGGGGTCGCGGCGCCCGCCAGACCAGGGGCTGCGGCAGGTAGCTGGCCACCGTGGGCCGGACCCAAGTTCAGTCGCGGATGCGAAAAAAGCTGGCGCGGGACAATGGCCGTGAACAAATGCCATCGTTCTCAACGCGTCCGTTCCCTCGACAGCCTCGCCGAAGAAACTGCCCAGGCCTGCTGACCCGATTCCCTCCTCAGTCCGCCCGTCCACAACCATCGGTCATAGCTCTTTGGAACGCTTCGGCGACAGTCTCTTCATTCCGGTCATTCGCATCGCCTCGCCGGAGATGCCGCTGTCCTTCCGTCCGGAAAGCGGCCAAACACGAGCGCACTTCATCTGTAAAAAACATGGACAATATCACCCGCAAATCGAGCAACGCTCGGATCGCGCTGCGCCAAGTTCACTACGTCGACACCACTGGGATCGCGAATGGTATCAACCGTCTCGCACGACGCCCCAACGGCTGGTCCGGCTGCTCGACACCGCACGCTCGCTGGCCTGGCCGCCGGCAAACTGCGCGGGCCGTTCACCACGGACGGCCAGGCCATCATCCTGGAGGATTATCTCGAAATCCGGCCCGAACGCCGCCCGTTGCTGCAAAAGATAGCCCGCGCCGGCCAATTGAAAATCGGCCCGTGGTTCGTCCTGCCGGATGAATGGCTCGTTTCGGGTGAGGCCATCGTGCGCAATCTGCGGCTCGGGCGCAAGATCACCCGGATCTCGGCGCCGAGCCTTCTGACGCGGGATTGTCTGCGATTTGTTCGGTCACATCGGTCAGTTGCCGGAACTGTTTGCAGTTTTCGGATTCAAGGGGCGGCTCCGTGGCGCGGGCTCGAGCCCCGGAAGACCGCGCACTCCGCGTGGAAGGGCGCCGACGGCACGCGGCTGCCGTGCTACCGCTTTGGGCGGGCGGGTTACTGCGATTACACCTTCGACGTGCGTCGCGGCACCAAACGGGCCTGCCATTCGACCAAACCCGCGCCCGCCAAAACCTGGTCGCTTTCCTGGCGAAGGAAGCGCAGCGTCGTCCGTTCCGACGATCCTCGTCTTCGATGGCGGCGACCACTTCGAATACGACGCGGAGCATTACGGGGTCCTGTTTCGAGAAATCGGACGCGGATTTTCCCTATGCCGTCAAGCACAGCACGCTGGACGATTATCTCGACGATCTGCTGGTGCACCGGTCGGAAATAACCGACCTGGTCGTGGTCGAACTGCGCGCCACGGAACAGCGACCAGGGGTGGAAGACATCATTGGCTGATCCCGGGTGTGCTCTCCAGCCGCATCTGGATCAAGTAGGCCAACGTCGCCTGGCGATGCTGCCTTCCCATTGGGTCGAGCCGTTTCGGGCGGTCGCGCAGACGTTCTCGGCGCGGAGTACCTGGCCGGAATCCTGGACGTCGCCTGGCACTGGCTACTGATGAACCATCCGCATGACTCGATCTGCGGCTGCAGCGTGGACGAAGTGCACGAGGACATGAAGTACCGGTTCGCCCAATGCCAGCAGATCGGCGAGCGCACGACCACTGAGTTGTTGCGGACGCTGGCCGCGTCCGTGGACGGCGAGGTCGGGGCGAAGGAACTGCGGTGCTGGTGGCCAATCCGCTCGCCCGCCAAATCGACGAGCCGGCGGAGCTGGCCCTGCAGATCCCCGCGGACTGGCAGTGTTCCAGGAACAGTTCGGCCTTGAGCTGAAGCCGGGTTTCCGGATCTACGACGCCGAAGGCCGGGAAATCGCCTATCAGCGGGTGGCGCAGGAACTGAACCGCACCAAGATCCGCTCCCGTCCGACCAAGTTTCCGCAGGCGTATAAAACCAATGATGTCACCGTGATCCTGCCCCTGGCCATCCCGGCGCTGGGCTACATGACGCTCACCGTGCGCGAAGGAAAACTGGCGCCCAAAGACGAGATTGTGGGCGAAGCGATGCAGCCGACGCGCCACCCGGAAACGCCAGGGCTGGCGACCAGCGAGCGGTCCATGGAGAATGAATTCCTCGCCGTCGCGATTGAGAGCAACGGCACGCTGACGCTCACCGACAAACGGACCCGCGAAGTCTACTCACGGTTGCTGACGTTTGAAGACATCGCCGACATCGGCGACGGCTGGTACCACGGCCAAGCGGTCAACGATCAGGCCTTCGTTTCCACCGGTGCCCGCGCGGACATCGCCCTGATCTATGACGGCCCGCTCGCCACCCGTTTCCGCGTGCGGACGGTGCTGCGTCTGCCCGCGGAGTTCCGGTTTGACCGCATGCTCCGCTCGGAACTGATGACGGACCTGGTTATTGACAGTTACATCACCCTGCGCCGGGGCGGCGACCGGGTCGAGGTGCGGACGACGGTGAGCAATACCGTGCGCGACCACCGGCTGCGCGTCCTCCTGCCAACGGGCGCGAAGGCGAAAACCTATCTGGCCGACGGAGCATTTGATGTGGTCGAGCGGCCGATTGCGCCTGCCGGCCGGCAATCATCTCGGCCGCGAACTGGCGGTCGAAACCCGCCCACAGCAGAGCTGGACCGCCGTGACCGACGGTCGGCGGGCCTGGCAGTCGTCGCCGCTGGTCTGCCCGAGTCGGGCGTGCGGGATCTCCCCGAACGAATCCTCGCGCTGACCTTGTTCCGGGCGACGCGGCGGACGGTGATGACGGACGGACAGCCGCAAGGGCAGATCCAGGGCGAACTGGCCTTTGACTACTGGATCGTGCCGTTGCGCCAAACGGTGGACCGGGCCCGGTTGTGTGAAAATGGCATCCAGCTCGGAGCCGGTCTCCGCAACGTGCAGCTGGCGGCGGCAATGTGGCGATCTATCGAGGAAAACCTGTGCTGCCGCCCCGCGCATCTTACCTGGCGGTCGCCGGCGGAGTCGTCGTCGCGAGCGTGCGTGAGGTCAAAGGGGCGATGGAAGCACGGTTGTTCGATCCGGGCACGAAGACGGTCACGGCGGCGCTTGATTTCCGGGGGCGCCCCAAGGCGGTGGCGCAACCGCGCTCGGCCCAGCGGGTCAATCTTGAGAGCCGGCCGCTTGGCGAACCGGCGGGGGTCGCGGGTGGCGTGTTCAAGACCAGGGTGCGCCCGAAAGAGATCGTCACGCTGCAGTTCGCCACCTAGCAGCCTGTCGGGCTTCGCTCCTTACAGGCTGCCAAAAGCAAAACCGCTCCTTCTGCAGAGAATCGAAATCGATCAAATGAGCCATTGTGACGCGAAGATTCACGGCAATCGTGGATTTCTCCACTATTCCCCATTCATTTTGGGGTGAGGTTTTGCCATTAGGAGGCTGTCGGAGTCCAAGTCCGACAGCCTCCTAGCCGGCCATACCATGAAAACCTTCCGCCCCAAAGGAACGGTGCGAACGGGATTCTCCATTCGCTCCACGCGGCATCTTCCCCCGACCGAGAACCCCTGACCTACCCTGCGGCGCGATGGCCCTGGCCGAGCCGCGACCGCACTGGCAACCCATGCATTCCTTAGCTGCCTTCGATTACGCCATCATCCTTGGCTACCTCAGCTTGAGCCTGGTCATGGGCGTCATCATGACGCGCAAGGCCAGTTCCGGCCTGGACCATTACTTCCTCGGGGGACGCACGCTGCCATGGTACCTGCTGGGCGTCGCCGGCATGGCGAACTGGTTTGATCTCACTGGAACGATGATCATCACCTCGTTTCTTTACATGCTGGGGCCGCGCGGGCTCTACATTGAGTTCCGGGGCGGGGCGGTGTTGATTCTCGCGTTCATGCTGGCCTACACGGCAAATGGCACCGCCGCTCCGGCTGCATGACGGGGGCGGAGTGGACGGTCTACCGATTTGGCGAAAACAAAACCTCGGAATTCGTGCGGCTGCTGGGGGCGGCGATGAGCGATTCTCACCGCGGTCATGATGCTCGCCTACCTGATCCCGAGCGCGGTTTGTTTCTCGGGATGTTTTTCCCGTGGCCGCCGCTCTATACCACGCTGGTGCTGGTCACGGTGACGACACTCTACACCATGAGCTCGGGCTTCTACGGCGTGGTCCTGACGGATTTGGTGCAGGGAATCATCGTGATGGCCTCGTGCCTCATCATCGCTTTTCGCGCGTGGCACCTCGTGCCCGACAGCGCCGGCCTGGCGGCCACGGCCGAACAGGTCACCGGCAACGCCGATTGGACCAACTCCCATCCCGCCTGGCACACGCCGATGCCCGCCGGTTACGAGGCCTATTCGCCGCTGATCATGATGATGATGTTCTACCTGGTGCGGCATGTTCTCGGCGGCTTGGGAACGGGCGCCGAAGCGCGCTACTTCGGTGCGCGGAGCGACCGCGATTCGGGCTGCAATCGCTGCTGCAAGGCGTGATGGTGATGTTCCGTTGGCCGCTGATGATCGGCTCGCCGTGATGGGGATTTACCTGGTGCACTCCCTTTATCCCGATACCGCTGTCGTGCAGCGCGCGGCGGAATTGATCCACGCCCAATACCCGCAAACCACGGCGGCGTTCTGGCACGACCTGACCAGCGGCATCATCAACTCGCCCGCGAAATTTCCGCCGGAACTGATCAACCAGCTCCAGACCCTGCTCGGCCCGGGCTGGCAGGGCAAACTGCCACGGGTGGGCTTCCATGGCACGGTCAATCCGGAGCAGATCCTGCCCGCCGTGCTGATGAACATGGTGCCGACCGGTTTGAAGGGCATGATCGTCGTGGCCATGTTTGCCGCCATGATGTCCTGCAAGAACGGCATGGTGAACGGGGCAAGTGCCTCTACCGTGAAGGACATCTACCAGAATCTCCTCCGCCCGAAAGCCGCCAACCGCGAATTGATTTTCGCCGCCTACGCCTCAACGTTGGGAATTGTCATCGCGGGTTTCTATTTCGGCGTCGCGGCCACGAGCATCAACAACCTGTAGGGGTCGGATCATCATGAGCCTGATGGCGGGCCAGCTGCGCGCCCGGGTTGTTGCGGCTCTATTGGTGGCCAGCGGCACGATCAACGCGACCGAAGGCGACCGCGTCATCTCGCTGCAGATCGGTTCGAGCCAGGCGACCGTGAACGGCCAGCCCGAGACGCTCGACGTCGCACCCTTCATCATCGGTGCGAGCACCTACGTGCCGCTGCGCTTCGTCTCGGAAGCGCTCGGCGCCAGCGTCAGTTGGGATGACGCCGATCGCGTCGTGGCCATCGACACGGCCGCCGCGGCGCCGTCCGTCGACTACGCGGCGCCCGCAAGCGGCGTCACCGTCGACGTTCCACCGCCCCCGCTCCCGGTGTACGAGCAGCCCGACGTTCCGGCACCCAACGCCATATGGCAGCCCGGGTACTGGGCCTGGGGGCCGTACGGCTACTATTGGGTCCCGGGGACCTGGGTCGAGGCGCCGCAGCCCGGCTATCTGTGGACCCCGGGTTACTGGGCCTGGAGCCGCGGCGGCTTTGTCTGGAACCAAGGTTATTGGGCCGTAGCGGTCGGCTTCTACGGCGGCGTCAACTACGGCGCCGGATACTACGGCAACGGATACACCGGCGGCCAATGGGCGGATAACGCCTTCCGCTACAACACCTACGTGACCCA
>CAVRNM010000099.1:0-22651 GCA_963722225.1 uncultured Verrucomicrobiae bacterium
CCATGGCCCAGGCTCAGCGGCTGGCTCATGGTCCTGCCCAACGCGCTGCTCGCGTTCTACTGGGGCTGGAAAGGCCGCGCCGACATCGTTTACAGCTCGCAGGTCGGCGACGGTCACATCTGCATCCCGCTCTGTCTGGGACTGTGCGCGGTGTTCACGCCCGTGGCCGTGCCAGGATTCTTCCTGACCGGCCTTCTGATCCTGCTCGGCGCCACCGCCGCCCACGCGGTTTTCCTGCTCGCGTTTGGCGGGCTTCCCCGCTGGGCCGGCTGGATCTTCACCGCTGCCTACGGGTGGTTTCTCTACCTCGGGCTGGCGTGAGGAGTGTATTTTCCAGTGGTGGCGCGCGTTATCCCTAGAGCGGTTTAAATTGCACTGTAGCCGAGAACACGAACGTAGCTGCGAGCGTCAGCGAGCGGATGGCTCGTCCACTCGCTGACGCTCGCGGCTACACTTTTTCTGAAACCGCTCCAACGCGCCCAAACCGCTTGGGGACAAGCGGTGCCACCCCGGCTCGCTTCCATGCGTCAGTCCCTTTGCGAAAGCGACACTTGGCAAAAACCCCGGCCGGACGCCAGTCCACCAGAATCCTCGCCGTCACTCCAGCGGATCGGCGCGGACTTTCTCGCTGAGTTCCACAAATGGCTTCTGCGCCGCGAGCCAGTTCGGGCTCTGACGGATCTGCGTCATCGACTGCGCGGTGTGGTTGCAGATCAGGTAGCTGGCCGCGCCCAGGCAGAGACAGGCGTCGAAATGCGTGCCCGCCGCGTCGGGGGCGAATTCAAAGTCGCCGATCGCCAGTTGCTTTCCCGCCATCTCGTGGCGCAGCGGCGCGACATCGGCGGCAAAACGCCGCTGGTAGCTTTCAGCCCGCGGACCGCTATAGGCCAGGATCCGGCTGCGCCCGGATTGCAGGGATACCACCACCCATTCGTCGAACACGGTCGCCCCGTAGCGCGCACCCATGCGCCCGACGGTTTCGGCAATGAGGGATTTGGCGGCGTCGAGATTCATGTTCCAACCCCGCATTTAACAGAGTCTGGGCCGTTGTCACGGCCCTTAAGCGAAGCGCTTGCTCCGACTTTCGCCGGCCTCCCGGCCCGGGCCATGCCCCAGGAACTGCGGGTCCAGCGGCGGCACTCCGCGGCCGCTCAGGTCGAATAGCCGCCCGCGATATACTGCTTGAGCTGTTCCGCCTCGTGGCGATGGGAGTCCACCATGCGACGGAGGACGTCACCGATCGAGACCAACCCCACGAGTCGGCCGTCGTCGACGACCGGAAGGTGGCGGAAGCGCTTGTTGGTGAAAATCTCCATGACTTCCTCCACCGTGGTGCTCGAGGCGACCGTGATGGGATCGCGCGTCATGACGGACTTGATGGGCGTGGTTTTCGGATCGACGCCCGCCGCCACCACGCGCGAAAGCACATCGCGTTCCGTGAAGATACCGGCAATCCGCCCGGCTTCGAGCACCAGGATGGCACCCACCCGGTGGCGGTCCATTTCCCTTGCGGCCTCCGCCACGGTGGTATCCGGCGGCAGAGAAAAAACTTCGGGGCCTTTGCGTTCGAGCAGGGTCGAGATCGACGTATTCATCGGGCTAAAATTCGAGCTTTGGTCACAAGGTAGCCAGCTCTCGCCCGCCGACAACTAATTGCGCCGCTTTTTGTCGGGGCCGGACTGCGGACCTGGTTCCGGCTCCCGTCGGTTCCCCGGCCTTCAGGAATCGTCCTACAGAAGAATACCGGGTTTGCGGACCCAGGCGCGGACGACCACCATCAGGGCGAGGGCGAGGAGAAACCACGGGCTGGCCGCACCCCCGCCGCCGCCACCGGCGTTGCCGCCGCCAGCTCCACCGGTCGGCGGAGCTGCGGCATTGACCGTGAGCGTGGCCGGGTCGCTGGTCACGCTGCCCATGGCATTGGTGACGACAACCGTGTAGCTCCCGGCATTGCCGGACTGGGCGCCTGTCAGGCTGTATGAGCTTCCGATGGCCCCGCTGATCGCCGTGCCGTTGAAATACCATTGGTAGGTCGGCGCCGGCCGGCCCGACGCCGTGACCGAAAACTGCGCGCTGGCACCGGTCGTCGCGGTCTGGCTCTGCGGCTGAGATTGGATGGCTGGAGCCGCAGGCATGATGCCCAAGCGAACCAGATCATTGTCAGTGTCGGCGATATAGAGGTCGCCGTTGTCGTCTGCCGCGATGCCGGCAGGCTGGTAGAAGCGGACGGCCGAGCCGATCCCGTCCACGCTTCCGCTGGTTCCTGCCAGCCCGGCGAGGGTGCTCGTGGCTCCGGTGGCAATTACGATCTGGCGGATCGTGAAATTGCCGGAATCCGCCACGAAGACATGGCCGGAGGCATCCACCGCCAGCGCCGAAGGGCTGTCGAACCGCGCCGCGCTGCCCGTTCCATCCGCGCTGCCGGAATACCCTGCCAGGCCGGCGAGAGTGCTGACCAGGCCCGAAGGCTGGATTTCCCGGATCGTGTCGTTGTCGGCATCGGCCACGTAAAGATTGCCCGCGGCATCGACCGCCACCCCGGTAGGGAGGTTGAATCGGGCGGCGCTGCCCAGCCCGTCGGAGCTGCCGGTGCTCCCCGCCAGGCCGGCAACGGTCGTCACCGCGCCGGTCGCGGGCACCACCTTCCGGATCACCTGGTTGTTGGTGTCTGCGACATACAGGCTGCCGGCGCCATCGATCGCCAGCCCTTGCGGCCCTTGAAACCGCGCCGCGCTGCCCGCGTCATCCACACTGCCACTGGCTCCGGGCGTCCCGGCCAGCGTGCTCACGACGCCCGCCGACGTCACCTTGCGCACGGTATCATTCAAGGTGTCCGCCACGTAGACATCGCCCGCGCTGTCCACGGCCACGCCGGAGGGACTGTTGAACCGCGCGGCGCTGCCGGCGCCATCCGCGCTGCCGGAACTTCCAGCCAGCCCGGCCAGCGTCGTCACCGTCCCGGTGGCCACGGCCACTTTGCGGATGGTGTCGTTGTCCGTGTCCGCGAGGTAGAGGTTGCCGGCGCTGTCCACCGCCACCCCGGATGGATAAATGAAGCGAGCCCCGGTTCCCACGCCATCGCTGCTGCCCTCGGTCAACGCCTCGCCGGCCAGCGTGCTCACCGTCAGGGGCGTCGTGATGACGATGGTCGCGTTGGTTGCCACCGTGATCGAGCCCGAGTTGTTTCCCGCACCCCCGCTGTTGTAGGCCCGCACCCGGTAATAATAGACCGTGCCGGCGGTCAGACCCGTGACGCTCGCCTGGCTCACGTTGCCCACATCGAGGTTCTGGTAGCCGGCCACGAAACTGCCGAATGAACTGTCGGTCGACACATCCAGGCGGTAGTCCGTCGCCCCGGTCACCTGACTCCAGTTCGCCGTGAAACCGCCGCTCGTGATCGCGCTCGCCGGATTCGCCTTGGGCGCGGCCGGGGCGGAAAGTTGTGCCGCCGCCACCGTGATCGTCGCGCCATTGCTGTTCCAGTAGTAGTCCGTCGTCCAACTCCCGTCGAACACGCCGATCATGACCGTATAAGTTCCCGTCGCCTGGGATCCGGGAACATTCCAGGTGTACGAGTACGGCTGGCTCAGACCGCCGGTGAAATTCTGCCCGCTCCAGATGTTCGTGGCGACTGCGTTGCTGTTGCTGTCAAACACCTGCATTTCGACATTGCCGTTCGTCAGGCTGGCGGTCCCGGTGTCCGTCACCGTAAACGCGATCACCGTGGGCGCTCCGGGCGCCACGCTGGAGGGCGTGGCCGTCGCCGACGAAGAGAAAGAAAGCGGGGAATTCACCGCGATGCTCGCCGCGGAGTTGTTCCAATGCCACTGCTGCCCGGTTGCGCTGAAGACGCCCACCTGGACGCTGAACGTCCCGGACGAGGCAGGCGTAAATGTGAGGGGGTAGTTTTGCGACTGGTTGAGGGAGAAATTCTGCCCGGGGAAGTTCTGCGACGCCACCGTGTTGCCGCCCGGGTCTACCGCCAGCACCCGCACTATTCCGTTGACCAGGGTGTTGGCCGTGTCGGTTACCGTCGCGGTGACGATCGTGCTGTTGCCTTGCGTCACCGGATTAGGCGCGGCCGTTGCCGAGGAGGTGAACGTCGGCGGGACGATCGGCGTGGCGGCCAGTTCCGTCGAATTCGGGCTCGTTCCCGCCTGATTCGACGCGGAGACCACGTAGTAGTAGGTGGTGCCGTTGGTCAGGCCGGAGTCGGCATAGCTGGTGGGAGACGGGCTGGTCACCGTGCCCAACGACGTATAGGGCCCGCCGCTCACGCTGGCCCGCTGCACCGTGTAGCTGGTGGCGCCGCCGCCGGCGTTCCACGTCACCGTGACCGTGCCGTTGCCCACGGCGGCGGCCAGCCCGGTCGGGGCGGTAGGGGGCGAGAGGACGGAGCCGGCGGGGACCACGAACAGGGTGATGCTCTGCGAGGGCGCGGTCGCGGTTATGGCGTTGTTCGCCACCGTCACATCCGCCAGGCGGGCAATCGAGGTTTGCGCGGCCGAGTTGATCTGCCAGGCCTGCGCCGTCCCCGTGGTCGGGAAATTCGCCAGGCTCACCGTGACCGGCGTGCTGCCCTGCTGTTTGTTGATGACCATCACCGTCAACGCGCCATCGGAGCTGCGCAGCGCGGCAAACGCCGAAAGGTTGTCCGGATTCGCCACGGTGGCGGCGACACTGGTGTTTCCGAACGTTGAATTGTTGCCGTCGTAGTTGCGGTAGATCTGGCTGGCGAGGTAGGTGACGTAATAGGTGGTGGGCGTCGTACTCGTGTTCTTGGCGACCGTCCAGCGGGTGGCGAGGTCGAAGCCTTCGCGCCCGTAGATGCCGAGGACGTCGGCCTGGGTCGTGGCCCCGTTGAGGTTCGGCTCATCGCCCCAGTTGTATTCCGTGCTGCCGATCTGGAGACCCGGGTAATACTGCGCCACCATCGCCTTCAGCGTCGGAATCCAGTTCAGCACCCGCCCATTGATTCCAATGTCTCCGTACCAGGAAGGATCCTGGAAATTGGGGTCCCAGAGGATGCGGGTCTCGCGGTTGCGCGTTTGCTGGCCGGCGAGGGAATCATCGCTGCCGTCGGGCGTCGCATTGTAGGCGTGCACGGTCAGGATGTCGATGAGCGACGTGCCGGTCTTCTGCTGGTAGGCATAGAGCTGCTGGAGCAACCAGGGATAGTAGTACGTCTGGTTGTGGGTGTTGTAGTCGGAGCTCGCCGCGCCGGAACCATTGGCCTGGTCGAACCCGCTTAAATACATCGCCCACCAGCCCCACTCCTCGAATCCCGCGATCTTCGCGCTCGGGTCGGCCGCCCGGATGGCGGCGGCGTACGCGACAATCTTGTTGTACATCTCCTGGTAGGTGGCGGGATTCGGATAAACGTCGCGGTGCGTTGAATACCAGATCGAAGGCTCGTTATCGAGAATGTAGTACTTGATGCCGGTCGTGGTTGCCGCCGTGCCCAAGGTGCTCACGAAATGCTGCACCCAGGCCTGCTGGATCGCCGTGCTGTTCACCACCCCCGTGTCGAGCGGATTGTTGCCGGTGATGTCATTTCCCGTCGCGGCACTGACCCCGTTGCCCGCGTCGGAATTCCAGGGATCCACGGCCGTCTGCGCGCCGTATTTTTTCACCGAGAAGCCTTCCAGGGTCGTGCGGCCGGGCCCGAGATTGGCCACATAGTCGATCATCGGGATGGTGAACATGGGTTCGGCTCCGTTGCCGGCCGAGCGGGTGGTCGCCACGTACGCATCGGCTGATCCGCCGGGCGTGCCGCTGCCATCGGAGTAAGTCTCAAAATACCAGTCAGCGGCGGCCGAATGCGCATCGATCTGCCAGTTGTACCGGGTCGTGGAGTTTCCGCCCCAGCGATTCAGCGGGGCGTTCAACGCCGCCATATCGTGCGCGTCGCCGTAGCAGACGCCGTAGATGTTGGGGTTGATCGTATGCCGGTTGGCATTCGCGTCCACACTCACCGAGGTCGCGGCATTCTGCGCCCAGATCTGCGCCACCCCAAGGAACAGGGCCGAGGATAAACGGACTGCGCTTCGTTTCATCGGAGGTTGGGGTATCCCCGAGGATCGGGGTTCTGTTCGATAGCTCTCCTAGACCCTATCGACGGTCTTTTGCAACGGCCCGAACCGCGATCTGCCTGAAGAAGCCCCTGATTGATATCCAATTTACCATTTTCGGCGGTCCTGCGGCCTTTGAACAACCAGCCGCTCCACCTCTGTCCGTCACCTCGTAAGCATCGCCTCAATAAAACTCGGGTCACCCTTTCCGCGCGACAGAACGACCGGGATCACCCTCGCGGAAAGAGCCGGTCCAGCGCGCCGAGACTCTTGAGCGGGGTCTTTGCCGGGGCCGCGACCGCCGCCGGCGGTGGCGGCCGGTCGGCGGCCTTCGCGCCTGCCGGGATCCTTGATTCCCCAGGCGCCGTCAAACGCCGGAGCGCCGCCAGCTCCCGGTCGAGCTTTACCGCCGAAACCGGCTTGGCCGTGCCCAATTCCTGCGCAAAGAGGCTCACGCGAAATTCCTCAACTAGCCAGCGATAGCGATCCGCCGCTTGTTGCGATCCGCCGGATTCCGCCGGCAGTGCCGCCGCCGCCCTCACGTACCGCGCCAGCCGCTTCGCCCGCTCCGCGTCACGCACCGCATTCTCCTTCCAGCGGTCCGCGCGAAGTTTCATCGCCTTCAGGTAGCGCGGAAACTGCGCCAACTGCGGGAACGGCGTCGCCACGATGAAATCGGGCGGGAGGAGCGCTGCCAGTTCCCCAGCCAGACCGGGATACTCCTGCGGATGATTCACCAACTCCTGCCGCAGGGTGAGGATCTCGCGCAGCAAGTCGGCCACGCGCGGCACCACGCCGCGCAGGTCGGCTCGCGCCCGCTCGAGCTCGCGCTCAAAAACCGCACCCGTCAGCGGCTCCACGGCGCGCCCGCAGATCCACCGGTGCAGGGTGGCATACGCCTGCTCCTGTAGCGCCTCGACCGGCAGCCAGGCCGCCGCAAGCATTCCCAGCGCCCGGAGGTCGCGCAGGTCGCGCTGCAGCCACGCGAGTTCGTAGCGCAGCTGCAGTTCAAATAAATGGGACAATCCCTGCCGCAGCGCGGTCTGCGCCTCCTCCGCCGCCTTGAACAGCCGCAAAGCCACCCCGGCGTCGACCGGCACCAGGGCCGGAAAGGCGTAGACCGGCACGCCCGCCTGGTCGCACACGTGCACCCGCGCAGGAATCTCGTCAAAGGTCCACTCGGTCTGGCTCTCTTTCTCCCATCGGGCGCGGGCGCGGCGCCAGGCGGGCGGATCCTCCCGGGCCATCTCCGCGCTGAGCTGGCGCTGGCGCTCGGCCATCAGGCGGTGCAGCTCGTCCAGGTCGCGGCTCGCCGCCAGCGGCTGGCCGCGTTCGTCGACCACCTGCACCCGCACCCGCAGATGGTCGGCCAGCGGTTTATCCGCCCAGGCCGCGGGATCGACCGCCAGCCGGTGCTGATCACGCAGGTAGCCGGCCAGCGTTTCCGCGAGGGAATCCTGCCGGTCGCGCAAGCGCGCGCGCTGCGCCACCGCGCGCGTTGCCCCGCGCGCCGTTTCCGCCAGCGGAATCAGCGTTCGCCGCTGGCTGATCGGCAGCGCCTTCAGCAAATGGAGCACCTTGTCCTCCAGATGGCCGGGCACCGCCCAGTCGAGTGCCGCCGGGGTGAGCGCCGTGGCGTCGCGCACGGAGACCGTAATGGTCACGCCGTCCTCGTCCTGGCCGGGCCGATAGGCGTAACCGAGCGGCAGGACACGATTCTCGATCGGCAGCACATCGGGGAACGCCGCGGCGGCGTGCGCGGCCTCCTCGGATCCCCGCAGGTCCTCGGCCTCGAGAAAGAGGAACTTCGGGTCGGTCAGGCGTCGCTCCCGGACCAGATCGATGAGATCGGGCACCGACGCCACCGCGGTCACCAGGGGTGCGGCGCCTTCCAGGCCTCGGGGGTCCGGCGAAGGAGGCCCATCCTGCTTGGCGGGCGACGAGGGCACCGCCGCTCCCGCCGGCAGCAGCCGCGTGGCGTAAAAACGATAGATCGCCTCGTCGAGATTCAGATAGCCGCTGCTGCGGGTGCGCGTGAGCACGATTTCGACCTTGTCCCGCACCTTGCGGTTGTGGGCGAGGAAATCGAACGGCCAGGTGATGGTGTCATTCACCAATCCCTCGCGGATGAACAGCTCGGTCGCATGCACCGGATTGATCTTTCCGTAGCCCACGGCGCGCGATTCCAATTCCAGCCCGTAGAGCCGCGCCCGGCGCTTGACCAGCACCCGGCTGGCGTCGGCATTCCAGTAGGGCTCGGTGTGGCTGACCTTGAGCAGATGCGCGCCCAGGTCGAGCGCCCAAACGGGATCGAGCCGGGCCACTGTCCGCGCATACAGCCGCGTGGTTTCGACGATCTCCGCCGCCATGATCCAGCGAACCGCGCGCCGGTCGCGCGGTTCGCTGTCCGCCTTAGGCCCGGCGGAGGCGGACCTCCCCCGGTTTTTCGACTCCGGTCGAGCGTACAGCGCCGAGCCGGGAAAGAGAGCCACCTTCCGGTCGTGAGCCGCCTTGTACTGGCCATTCTGCTCATCCCACATGGCGATGTTCCCGAGCAGGCCGGCCAGGATGCTCCGGTGGATGGCGCGATAGGCGGGAGTGCCGGAGTCCAGAACTTGGGAATTTGGATTTGCGATTCCCGATTTGCGAGTGGGCAGTCCAGGTTTGGCGTTTAGGCTTCGGCCTTGGGGGTTTGGAGTTTTGGTTTTGGCGTTTGGCGTTTGGAGATTGGCGTCCTGGCTATGCCGACTGGGTTCTGATCCTTGGGACTTTTTACTTGATCCTTGGGACTTCTGGTTCCCAGACAGTCCGTCCCAGATCGAGGTGTTCCTAAAGTCATCCCGTTCCTCCAACACTTCGAGCAGCTGGTCGTGAATATCCCTCCATTCGCGCAGGCGGATGTAGGAGAGGAAATGGTCATGGCAGAACCGGCGCATCCTGCCCTGGGACATCGCTTCGAACTCCTCGTGAAACGCCTCCCAGATGTTCAACAGCGTCAGGAAATCCGAGTCTGGATGAGCGAATCGCCGATGCGCCGCGTCCGCCTGCTCCCGCTGGTCGAGCGGCCGCTCGCGCGGATCCTGAATGCTTAGCCCGGCAGCGATGATCAGAACCTCGCGCAAGCATTTCTCCGCGCTCGCCTGCAAGATCATGCGGCCAACCGTGGGGTCGACCGGAAGGCGGGCCAGCTCCCGGCCAATCGGTGTCAGCTCGAAAAGCGATCCTGCGTTGTAGCCGGGGTCGACCCCGGTTCCTTCCATTTTTTCCCCGGGGTCGGCGGCCCCGGCTACAACTTTGACCCCGGCGGCTGCATCGATCTCGGCCCGAGCAATCGCGCCGAGCTCTTCCAGCAACTGGTAACCGGCCCGGATCGCCTTCGCCGGCGGCGCATTGATGAAGGGAAACCGCTCGATGTCTCCGAGGCCGCACATCTTCATCCGCAGGATGACGTCGGCCAGATTGGCGCGCTGGATTTCCGGCTGGGTGAAACGCGGCCGCTCGAGATAGTCCTTTTCGGAAAAGAGCCGGATGCAGACGCCTTCGGCCACGCGGCCGCAGCGGCCTTTGCGCTGGTCGGCGCTGCTTTGCGCGACCGGCTCGATCGGCAGGCGCCGGGTCCGCGCCTGCGGCGAATATCGGCTGATCCGCGCCAGCCCGGTGTCGACCACGAAGCGGATGCCGGGAATCGTGAGCGAGGTTTCGGCAATGTTGGTGGCAATGATAATCTTGCGGTGCTGGGTCGGGGCAAAAACGCGCTGCTGCTCGGCGTTGCTCAGGCGGCCGAAGAGCGGGATGACCTCGGTGCGGGCGAAGCGCCGGCCGTCAATCAGGTCGCGCGTTTCCCGGATGTCGCGCTCGGCCGGCATGAACACCAGAAGGTCGCCGGACGAACTTTCGCGCAGGATCCGTTCGACGGCGGCCACGGCGCCGTCGATGTAATGCAAGGCCTCTGACCGCGCCGCCGGCTCGTCGTCGGCCGCGGCGTCGGAGCCGAATTCGTCCAGGGGCGCATAGATGACCTCGACGGGATAGAGCCGGCCGGAAACCTCGATGATGGGCGCGTCGTCGAAGGCCCTGGAAAACGCCTGGGTGTCGATCGTCGCCGAGGTGATGATGGTGCGCAGCTCCGGCCGGCGAAAGCGGAGCTGCCGCAGGTGGCCGAGCAGAAAATCGATGTTGAGCGACCGCTCGTGCGCCTCGTCGATGATGATGGTGTCGTACTCGCGCAGCAGCGGATCGCCCTGCAGTTCGGCCAGCAGCATGCCATCGGTAAGGTACTTGATCACCGTCGCCGGCGACGTGTGGTCGGAGAACCGGACCTTGCAGCCGACCTCGCGGCCCCACGGCACGCCGAGTTCCTCGGCAACGCGTCGCGAGATCGACAACGCCGCCACGCGCCGCGGCTGGGTGCACGCAATCCGGCCGGCGGTGCCCCGGCCTCCGGCCAGGCACATCTTGGGGATCTGGGTGGTTTTGCCCGACCCGGTCTCGCCGGAGAGCACCAACACGGGATGCTGCTGGACCGCCGCCGTGATCTCCTCGGCCCGCGCGCTGATGGGCAGCTCGGGCGGAAAATCCAGGCGGAAACTGGCGACACGGCCGTTCATGGAATCAACCGCCAGTTTCCGCTCTCCGCGCGAGATGACAAGTGGAACGAGTCGTGCGAGATGCCGGCCAGGCGCCTCGGTGAAACGCGATAGAAAATGCAGGGTGGGGTCGCCGTACCCCGCCTTCTCCTCGGAACCACGGCCGCATCGGGCGATGCCGTCCTACACCTGGTCGGTTTTGCGGATCCTTTTGAGACGCCAGTCAAACTCTGATCCCCGGCCTGGATGTTCTGCGCCGAACCAAAGACGCAGCTGGCATCCCGTCCGATTGCGCCTAGGCTCGGCACGATATGGCACCACCCCGATCGCCGGAGGACATTCTGCGCCGCGTGAAACGATTCGCGCGCCTGGATGGCTGGAGTGTATTCCTCTTCGCCGGGTTGTGCACGTTGGTGTCGTTGGCGTTTCTGGAACCGGTGGGTATCTCCGTGGGCTTACTGGTGACCTTGGGAGGGGCGCTGGAAGTGCACGGGTACCGCCGGTTGCGGCGAAACGATGCCGCGGGGATGCGCTGGCTGGCGCGCAGTCAACTGGTGGTTCTGGGAACAATCTGGTCGTACGGCCTTTCGCGATTGCTGAGTTTCGATGCCGTCTATCTTCAGAATGAAGTCATCCCGGACGCGCGCGCCCTGTTCGCTTCCCGCGGCCTGAACCTCGACCAATTCCTCGCTCAGGCCGGGCTGGATTCCGCGGATGTCGTCCCGCTGGTGCGTTTGCTATTCGTCGTGCTTTACGGATCGGTGCTGCTCGTGACATTGCTCTATCAAGGTGGACTCTACCTCTATTATCGCCGGCACACTGCCGTCGTGGAGGAAGCACTGACCCCCCCTCCCGTCATTCCCGCCCCGCCACCGCTGGCCCCGCCACCCGACCGGCCGGCGGGTGATTACGCGATTTGATCCAGCCCGCAGCGACGCTGAAGTAGAGCCGGTCTGAGACTGGCGCCACGGTCGATAGCCGCCGGGTCTTCAAAGGAATTGCGCCCGCCAATTAATGAGATTTACGGAATGATGTGACTTCTAGCGGTAGAGCGGCTTGTCCACAAGACGCTCTGGACGCGTTGGGGACAACGCGTGCCACCCATGTCACTTCATTCCGAAAGGCTCCGTAGACTGGAGCCCAATCCCCCAGACACCTCGAAGCCTCCCGAGCGGAATCGCAGCAGGCTCGCTGAAGAGGTCATCCCGCCGATTCCGGGGGTATATCGATCATGAAAATTCTTGCCCATGTGCCACCGCGCAAGAGATGATCATGGCACCCCGTGAATTCCCAGCGCGGATCCGCCCCACGATTTAACCCCGGCCGCGCGTCGGCCGATTGCCGCCCCGCCAAGTCCTGGATCGTTTGCCAGGCTAGCATCGTCGCCCTCGCGCTGCTTTTGAGCAGCCTGAGCGCTTGGGCCAAGGACAAATGGGATCCCGTGCCCGCGGCTGACCTGGCGGCAAAAGAATCGACGTCCAGCCCGGGCGCGGATGCCGAGATTCTTCTTTCCCGACAGGTCGTGAATTCGAATTGGGACGAATCCAGGATCGACCACTACGTGCGGGCCAAGATCTACACCCAGAAGGGCGTCGAGGACTGGGGCCGTTTTCGCGCTGAAACGCCGTCCCGCGCCAGGGTGAGGAATCTGGCCGGCCGGGTGGTGAAAGCCGACGGGACAATCGTCGAACTGCAGAAATCGGATTTCCACGAGAGCGCATTGGTCAAACACGAAGATGAGAAATGGAAACAAACGGAGTTTGCCTTCCCGAATCTCGCTCCCGGGGACATCGCCGAATACCGGTGGGACGAAGTGTTCTCCGGCTGGGTGGCCACCTATTCGGGGTTCATCCAGGAGGAGTTTCCCGTCCGGGAGTTCCGGATCGCGATTGAGCATTTTCCGACGGCCTACTGGGTTGAATGGCAAAACTGCCTCGGCACCCAGCAAGCCTCGAATGGCGGCACCGAGATGACGCTGGTCGTGCACAACCTCCCGGCGTTTGAAAAGGAAGACTACATGCCGCCGGAGTGGGAATTCCGCGCCGGTTTCTTCCTGATTCCCGACGACCGGCACGGTTCCAGGAAAGACCAATGGCCCGAGTACAGCTTGCATGGGAGCGACGGGTATCCCTACATGAACAGGAAAGGTGGATTAAAGAAGGAGGTGGCGCGTTTGATGGTCGGGGCCCAGAACGACGAAGAGAAGATCCAGCGTCTGTACCAGTTTTGCCAAAATGAGATTGGCAACTTGAAATCGTCGGACACCGCCGCGACGAAGGCCGAACGGGAGAAACGCACCAATGACAAACGGGATCGATTTCAGGAACCCGCAGACACGCTCGAGAGTCGGCTGGGCTGGCCCAATGAGATCAACCTCCTGTTTGCCGGCCTGGCGAAGCTCGCCGGATTTGAGGTCAAGCGCGTGGACAACGCCAGCCGTGCCGACATCCTGAATGTCAGAACCGAGAAAGGCTGGATCTTCCTTAATCGTGAGCAGGTCGCAGTGCGAGTGGCGAATGCGTGGCGGTACTGTAACCCGGGCAACTACTGGGTGCCCTATGGGATGCTCGATGCAAACGATGAAGGGGTGACCGCGTTGCTCTGCGATCCGACCAAGGTGATCTTTGAGACAACCCCGGTGTCGCCCTCCGAGAAATCGCAGTCGATCCGGAAAGGCCGGTTTACGCTCGACGCGGAGGGCACGCTGGATGGCGAGGTCGAGGAGGCGTTCACGGGCCACGAAGGCACCCAGTACAAGTCAAGGAATGCCGAAAAGTCCGCCGACGAGGTCGACCGCGATTTTCGCGAACAACTGGGCAAACGCCTGCCGACCGCGGAAGTCAGCGATCTCCGCTGGGAAAACCTGCGCACCCACGAGTTTCCGGTGAGCGTGTATTACAAGGTGCATGTGCCAGGCTACGCCGAGCAGGCCGGGAAGCGCCTGATCGTGGCGCCGGGTTATTTCGAGACGGGCCAGCCGGCGAGATTCGCCGCCGACCAGCGAAAGCTCCCAGTCTTTTTCCCTTTTGCCCGCGAGGAGCATGATGACATTGAGATCACCCTCCCCGAGGGTTTTGCACTCGACCATCCGAGTTCGCCCGTCGACGTCGCAGCGCAGGAGAAGACCATCAGCGCCCGTTATTTTCTCGGCTTCAAGCCGGCACACCGGATCCTCACGTACAAGCGCGATTTCATCTTGGGTGGCAACCAGGCGATCTCCTTCCAGACAGTAAGTTATCCCGCGCTGAGGAAGCGCTTCGACCGGCTGCACGAGTCCGATACGCATGCGCTCATTCTGAAGCCAGCGGCGGACAAAGTCGCCGCTGCGGCCGCCAGCGCTCCGACCGAGGCAGCCAAGGCTGCTCCTGCCGGACCATGAAACCATCCTTGATCGCATCGGGCCGGGACCGAGCGCTCTGCCTGGCGCTGTGCTTCTGCACGCTGGCGACCATTAGGGCGGGCGAGCTGCCCAGATGGCTGCGGGGAATTGCGGAGCAACCCGGGGCCAGCGCGCCATCCGATGTGCCCGCCGCAGTTCTCCTCAATGAAACGGTCCTGACGGTTGATGAATGGGGTCGGGCCACTTCGGAGCATCGGTATGCAGTCAGGATACTCAACCGAACCGGACAGGCGGAAGCCCACGGCGTTGTCGCCTATCTGGACAAGAACGACACCGTCAGCGCTGCGGACGCGTGGCTGCTCCGCAATGGCAACGTCGCAAAGGCGGAAAGCGATAGCAAGTGGTATGACTTTTCAACGGCGGAAGCGGAGGGCGCCATCTACAGCGAGACGCGGGCAAAGGAGATCTCTTTCCGGGATGATGCGGTGCCCGGGGACATCTTTGCCTGCGAAACCAAGGTGGAGGGGGCGATGCTCTTCACCCAGGATTTCTACACCTGGGACAATCCGCTCCCGGCGGCGGTGGAGCGTTATGTGGTCAAGGTCCCGTCCGGCTGGTCGGTGACCCCGATCCTCAGTGGAGCGATTTCGCCCGTCGCCTCGAATTCCTCGGACAACCGGTGGACTTGGGAGCTGCGGAACCGCCCGTACCGCCCGAAAGAGCCGTGGACAGATCCGCATAGCATCGTAGCGGCGCAAGTGATGGTGACCCTGGTTTCGCCCGGCAATGCCAAACCCAACACCCCACGGTTTTTCCGGTCGTGGAAGGAAGTGTCCGACTGGCAAGGGGCGTTTGCGAGCAGTCAATGCGATAACGATCCGGCCATGGCTGCCAAGGCGCACCAGCTCGCGGCTGGTTGTAAGGATGAGATCGAAAAGATCCGCGCTCTTGGCAGTTACGTGCAAAAACTGCGGTACGTGGCAATCAACCGCAATCTGGCGCGAGGAATGGGCTACCGCCCTCGCAAGGCCTCCGAGGTTTTTGCCAAGGGATTCGGGGATTGCAAAGACAAGTCCAACCTCCTGCGGGCGATGTTGCGGGAGGTGGGGATCACTTCGTATCCGGCAGTAGCCCTGGCGGGCAACGAGAGGGAGGTTGTGGCCGACTGGCCTTCCCCCTCCCAGTTCAACCACCAGATTATCGCCGTCCAGGTCAACGACAAGGTTGCCCTTCCCACAGTCGTGCAAACCCGCCAAATGGGTGCGTTGTTATTCTTCGATCCCACCGACCCCGAGACGCTGCTGGGAGACCTGCCCTGGCACCTCCAAGGCACTGACGTGCTCGTACTCGCACCGGGCAGCGACGGGCTGACTCGCCTGCCCACCCTACCCGTGGAGCATCGATGGCTCGACGAACGGCGGATGGAGCTCGTCCTGGCGGCCAACGGCGGCGTCACCGGCGATTATCATTTCGCCGGGCTGGCCCAGAGCGGGGCGCAGATGCGCCACCACGTTCACAGCTTGAACGCGAAGGATCTGCACGATTGGGCCACTGGTCGCATCAACGCAGCCATCCGCGGAGCATCGGCTCAAAATGTCGCGTGCGAGGACGACGTCATCACCGGCCGGTTTGGCGTGACCTTTAAGTTCGCGGCGCCGAGTTTTGCCCAGATGCTGCCGGGAGGACTCGTTGTGGTGCGGCTGGATGTGCTTGATCGCGGCACCCTCCCGACCTTTGCGGAAAATGCGCGGAGGACCGCGGTCGAGATTCGCCCTTTGATTCAGGACAATGAAGTCACCCTGGTCCTCCCGTCCGGAATTGGCTTCGAGGAGTTGCCCACCAAGACCGTCTTGAATTGTGCGTACGGATCCTACGAGAACTCCTACGACGTGAAGAAGGAAGGGACCGTCGTGTTCCATCGCGTCCTGAAGCTGAATCCGCTCGTTGTGCCAACGGCTGATTATGCCAAGTTCCGGCAGTTTCTTGCCAATGCCTCAAAGGCGGACCGGGAAGCCATTGTCCTTCGGACCGGTAAATAGGCCAGCCGGCTCTCGGGACTGTGGCCTGACGCGAAGATGCTGGCTCCCTTCTTGCGCCAACAGGGCAAGGCCGTATCGTCCGCCCCATGTTGCGGCAGAAATATATCGAGGCCAAGCAACGCTGGGCGGAAAAGCAGCGGGCACAGGGCGTTGTCCCCCGCGCCGTCGCTGCAACCGACCGCCTGCCGCCCGGTCAGACCCTCACGACCGGGTTTCCCGTGCTCGACCTCGGGGTGCAGCCCGGCATACCGCTGGACCAATGGAGACTCACGATCGACGGCTTGGTCGAGAAACCGGTGACGCTTGATTGGATGCAATTCAATGCCCTGCCGCAAGTCGAGGACGTCAGCGATTTCCACTGCGTCACGAGCTGGAGCAAATTCGATTGCCGGTGGGGCGGCGTGGCATTCGCAACACTTTGTGAACTGGTCGAACCCATGCTGAACCCGCGTTTCGTCCATTTCACCAGTTTCGACGAATACTCCACCAACGTGCCCTTGGAGAGATGCCTCGACGACGATGTGCTGGTGGCGACCCGCTTTGACGGCCAGCCCATCACCCGCGAACATGGGGGTCCGGCGCGGGTGATCATTCCAAAACTCTATGCCTGGAAAGGTGCCAAGTTTGTGAAGGGCATCACCTTCCTCGAGGAGGATAAGCTGGGGTTCTGGGAGGCTCGCGGATACAACAACGGTGCAGACCCTTGGAAGGAAGAGCGTTACGCATAGGAATTCGGTCCGAGAGCCCGGCCCGGATTCCTGAATCGACGAACAACGCTACGGGGCAGGCCGCTCTGTCGCCCGGATCCCGGGGGCGCCCGGACGCACGCGCAGATGTCGGCAGTTGCGCAATATTGCCCATCCCCTTCGGCTGGCTCGGTAGATGCTACTATGAATTCCCTGATTCGTAGCCGCCTCTCACTATATGAAGCCCATCCTCGATAGTCGCAAACTACTAGCATTTGTGACTCTCGCACGTTGCGGCAGTTTTACTCAGACCGCGCGTGAGCTGTTCCTCACCCAGTCGGCTGTGAGCCACGCCATCAAATCGTTGGAGGATGAATTGCAGTGCCGCCTGTTCGAACGACTCGGCCGCAAGGCCAAGTTAACGAGATCCGGAGTGCACTTATTGGAATATGCCTCCCGGATTCTGGAGGACATGCAACTCGCGCGAGCGAACCTGAAAGCGATGGATCAGCCCGAGAGCCCTCGGTTTCCGGACCCTTGGCAAAAAGTCGCCGGCGGGTGAAGATCCTTAAGACGCGCCCACCGTTCGCACGTCCACAAATCGCACGACCGCCCGATTCTCGGCCCGCGACGGCGCCAGCAGGACCGTGAACCGGGCTTCCCAATCGTTCCGCGCTTCGCCGTCAATCAACATTTGTGCCACCGCCCACTCTCCGGCCTCGCGGTCTTCAGCCCAATGCGTGTGTTTCGTCGAACGTCCCTCGGGGTCAAGCCGGAATCGGCTTCGCTGCTCGAAATAGGCGCTGAAAGCCGCTTCGATCCGGCGGGCCTCATCCGAAGCCGGCTCGCCTTCCGCCGGCATCGCCGCCTCTCCGGTCTGGAGGCGTGAGGCGGCGCTTTCCCAATTGCGTCCGGACACGTCCTGCAGGAAACCCAAGACAGCAGTCCGCACGAGCCGCCGAAATGCCGCCACGTCGCGGGTCAGGTCGACTGCCGCCGGCCGCGCCGGCTTGTCCGCCCGTTCCGCGGCCACAAAACCCGGGTCGCGCAGTCGCTCCCACTCCTCGAGCAGGCTCGAATCGATTCCACGGATCAGCTCGCGGAAGTAGATCTCCATTTCCACCACCTCGTCGGTCTTGGCCCCGTCGGGCACCGTCTGCGCCAGCACCTTCCAAACCTGCGACAGATGCCGGAGCAATAACCCCTCCGAGCGCTCCAGACCGTAGGCCCGGATATATTCGGCGAACGACAGGTACCGCTCGTACATTTCCCGCGCGATGGACTTCGGCCGGATGTTCTCCTCCTCCACCCACGGATGCGCCGCGGCAAACGTCTTGAATGTCTCATACAGGAACTCGCGCAGCGGCTTCGGATGCTCGATCTCGTCGAGCTTTGCGATCCGCTCTTCGTAGGGCACGCCGGCGGCGCGCAGCTCGGCCATCTTGTCCGTTTTCAGCCGGTCGACCTGTTTCCGCAGAATCTGGTCCGGGTCCTCGACGATGGCCTCGCACAACGTCAGCACGTCACACGGATAGTCCGGCGAGGCCCGGTCGAGGAGCGGCAGCGTATCGATCAGGTAAAGCGACAGCGCCTGGTGCAGCGAGAAATCGTCCTGCAATTCTACGTTCACCCGCAACTTGCGCCCCGACGACTCGGGCGGGATCCATGCGACAATATTCCTTTCGAGCAGCGAGCGGAACAGCTGCCACGCGCGGTGGCGCAGCTTGCGTTTGCGGTGCGGCGTTTCGTGGCAGTCGTCGATCAGCCGCCGCAGGACGCGGCAGCCGTCGGCCTCGCGGCTGAGCACGAGCAGCAGCATGCCGTGCGTCACTTCAAAGCGGGAGACCAGGCCTTCCATCGGCGCCGTGCGGAGCCGTTCAAACGTGTTCGCGTCCCAGCTCACGAATCCGTCCGGCGGCCGGCGCGTCACGAGCTTGCGCTGTTTCTTCGCGTCACCCGCGGCCTTCTCCTCGGCGCGCTTATTCTCCACCACGTGCTCCGGCGCCTGCGCGACCACGTAACCCCGGTCGTCAAAGCCCTTGCGGCCCGCCCGGCCCGCAATCTGCCGGAAGTCGCGCACGCTGAGGATCGCCGCCTTGCGCCCATCGTATTTCCACAACTGGGTGAAGACGACGGTGCGGATCGGCACGTTGATGCCCAGGCCGAGCGTGTCCGTGCCGCAGATGAGCTTGAGCCGGCCCTGCTGCGCCAGCGTCTCGACGAGCACGCGGTATTTCGGGAGCAAGCCGGCATGATGCACGCCGATGCCGTGGCGCAGCCAACGCTTCATCTCCCGGCCGTAGGGGCTGTTAAACCGCACCTGCTCCAGCGCCGCCGCCAGCTCGGTCTTTTCCTCTTTGGAGCACACGTCGAGGCTCATCAGGTTCTGCGCCGCTTCCGCGGCCTCGCGCTGGGTGAAATGAACGAGATAGACCGGCGCCCGCTGGCCGTCCAGCAGGGCCCCCACCTCCTCGGCCAGCGGCGCCTCGGAATATTCGAACTCCAGCGGCACCGGCCGCACGTCGCTGCGCACCGTCACGGCGGGGGCGCCCGTCAGACGCGTCAGCTCGCGCTCGAAGAACTCGGTCGGGCCCAGCGTCGCCGACATCAACAGGAAACGCGCCTGCGGCATCGTCAGCAGCGGCACCTGCCAGGCGGAGCCCCGGTCGGGATCGGAGTAGTAGTGAAATTCGTCCATGACCACGGCGCGCCATTCCGACTGGTCGCCGTGCGCGAGCGCCATGTTCGCCAGGATCTCCGCCGTGCAGCACAGGACCGGCGCCTGCGGGTTCACGCTCGCGTCCCCGGTCATCATGCCGACGTTCTCCGGGCCAAAGTCTCGGCACAGCGACAGGAATTTCTCGTTCACCAGCGCCTTGATCGGGCAGGTGTAGACGGACCGTTCACCCGCACACAACGCCTTGAAGTGAAACGCCGCCGCCACGAGCGATTTGCCCGAACCGGTCGGCGTGCCCAGGATCACGTTGTTTCCGGCAAACAGCTCGAGCATCGCCTCCTCCTGCTCGACATACGGCTGGAGGCCGCGCTCCGCCACCACGGCCAGAAACCGGTCCAGGACCGCGTCCGGATCCGGCGATCCGGGGAGCGGGGCCAGCGGGGCGGGCGGGACGGAGGCGAAGGACATCAGTCCCAACAAGGGCGCGCCGCCCACCTCGAGACAAGCCTCATGCACGCCGGCCCGCCCGCGACCGGTGGTTCCGTCCCGTGCTTTCTCGCCCGGAGCACCCTGCGCTGGCGTTACGCGAAGTGTCGTCCTGTTGGTCCGATCGGACCAACGATCCGATTAGGCCAGTCGGGCATTCTAACCCGCGGAACCCGACGACGACGTTGCGCAATATGTCGTTTTTGTGGTCCGATCGGACCAAAGAGACGTCCCATGGCTGGCCCGCAAATGCTGAAACCGCGTGCGGCATCCCACACAGCGCGGCATTTGGTTGAACTGCCCCGGGCGTAGCCTTATCTTGCCGCTCTCCATGAAACGCCTCCTCTTGCTGCCGCTCGCCGCCTGGCTCTTCGCCCTCACCGCCGTCGCCCAGCCCGGGGCGCCGACGCCGCCGGCGGATTCGCGTTATCAGATTCCGCCGAGGGATGACGGTCTGCCCGGAGCGGGGCCGATCCGCCGGGCGGAGTGGTTCCAGAAGACCTGGGCCCAGCATCGCAGCGGGTGGGCGACGCGCGTCGCCCTGGATCAGCACGCCCTCGTTTTTCTCGGAGATTCGATCACGGACGGCTGGGGCCAGGACCTGGGCGGCAGCTTCCCGGGCGTGACCGTCGCCAACCGCGGTATCAGCGGCGACACTACGCGTGGCGTGCTCCTCCGCCTGCGCGAGGACGTGCTCGCGCTTCATCCCGGCGGCGTCGTCCTCCTGATCGGCACCAACGACATCGAGGACCAGGCCGAACCCGAAACCATGGTCGGCAACCTCAAGCTCATTCTGGCGGAACTGAAGCAGTCGGACCCGCGGATGCCCGTCGTGCTCTGCGCGGTGTTTCCCAGCTCCGCCTCGAAGAAACGGCCGGCGGAGAAAATCCATCGCGTCAACGAACTCTACGCCGAGGCGGTCAAAGGCGATCCCGCGGTGACCGTGCTGGACACCTGGTCCCTGTTTGCCGACGCCAACGGCGACGCGCCGGCCAGCCTGTTTCCCGACCTGCTGCACCCCAACAAGGCCGGCTACGCCAAGTGGGCGGCGGCGCTGCGTCCCCTTTTCGCCACCCTGGGATTCATTGAGACTGCGCCGGACGCCTTCCCGCCCGAACCGGGCTTCGTCAGCCTCTTCAACGGCCACGATCTGACCGGCTGGGGATTCCGGCCGACCTCCGCTGCGGACATCGAGGGGGCGAAGCGCTGGCAGGCCAGCGATTCGCATGCGGCCGCGTGGCCGATCGTGACGAAGGCGATCTGCTTCGACGGCCAGACCGCCAGCAATGACGGCCGCTTCCTTGCCAAGGCCGGACGCCTGATCGTCACCACCGCGACGGAAGGCCGCCGGATCCAGCAGCTGTCGACCACCCGGGAGTTTCCCCAGGACTTTATTCTCCGGCTGGAGTTTCGCGCGACGCCGAACGCCGACAGCGGCATCTTCATTCGGGAGCCGCAGCTGCAATGCCGCGACTACCTGGTCGCCGGACCTTACACCAAGCTGACGAAATACCGGCCGCAGGACTGGAACGAGATTGAAATCACCGTCCGGGGCGGCACGGCGCGGTGCACCTGCAACGGCGAAGTGCTGGAGGAGGCGTTCCCGGTGCCCGCGACCGGACCGATCGGCCTGGAAGGCGACCGCGGCCAGATGGAGTACCGCCGCATCCGGATCAAGGAACTGCCCTAGGAACTCGTCGGACTTCGTCCTCCGTGTTCCTATTCAAATGGCTGGCGCCATTTGAAACGGACATACGCATAGGAGTGAGCATGGAAAACCCTAAGCCCGACCGGCTGCTCGGCTTTGAGATAGTCATCGGAGAATTGTCCGGGCGCGGCGTCCTTGCCGATGGCCAGGCATTCGACTCGGCTTTGGACGCGTAAAAATGCGGTGATGTCGCCGGCGGTTGACAGGCTGCGGTGTCATGGCAGAATCGCGACATTCCGCGGTATCTCTTGCCCCCGACCCGCCATGATCCCTTTCGCGGCCCGATGGAGTGACGTTCCCCTGCCCGTCATCCTGATCATTGTGCTGACGGCCGTGATCATCGCCGCCGTGGTCGCCCTGCCCCACCTGCGGCGGCTTCGTCAGCGGCGCGAGTGGCGGAAGCTGCCCCCACCGGCCAAACGCGTGGAGAAACCGGAGCCGGTGTTGCGGCTGCCGCGACGCGGCGACGACAGCGGCCCGCCCAAGAACTGAGGCCCAAGGCCATCCGGCCTTTTCCAGATCTGCTGTTTTAGCGCTCCTGCTCGTCGGCCAAATCCGTGATACGGTCGTATCATTTTCTTGGCGAGGCCGCGCCTCGTCATCACTGAGAGGGGATCATGCTGCTGGGTTACGTGCTTCCCGCATCGCCGGTCGATTCGTTCGTCGCAAACGGATCCAAATCAGAAGGCAGATTGAGCCAAGCCAAGGCTTCCCGCATTTCCCTGAAGACCATGATCTCCTGGCCCGCATTGAACTCCCGAAAAGCCGCGAACATCCGGCCAAGCCCGAATTGATAGTCGGACGACACCAGGAAAGCTCGCCGAGACCCGGCATTAAACACACTCCGACTCGCGAGTTCCCGAATCTGGTCGCTCGTCAAACTCAAGGTGCTCGCGCGACAGTCCACCAAATGGTTGTACTCCGGTCTGAACCTCGGGTCGCCCACCAAGTCAGACATATGCCCCAAATAGTCGACGTAGACAAAAACCCCAGTCGCTTGTGAATACACCGTCTTTCGCTGCGGATCGATGATGAACCTTGCCGGCATGTTGATTAAC
>CAVRNM010000100.1:0-9165 GCA_963722225.1 uncultured Verrucomicrobiae bacterium
CGGGTTTTCGGATAGCCTCTAGACAAGGGCGTCGCGTCTCCAGGAATGCTCGCTGTTCCCGCCGCGCTACTGCCTCGTCACAGATGTTTGTCCGTCACGGCGCCCTCGGAGGCGGAGGCGACGAGCCGGGCATACTTGGCCAGCACGCCGCGGGTCTCGCGGGGCGGCTTGGGCTTCCAAGCCTTGAGGCGTGCCTTCAGCTCCTTCGGCGGCAGATCGAGGGTGATCACGTGCCTGCCGGCGTCGATGGTGATCGGGTCGCCATTTTTGATCACCGCGATCGGGCCGCCGACGGCGGCTTCCGGAGTGATATGTCCGACGACGAATCCATGGCTGCCCCCGGAGAACCGCCCATCGGTGATCAGCGCGACTTCCTTGCCCAGGCCCTTGCCCATCACGGCGCTGGTGGGCGCGAGCATTTCGCGCATTCCGGGCCCGCCCACCGGACCTTCGTTGCGGATGACGATGACGTGGCCGGCCCTGACGCGGCCGCCGAGAATGGCCTTGAGCGCGGTCTCCTCCGACTCGAACACGATGGCCCGGCCCGAGAAGCGCGTTCCCTCCTTGCCGGTGATCTTGGCCACGGCTCCGTCGGGGGCGAGATTGCCATACAGAATGCTGAAATGACTGTCGGCCTTGATTGGATTGGAGAGCGGGCGGATGACGTCTTGATCGGCGGGATAGGGTTTCACGTCGCGCAGGTTCTCGGCGACGGTCCGGCCGGTCACGGTGAGGCACTCGCCGTGCAGCAGGCCCGCGTCGAGGAGCATCTTCATCAGCGGCGTGAGACCGCCGACGCGCGAAAGGTGGGCCATGCCGTATTTGCCGGACGGCTTGAGGTCGGCGAGCACGGGGACGCGTCTGCCAATGCGCGTGAAATCGTCGATCGTGAGCCTGACGCCCGCGGTGTGGGCAATGGCGAGGAGGTGGAGGACGGCGTTGGTCGAGCCGCCGAGCGCAATCACAACCGTGATGGCGTTCTCAAACGCCTTCTTGGTGATGATATCGCGCGGGCGGATGCCGGCCCGGGCCAACGCCAGCACAGCTTCGCCGGCGCGGCGGCAGTCGAGTTTCTTCTCTTCGCTGATGGCGATCTGGGTGGAGCTGTTGGGCAGGCTCATGCCGAGCGCCTCGATTGCCGACGCCATGGTGTTGGCGGTGTACATGCCGCCGCAGGAACCGGGGCCGGGAATGGAGCAGGCTTCAATGATTTTGAGCCCCGCATCGTCCAGTTGGCCGGCCGCATGCTGGCCAACCGCCTCGAACACCGAGACAATGTCGCAATCTTTCCGTGAGACAGGATGGAGGCCGGGCAGGATGGTTCCGCCGTAGACGAAGACCGACGGCCGGTTGAGGCGCGCCATGGCCATCACGCAGCCGGGCATGTTCTTGTCACAGCCACCGATGCCGACCAGTCCGTCGAAGCCCTCGGCGCCGCAGACCGTCTCGATCGAGTCGGCGATGACTTCGCGGGACACGAGCGAATAGCGCATGCCGAGCGTGCCCATGCTGATGCCGTCCGCCACGGTGATGGTGCCGAAAATGATGGATTTCCCTCCGGCAGCATCCGCGCCGGCGCCGGCCTCCCGCGCGAGGGCGTCGATATGCATGTTGCAAGGCGTGAGCATGCTCCAGGTGGACGCCACGCCGACCACGGTTTTCTTGAAATCTTCATCCTGGAAGCCGACGGCGCGCAGCATAGAGCGGTTGGGTGCACGATCGGAACCGTCATGCACGATGGAGGAATGTTTCCGGAGAAGGTCGGGTTTGGACATGGCAGGGGAGGTCGAGGGCAGAACGGAAGAACGAAGGATGGGGAAAGGACGAACGAGTGACGATCGATCAGGGTCCTTACCATGGCGCAAGTACGGGACGCCGCCAGTCCGGGTTGCATTTCGTTTGGCCTTTCCCGGGCTCCAGCGACTCTTTTGGCGGCGGTGCGCGGGTCTCTGCCAATCGCCAATCGTGTTTCGGCGCTCGACCTGCGGCGGGCTGCGGCCAACAGTCTGGCCATGGCGAAACTGTTGTTCATTGGTGACGTGGTGGGCCGGCCGGGCCGGGAGATCGTCGGCGAAAGGCTGTTGCGGCTGCGCAACAAGCTCGGACTTGATTTCGTGATCGCCAACGGAGAAAACGCGGCCGCGGGTGCCGGCCTGACCGGCGCCGTGGCCAAAACCTTGTTCGACGCCGGGGTCGACGCGGTGACCCTGGGCGACCACGTCTGGGATCAAAAGGGCTTCGAGACGGAAATCGCGAACCTGGAACGGATCTGCCGCCCCGCCAACCTGCCCGCGGCGTGCCCCGGACGCGACCATCTCATTTTGGAGAAGAACGGATTCCGGCTCGCGGTCTTCACCGTGCTGGGCCGCCAGTACCTGGGAATGAAATCCGAGTGTCCGTTTCGGGCGTGCGATCGCTTGCTGGATGCCTTGGCCGGCCGGGCGGATGCCGTGTTGGTGGAGATCCACGCCGAGGCCACCTCGGAGAAGCAGGCGCTCGGTTGGTATCTGGACGGGCGGGCGGCTGCCGTGATTGGCACGCACACCCATGTGCCGACCGCCGATGCCTGCGTGTTGCCGAAAGGCACGGCGTTCTTGTGCGATGCCGGGATGACGGGTCCCTATGCCAGCGTGCTCGGGCGGCTCATCGAGCCGGTCGTTGCCCGGTTCCTCGATGGCATGCCCCGGCGGTTCCCGGTGGCCGAAGGGGACGTCCGTCTGGCGGGCGTGGTGGTCGAGTATGATGCCGCCGCGAAGCGCGCCGTCCGGTGCGAGCCGCTGATGGTGCGCAAGGCTGATCCGACCTGAGGTCGCATGCCCCCGTTTGTCTCCGCGCTGCCCGGAGCGTCACGCCGTCAGCTCTTCGAGACTCCGGCTTCCTCGTAAACGCCCAGGTGCCGGTAGCGCTCGTACCGCCGGTTGAGCAGTTCTTCAAGCGGAAGGGCCTGCAATTCGGCAAGGTGTTTGCGGAGGGCGGCTCCGACGGAGGCGATGGTCTGCCCGGGGTTGTTGTGCGCACCACCCACGGGCTCGGCAATGACTTCCTCGACGACCTTCGACTCGCCAAGGTTCTGGGCGTTCAGCCGCAGCGCTTCGGCGGCGCGCCCCGCGGCGGCGGCATCCTTCCAAAGGATCGCCGCGCAACCCTCGGGGGAGATGACGGAATAGTAGCTGTTCTCCAAAATCAAAACGCGGTCGGTCACGCCGATGCCGAGCGCGCCGCCGGAACCGCCTTCGCCGATCACCACCGCCACCGTCGGAACCCGGAGCAGGCTCATCTCCCGGAGATTGACGGCGATGGCCTCAGCGACGTGGCGTTCTTCCGCACCGATCCCGGGAAACGCCCCGGGGGTGTCGATGAACGCGATCACGGGCAGCCCGAATTTCTCCGCCATTTTCATCAGGCGAAGCGCCTTCCGGTAACCCTCGGGCTGCGGCATGCCGAAATTGCGCAGGATCTTCTCCTTGGTTTCGCGCCCCTTCTGGTGGGCGATGACAATCACGGCCTGCCCGTCAAGGAACGCCGGACCGCCGATCAGCGCCTGATCATCGTGAAAGTGGCGGTCGCCATGGAATTCCTCGAAGCCGGTCAGAATGCTGTGAATGTAATCAAGGCTGTAGGGCCGCTGGGGATGGCGCGCAATCTGGACCCGCTGCCACGGCGTGAGGTTGGAATAGATCCTCTGCTGGGTTGTGTCGATCCGCCTTTCCACCCGGGAAATTTCACCGGAGAGATCGAGGTGGTTCTCGAGGGATTGCTGGTGAATCTGCTCGAGACGTTTTTCCAGCTCCCGCAGCGGTTTTTCGAATTCCAGCGTGTAGGCGGGTTTGGCCATGCGGGCAGGCTAGGGCACCGGCCGAAGCGGTGTCAATCGGACCGGCAAAAAAAGCCTTCAACCCAAGGGCGGTCCGGCCCGGCTATTCTCCACGCGTCGAAGATCGGCCGGGTCAAAGTCCGGCCGACTCCGGGGGGCGCGGCTCAGCCTTTCGCCAGATCTGCTTCGACCGAAATGGCGACCCCGACGTCGTCGCCCAGCACCTTGGGAAAGGTTGTGATGCCAAAATCGTTGCGATTAAGTGTGGTTGACGCCTCCCAGCCGGAAAGCATCGCGCCCCGCATGCCGGGACCGAAGCCGAGCAGCTTGACCTTGAGCACGACCGACTTGGTGACGTCCTTGATCGTGAGATCGCCAGTGACGTCAAAGGCGCCCTCGCCGGTCTTCACCCACGATTTGCTCTTGAACGTGATGAGAGGGAACTTCTCCGCCCCAAAGAACTTCTCACTGCGCAGATCCTTGTCCCGCATATCGCTGTGGGTGTCGATGCTGGGCACTTCGATAGCGACTTCGACTGTGCTGCGCTCGAGGTTGTCGCGGTCGACCACAATCGTGCCGCTGAACTTGGTAAATGCACCCGGCACACTGGAGAAGAAATGGCGGATCGTGAAACCAACTGACGAATGGACCGGATCGATCTTGTAGGTCTCGATGGCCGCTTGAGCGGAGGCGAGCAGCCCGAGAGTGCAGAAGCTGAGAAGGAGGAAGCGAGTGATGACTTTCATGGTGACCGAATTCTGTAAGCAGGAATTGCTAAAACGCAAATGGGTCAGGCTTTTGCCGCAGCGAACCGCGCGGGATGCGCGGAAGGACGCATTTCCCCCTCCGGCCCCGGGACGTTCTTCACAAGACCAGCATGGCGTCACCGTAGCTGAAGAACCGGTATTCGCGGGCGATCGCCTCGGCGTAGATCTCCTTGATCCAGGCGATGCCATCGGTCGTGCCCGGGCTGAGAAACGCGGCGACGAGGCAGAGCAGCGTGGAGCGCGGCTGGTGGAAGTTGGTGATCAGGGCATCGACTCCGCGAAAGGCGAAGGGGGGATAAATGAACAGGCCGGCTTCCGCCACCCAGTCCGCTGGCGGAGTGGCGGGGCCCCGGCGGAGAAAATCCTCGATTGTCCGGACGGAGGTGGTTCCCACCGCGATGCGGCGCCCGGTTGGCTCCGTCAGATCGTGCTGGGTGGCGGCCGGGATCTCGTAAGTCTCGCGATGGATGACATGCTGTTCGACCTTGGCGGTGGCGATCGGGCGGAACGTGCCAAGTCCGACGTGGAGGGTAAGGTCGGCGAAACGCACGCCGTCGCCGGTGAGGCGGGCGAGCAACTCCGAAGTGAAATGCAACCCGGCCGTGGGCGCAGCGACCGCAACCTGGTGAGCGCGGTCGGCATAGACCGTTTGATAACGCTCCCGGTCCCGGCGGCGTTCGTCCTCGGTGTGACGACGGTGGATATAAGGCGGCAAGGGCACCTCGCCGAGCCGGTTGGCGACCGCGACAATGGATTCGCCGCCCGGCGTGGAGAAGGCGATGCGGGCAAGCCCGTCGCCTTCGCGGGCGCGCACCGTGGCCGCGAACGCTGCACCGCGCGCAAAAGTCGCTCCGGCGGGCAGCTTCCGGGCCGGCCGGAGCAGACACCACCATTCGTCCGAAATCCCGGCCGTCGGGGCGCCCGTCACCGCGGGACGCAGCAAGAGGCACTCGACGCGGCCACCCGTCTGGCGCTCGGCCAAAAGGCGGGCCGGCAGCACGGCGGCGTTGTTGCGGACGAGGAGATCGCCAGCGCGCAGAAAACCCGGCAGATCGCTAAAGACATGGTGCGCCACACTGTGGGCCCGCCGGTCGACCACGAGCAGCCGCGACCGATCGCGGCGCCCCGCCGGAGTTTGCGCAATGAGGCGCTCGGGCAGCGCGTAGTCAAAGAGTTCGGTGGGGAGGCTCATGACAGTTTTCGCCGAGGCGAAAACTGAAGGCGAAAACTGGAGCCGAGCACTGGATTCGAACCAGCGACCTGCTGTTTACGAAACAGCCGCTCTAACCAACTGAGCTAGCTCGGCCAGGAGAGGGGAGGGATTTCGGGAATTTGGGTGGTGCGAGGCAAGCTTTGTTTTTGAGTGTGACAGAAGGAGGGACCTTCCCTTCCCGATGGGACACAGGTGTGACATGGTGGCGTGCATGGGCTTGCATAGCCAGTAACGATAAATGAGCGCCGATTTTTTAGTAGCTTATCTGGAACAGGTTAAGAGATTTGCGTCTGTGGGGCATGCGCATTGCTAAGCAGTACCGTATGAGCCGCATTCTTGGTATCGATCTAGGCACCACCAACTCGTGCATGGCTGTCATGGAAGGCGCCGAGCCGGTCGTTGTTCCCAACGCCGAAGGAGCGCGCACGACCCCATCCGTCGTCGCATTCACCAAGACCGGTGAACGTCTCGTGGGCCAGGCCGCCAAGCGTCAGGCTGTCACCAATCCAAAGAATACCGTTTTCTCCGCCAAGCGCCTGATTGGCCGGAAGCATTCCGAGGTGCGGGAGGAAGCGAAGAATTTCCCGTTCAAGGTCATCGAAGGGAAGAATGGGGACGCGTACATCGAGGTGGTGGCGGACGGCAAGACGGAGCAGTTCGCCCCGCAGCAAATCTCCGCGATGGTGCTGGCCAAGATGAAGGCCGATGCCGAGGCGTATCTCGGCGAAAAGATCACGCAGGCCGTGATCACGGTCCCGGCTTATTTCAACGACGCCCAGCGCCAGGCCACGAAGGACGCGGGCAAGATTGCCGGCCTCGAGGTGCTTCGCATCATCAACGAGCCCACGGCGGCGTCGCTGGCCTATGGTCTCGACAAGAAGAAAGACGAGAAGATCTCCGTTTTTGACCTCGGCGGCGGCACCTTTGACGTGTCCATCCTCGAGATCGGCGACGGCGTGTTCGAAGTGAAGGCCACCAACGGGGACACCCATCTCGGCGGCGACAACTGGGACGACGCCATCATCATGTGGCTGGTCGACAATTTCAAGAAGGACAACGGCGTGGATCTGCGCAAGGATCCGATGGCGCTGCAGCGGCTGAAGGAAGAGGCAGAAAAGGCCAAGATCGCACTGTCCTCGGCGCAGTCGGTGGATATCAACCTCCCGTTCATCACGGCCGATGCCTCCGGTCCGAAGCATCTTAATGTCACGCTGACGCGGGCCAAGATGGAGCAGATCTGCGATTCGCTGTCCGAGCGCTGCATCCAGCCGTTTAAGAACTGCCTCAAGGATGCGGGGCTGACGGCGGCGGAGATCGACGAACTCGTGCTGGTCGGCGGCATGACGCGCATGCCGAAGATCGTCGACATTGCCAAGGCCCTCGGCGGCAAGCAGCCGCATCAGGGCGTCAACCCGGACGAGGTGGTTGCGGTCGGCGCGGCGATCCAGGGCGGCGTGCTCAAGGGCGAGGTGCGCGACGTGCTTCTGCTCGACGTCACCCCGCTCACCCTGGCGATCGAGACTTTTGGCAACGTGGCGACGCCGATGATTCCGCGCAACACCACGATTCCCACGAAGAAATCGCAGGTGTTTTCCACCGCCAGCGACAGCCAGCCCTCGGTCGAGATTGTCGTCACCCAGGGCGAGCGCCCGATGTCGCGCGACAACAAGGTGCTGGGGACGTTCCGGCTCGATGGCATCCCGCCCGCACCGCGCGGCGCGCCGCAGATCGAGGTTACCTTCGATATCGATGCGAATGGCATTCTCCATGTATCCGCCAAGGATCTCGGCACGGGCCGCGAACAGAAGATCACCATCCAAGGATCGTCGGGCCTGTCGAAGGACGAGGTTGAGAAGATGACCAAGGAGGCTGAACTCAACGCGGAGGCGGACAAGAACCGCCGCGAGCAGGTGGAGACCCGGAACCAGCTCGATTCCGTCATCTATCAGATCGAAAAGACCGTCAAGGACACCGGTGACAAGATCCCGGCGGACGTGAAATCGAAGATCGAGGCCGGGGTGATCGCCGCCAAGAAGGATTTGGAGAGCAACGACGTGGCGCAGATGCGCTCGGCCGTCGAGAATCTCACGAAGCTCGGCGGGGAAATCTACGCCCAGGCTCAGCAGGCTCAACAGGCGGCGGCAGCCGGCGCCGCGGCCGGCGGTACCGCGTCCGACGCGGGCGAGAAGAAGAAAAGCGACCAGAAATCTGATGTCGTCGACGCTGATTTCGAGGTGGTCGACGAAAACAACAAGAAGTCTTAATCCCCGTTCTCCCTGCCTCCGGGCCTCGCGGCGCGGAGGCTCGCGTTTCAGTTGCCAGCCACCAAACCTCTCAACCCAAACCCAAACTCAATCCATATGGCTAACGTTAAAATCAAGCCCATCGGTGATCGTGTTCTCGTCGAACACCTCGAAGAAAAAGAGCAGGTCCGCGGAGGCATCATTATCCCGGACAGCGCCAAGGAAAAGCCCCAGGAGGCCAAGGTCATCGCCGTCGGCACCGGCAAGAAAGGGGAGGACGGCAAGATCCTTCCCTTCGAAGTGAAGGTCGGCGACCGCGTGCTGATCAGCAAGTACGGCGGCACCGAGGTGAAGATCGAAGAAAAGAAGTACACCATTGTCCGCGAGGACGATATTCTCGGCGTCCTTACCTGAGTCGTGCCGGAATCCTCATAAACCAAAACTCCCAGTCCAAAATTTCCCACTATGCCTGCCAAACAACTCCTCTTTGATGAAGCCGCCCGCCAGAAGATCCTCCGCGGCGTTGAGCTTCTCTCGCGTGCGGTCAAGGTGACCCTCGGACCCAAGGGCCGCAACGTCGTCATCGACAAGAAATTCGGTTCACCGACCGTCACCAAGGACGGCGTGAGCGTTGCCAAGGAGATCGAACTTCCCGACCCCTACGAGAACATGGGCGCCCAAATGGTGAAGGAAGTCGCCTCCAAGACCTCCGACGCCGCGGGCGACGGAACCACCACCGCCACGTTGCTCGCCGAGAGCATCTATCGCGAGGGCCTGAAGAATGTCACCGCCGGATCGAATCCCATCTATCTGAAGCGCGGCATCGACAAGGCCGTCGAGGCGACCATCGCCGAACTCGCCCGCATCTCCAAGAAGGTCAATGACCGCGAGGAGATCCGCCAGGTCGCCACCGTCTCGGCCAACTGGGACGACACCATCGGCAATATCATCGCCGATGCCATGGACAAGGTGGGCAAGGACGGCACCATTACCGTCGAAGAGGCGAAGTCCATCGAAACCACCCTGGAAGTCGTCGAGGGCATGCAGTTCGACAAAGGCTATCTCTCGCCGTATTTCACGACCAACGTCGAGGCGATGGAGGCCGTGCTCGAGGACGCCTATGTGCTG
>CAVRNM010000101.1:0-3801 GCA_963722225.1 uncultured Verrucomicrobiae bacterium
CAATGTATTGCTCGTTGGGCCCGCTGAACCGCGCCAGACTGCCCGCTCCGTCAGCATAGCCGCTATATCCGCCCAGGCCGGCGAGGGTGGTCACGATGCCGAGACTGCCGTCGCTACCGCTGGGAGTGATCTTGCGGATCGCGCTATTGTTGGTGTCAGCGACGTAAATGTTATTCGAGCTGTCCAAAGCCAGCGCGGTTGGCAGGTAGAAACTGGCGTCACTGCCGGTCCCGTCCAGGCTGCCGCGGGTTCCCGCCGTGCCCGCCATCGTCTTGACAAAGCCCCCCGGATCTATCCTCCGGATCGTCGAATTGATGGAGTCCGCCACGTAGACATTCTTGTTCGCGTCCACCGCTACGCCATAAGGGCGAAAGAACTGAGCCGCCGCCCCGGTTCCTTCGCCCGAGCCGGAGGTTTCCGAAGCGCCGGCGAGGGTCGTGACGGTCCCGTTCGTGTCAATTCTCCTGACGGTATCGGTGAGGCTGTCGCCGACGTAAATGTTGCCATCAGCATCGACTGCCACGCCATTGGGCTCGCTGAAACGAGCATCCGCTTGCGGTCCGTCCGAGTCATTGAAGCTGGCATGCGACGGCGTACCGGCGACCGTTGAGACGGTCACGGCGCCCTGAACTGGAGGGGTCATTTCGCGGATCGTATTATTATTGGTGTCCGCGATGAAAAGACTGCCGGAATTGGGGTCCACGGTCACGCTGTGCGGAGCGCTAAATCGCACGCTCGCGCCGGTGCCGTCCGTAAACCCGGGGCTGCTCGAGGTGCCCGCCAGCGTGGTCACATTGGCCGTCGGTGGGCCGGAGCCATTGGACTGGACGGTGATCTGCCGAATGACCTGGCTGTAAGAGTCGGTGACATAGATGATGGTATTGGTGGGAGTGCTCGCAGGGTCGACGGTCAGTCCGAGCGGCTCGTCGAATTGGGCCGAGCTCCCGGGGCCGTCGATATGACCCCTCGTTCCCACAATGCCGGCCAGCGTGCTGACCGTGGCAATCGGGGGGCCGGATGCACTTGGCGTCAGCGTAACCATCCGGATCGTCGAATTACCGGTGTCGGCAACGTAGAGGGTGCTGCCTGTGCCGTCGACGGCGATAGCCTGCGGATTGTAGAATTCCGCGTTCGTTCCCGTGCCGTCGAGGCTGCCCACCGTTCCGGCATGGCCCGCCAGGGTGGTGACGACGCCATCCGTCGTCTGGCCCGGCGGCATGACCATCATTCGGACGTCATTATTGCCATATTCGGCGATGAAAACGTTGGTTGATCCGTCGGTTGGATTGTAATGGACCGCCACGCCGTAGGGAGCCTCGAAGCTGGCGGCCGTGCCGGTGCCGTCCGAGGCACCATAAAGTCCAGCATTCCCGGCCGGAGTGCTCACAATGCCAGAACTTGAGACCAATCGAATGGTATCTTCGACCGAATCCACAACGTATAGATTAGGGCCATTGGGATCGCGGGGATCGAGAGCGATAGCCCAGGGGTTGGCCATCGACACTGCAGTGCCCGTGCCGTCTTCACTGCCGATCACACCGGCCACGCCGGCATAAGTGGTTACTATCCCCAGTGGTTGGGGCGAGCCAGCCGGGGCGGACCAAATGTTGATGTTTGACGCCGATGTGCCGAGGCTAGACGTCATCTTGCGGATCGTGCTGTTGCCCGGGTCCGCCACAAATATGTTTCCCTGACCATCGGCCACCACCCCGGTGGGATCATAGAAACGCGCCGCAAGGCCCGTGCCGTCCTGGCTACCCCGATTGTCCACCTGGCCGGCCAGCGTGCTAACAATGTTGCCAGAGACGATTTCGCGGATCGAATTGTTCCCGGTGTCAGCGACATAGATAGTGCCCGTGCTCTTGGCCACCCAGATGCCACTCGGGTTCTGGAAAGTCGCCCCCGATCCCGTGCCGTCCTGCCGGCCCGGGGTCTCCACCGTGCCCACCGGCGTGGATGTGCCGAGAACGGTATTCCCAGCGGCGTTGGTATAATTGTCTGAGATTTCCCGGATAGTGTCGTTGCCGGTGTCCGTCACCCAAACGTTGTCCGACGCATCGACTGCAACGCCCTGGGGCGAATTGAAGAGCGCCCCGCCGGCCTGTCCAGCCGGGCCGTCGGTACTGCCGCTGCTGCGCAGCATCCCGGAGCCGGCATAGGCGGTCACATTGAGGGAGGTGTCGATCTTCCTAATGGTATTGTTGCCGCTGTCGGCGACATAAAGGTTGCCTTGGCTGTCAATCGCGATCCCGGACGGGGTATCGAACTGCGCCGCCGGGTTGTTGACCGCCCCCGCACTGGCCGTGCTGTCCGCATAGCCGGCGTTGCTGGCCGCTCCGGCCAGCGTACTGACGACATTGGTTGAGCTGCCCGGGGTGATCTTGCGGATCGTATTGTTATAGGTGTCGACCACGATGATCGTGCTGTCAAAACTGTCCACGGCCACGCCAAATGGAAAATTGAACTTTGCCGCGGCGTTGAGATTGGCGGCATCTGCGAGGTCGAGCCCGTCCGTGTGGCCCTTGAATCCCGGAACGCCTGCCACGGTCGATACGACGCCGGCTGGCGTAATCTTTCTGACCGTACAATTAAAGGTGTCGGCCACATAAACATTGTTGGCACTGTCGACGCTGAGACCTGCCGGGGATCTGAAGAGCGCCGCGGTGCCGGTGCCGTCAGCCGACCCGCTGGTTCCGGCAGTGCCGGCCACCGTGGTGACCACGCCGGCCGGGGTGATCTTCCGGATGACCTCATTGGAGGCATCGGCTTCATAAATATCACCTTTGGCATCCGCCGCCAGGCCAGTGGGAAAATTGAACCGCGCCGCCGTTCCCGTGGCATTAAAATAGCCCTGGGCGCCGGCACTTCCTGCAAAGGTGGTGACGGTGCCAGTCGTGTCGATCTTCCGGATCGTCTGGTTGTAAGTATCCGCCACGAAAATATCGCCGCTGCTGTCGGCCGTCAGGGACGTAGGGTGATAGAACTGGGCGCTGACGCCGATTCCATCGACATTGCCGTTCAAGCCCGCGGTACCCGCAAAGGTCGTGACCGTGCCATCCGGGAGCGAGATCTTCCGAATCGTGTTGTTCGATGAGTCGGCGACATAAAGGTTCCCGTTGCTCCCGATCGTCACCGCCGCCGGAAAGAAGAACCGGGCTGCGCTGCCAACCCCGTCCGCACTGCCGTGGAGGCCCGCCGCGCCCGCCACCGTGGTCACCGCACCGGACGGAATGATCTTCCGGATGACGTTGTTGGCCGTGTCGGCGACATAGGTGTTCCCGGCACCATCCACCACGGCGCCGTAAGGCTGATCAAACCGCGCATTGCTGCCCGTCGCATCCGTGCTGCCGGCACTGGGCATCATCCCCGTGCCGGCCAGGGTGGCGACCACTCCGGCGGGCGTGATCTTCCTCACCGTGTTGTTTCCGGAATCGGTCACATAGACGTTGGCACTTGGATCAACTGTGAGCCCGATCGGGGAGTTAAACCGGGCCACGGTTGAGCCTGTGCTATCGGCAAATCCGGTGGTGCCTGCCACACCTGCGAGAGTGGTCACGATACCGGTAGGAGAAATCTTGCGAATCGTGTTATTGGCGGAGTCGCACACATACAAATTGTCCGCCGAGTCAATCCCTAGTCCCGCCGGATTGAAGAATAGCGCTGCAGTCCCTATGCCATCAACACTCCCGGCGACATTGGCCTGACCCGCAAACGTTGATACCGTCGTCCCATCGGCAGAGATCATCCGAATCGTGCTGTTCTAGCAAGGACGAACTGAACGAAGTGTACGGTACATAAACA
>CAVRNM010000102.1:0-42958 GCA_963722225.1 uncultured Verrucomicrobiae bacterium
ACCTCTTCGCTGGTGGACCCCAGGTACCTGGTGATTCGGCCTGAAATAGGATCCTTCTTGAAGAACCAAGGCTCAACGGACTCATCTTCGGAGAGCGGCAAGCCACCGATCAATGGCCAGCCCTTCTTTCCAATCGCGTACTTCATGACCCAGACTCGGAACGTGAAACGTTCCCCCTGGAGCTCGTTGACTTTGGCGATTCTTTTCGGGCGCACCGCATAAAATGCCATCAGCGGAAAGACGATTACTTTCCCGTAAGCCCAGCCTTCAGGGAGTTTGATTTCTACGACATTGCCGGCGGTCCAATATGGGGTACGGGGCATCTTTTGTGACCAACGCCACTTTCTTTGGCGCGGCACAGCACCAGGAGCAATTCTTTTGAAATGCGCGCTCCAATTGGCTCGCACATGATGCCGGAATTTCTTGAAGTCGCTTTGACTGACGGCACCGCTGAGTTTCTTGCCGTCTTTTCCCCAACCCGACTGAAGCAATCGTGAACCCGAGCCAGTGCTAACATGCGTGGGAAGGGCCGACCCAGGCCCCACCGCCAACCTAATTCACTCGAAATACGCAAATGCCCCGCGTCGCCGTCGGAGATCTGTTGATGGACCTGGAATTGCCTCCTCGATTCCGTTGCTCGTACGAGGAATCCGGAGCACTCCTTGCGGTCGATACATCTGATCGGTTTGCGCTGCGGATCAGTGGCATCACGGTCCGAGGCAAGACTCCGACTGATCGAAATCTCTGTATCAAAAGCGTGAGTGAAGCTGCTGGGAAATTGGGCCTCCCAATCCAGACAGTTGCCGACTCGCTCATTTTCTATCGCGACTCAAAACAAGCGCACTGGGACGATGGGCCTGGTGTGAACGAGTTCTGGTTTGTCGGCTGGGGCAATCGCGAGCTTGTTGTGACTCTTTCATATTTGGAATCGGACCGACTGCATCTCGACCTTGGAGACCTCAGGGGGACCGCTGAGGAGGCAATCCGAAGCGTGAGGCTTACCTTTCCTGAGAGACCTCGTGACGGGGATAAACCGGACATCTTCGACCTAGCTGCGTCACAGCGCCTGTGGCTGGACCACCATCGATCTGACATGGCACGGCGTGTCCGTAAGCTGACCGGCTACGACGGGGACGGGCCTATTCCGCTCACCGTGCTTGATGATTTTTGGAGCCGTTTCATCGCTGCTCCGCCAAGCAATAACAACGCGGTCAATGCCATCCTAAATGGCGTCGGCGTGGTGTTGGGCGATCACTTGGTCCAAGCGAAGTCTTTTGAATGGGCCATCGTTTCAGATTCTTACGGTGTATGCCTAGCGGTCGTCGCCCTGCGCGGGACATCGAACATCAACACCGACCCTTTCAACTTTGTCACCAAACGGTGGGAGCGAAAAGAATCGAAGTTCTTGGCCGACGGTTTTCGGGCCATCTGCAGATTCGCCGATGATGCCGCCGCCAAAGCCGGTGAGAAATTTTAGCTTGGCTCCAGCGGACACCTGATGGGAATTGCCGGGACGTTAGGAAACGGATGGGAGCAATATGTCTCTTCATGGTTGGGTTCGGAGACAGAGAGCTTGGATGAGTTGACGGGAACGGCAGGGTATGGAAACGCCTTCATCTCCCTGCATCGAATCTCAGCTTACGGACATCGTGGGCCTGCGCCTCAGCGGGATCTTCCCGAAGGACAAGGAACCGTCGATCCGCACGCTTCGCTCGTGGACGAAGCTCCGGCGCATCCCCTCCCACAAGGTCGGGCACTTCGTCTACTACGACGCCGCCGAGGTAGGCGTCCATATCCGCACGAAGCTCAAGGTGCCGGCCCGAGGGTGACCGCAACCCTCCATCAACGCCGCGCTGGTTCATCGCCAGCGCGGCGTTTTACATTTGGGCCAAAAAAAACGAACCGCGCGGTTCGTTTTTTTCAGGAAATAGGGACACTGGGCACCCCCTAACGCTGGGCCTATTTCAAAAAGAGCAGCGGGAGTATCGTGGCGACGAATCCAAAACAACCATGATCAACAACAGTGATTCCTTCTTCGCCGAACCCATCAATCCGCGCCTGGAGGCCCGCGCCCTCGCGCTCGAAGTCATCTGCCGGCTGCTGCTCTGGATGGCCGACGGTGCCACGCTCGAAGACCGTGGTCTGCGCACCTCGGTCGCGCTCTACTGCGTCCGGCCCGATCTGGTCGACGGTCGAACCCTCGAACAGATTGGTGCCCTGTCCGGCCGCACCAAGCAAACCGTGCACAAGCTCGCCGACAGTTTCCGCCTCACAACCGGGCTGAAACCATGAGCACGCCGGCCAATACATCCGCGGTGGGAGAGATCAACCGGCTGCATGCCGAGGTGGTCCGGTTGTCGAAAGCCTCCCAAGAATCGATTCACGCGGCACTGGCTGCGGCCTGGCGGTCCGGCAAGCTGCTGATTGCGGAGAAGGAGCGGGTCAAGCGCTCGATGGGCTGCTGCATGTGGAGGGCTTGGCTCGATCAGAATTTCCGAGGCACCCCGCGCACCGCGCAAAAGTACATGCAGGTCGCGAAAACGGTCGCCGATGTCGCGCAGCTCGAAGGGATGAGCCTGCGGCAGGTGTATTTCAACCTGGGCATCGCCACTGAGCCGAAATCCCGTGCAGAGGCGGTGCCGGTTCGGACGCTACCGGCCCACGTCCGGCTGGCGCAACGGCTGATCCTCTCCCTCAAGCGAACCGACTTCCGCCATGTCGCCCCGGAACGCTGTGTCGCCTACCGGCAGGATCTGCGGGCGCTCTACGAGCGATTGCGCCCGCTCTTCGAATCCGATCTCGCCGGACTCACCGATTCCCCGTTACCTCCCGAGTGATTGTTATGAATTCGCCGTTTCGCTCACGCTCAAGCGCTTCTTTCAGCCGCGAGTTGGAGGACGAGGACAGCGCCGTTGTCACACTGTTCGTGCAATGCTGCCGCCAGTCGCCGGCCCTGCGGAATTGGTTGTGGCGGGACTTCGCCCGTAACGCGTCCAGTCGTGAGAGATTCGCGAAGGCCCTGCGTGCCGGCGACTCGGCACCCGCGTCCGCGATTCGCTCGATTGCCGATCTGGTCGGCGAAAACCGTGCATTGCGGGAAGAGCAACGCCGACTGAAAGAGCAACTGCCCCAGCTTGCCCGCCCCTACGGCGGCCTTTCCTGGGGAGAAATGGAGAAACTGGTCCGTCGCTGCCAGGCCGGTCCGATCGATCTTGGGGCGTTCCTGCTGGCGCAGGCCTGGCGCAACGGAGCAGGCAAACCGTCGCTCGAGCTCACGCGCGCCACGGTGGCCTTCATGAATGAGGTCGTGCAATCAGGGGGTCAGCGACTGCTCCGCAATTTCGGCAAAGCGCTCCGCTTTCTTGAAGAATGCGACGACAAAGCGACTCGCCGGGCTGCCCTCGGGTACCAGGACCGTTGGAAGCTGCATGCCCTGTTCTTCATGCTCCGGAATCCCAGCGAGTCCTACAGGACTCGCGACATCCGGGCGCATCTCGAAACCCTCGGATTCGAAGTCGGCACCAAGGATGTTCGCCGGTTCTGCACGCGGCACGGCATCAAGCGCGACGTGCGCGCCGGCCGCCCCCGCACACGGACAATCTCGGAGACGATCGACTGAAGTCGCGCCGACCTTTTTTAGCTATTACAGCAAAGAACCGGCCGGCTGAGGTGGATGACGCCCACATCGCCGCCGCCTTTGTTACCAAGCGCTCCCCCCTGCCGCAGTCATAGCTGGACCGCAGCGGAGCGAGGAGGAGCTTGACGGCGGTAGAAGCATGGAGCGCAAGAGGCGGAGGTAATGGAAACTATTTGACCGATACGGCTATTTAATGGAATAAATTTAACACTTCGAAGCCCGGAGCACGCCCTAGTGGAAAGATTTTAACACCCTCAAGCCATGAGCGAAATCATCTTCGCCTCTTCTGACCCCGCAGAATCGCGCAGGATTTCCCGCCAAGTCAAGGCGGGTGAACTCCGCGAATTGAGGCCCCGCGTCTATACCTCCAACCTGACGGACGATCCCATCAAGATCGTCCGCCGCAACTTGGCGATCATATTGGGCAGGCTGTATCCCAACGCACTGATCAGCCATCGCTCCGCTCTGGAAGGCGGCATGCTCAGTGGGCCGGACATCTTTCTCACCTATAGCTACACGAAGAAAGTGAGCTGGCCCGGTGTCACGGTGCATTTTCTCGCCGGGCCGGAGCCGGTGGACAGCGACCTGCCCCACCTGGGGAAGCTGCGGTTATCCTCCCGCGCCCGTGCGCTCTTGGAAAACATGCAACCCAGCCGCGGCGCCAACGGAAAATGTCTGCCTCGGACGGCGGTCGAAGCACTCTTGGAGAAGATCTGCCGATTGCATGGCGAAAATGAACTGAATCGTCTTCGCGATGAAGCGCGAAGCCTCGCCCTAGTGCTCAAAATGCCGGCCGAATTTACGGCTTTGAACAAGCTGTTCTCGGCCATTCTCGGCACCGGTGAGGCCAAGGAACTCTCCACCGGCGTGGCCCGCGCCCGCGCCGCGCAAGTGCCGTTCGATCCCGATCGCCTGGAGCTCTTCACCAAGCTCGCCGGGGCGCTGAACGCGGAGGTATTGCCGCGCCTGGCCGAGCCCGTCCTCTCCACCGAGGCTTGGCGAAACCGTGCGTTTTTCGAGGCGTATTTCTCCAATTACATCGAGGGGACGGAATTCGAGGTCGAGGAGGCGCGGGAGATCGTCTTTCAGCAAAAGGTCCCAGAGAACCGGCCCAAGGATGCCCATGACATTGTCGGCACCTACCAACTCGTCGAAAATCGCGACGAATCCCGCCTCGTGGCGGACACGTACGACGATTTTATCGGCCTATTGCAGCGCCGTCACATGGTGCTGATGTCAGCCCGCCCGGAAGAGAGTCCCGGCCAGTTCAAGGAAAAGCCCAATCGGGCGGGTTCGACGCATTTTGTCGCGCCGGAACTCGTGCGCGGGACGCTCAAACAGGGTTTCGATCTTTCCCGCTCCCTCGCCGATGGCTTCGCCCGTGCTCTTTACTTCATGTTCCTCGTGGCGGAGGTGCACCCTTTTAAGGATGGCAACGGCCGCACGGCGCGTGTCTTTCTCAATGCCGAGCTTTCGCACGCGGGATACTGCCGCATCATCGTCCCCACGGTTCTCCGCGACGATTACGTCCTCGCCCTCAAGGGACTGACGAATAATGCGATTACAGAACCCTACGTCAGGGTTCTGACCAGGGCGCAGGAATTCACGGCCAGCGTGGACTACACCGACTTCGCCGCCTGCACGCGAGATCTTGAAGCCCGCAACGCGTTTCGCGAATCCGACGAGGCTCGGCTTATCGTGAAGCCACATTGACGTCGGCTAAATCTGGCCGTGGGAAAGTGAGTGAGAGCGGCGATAACGCCGCACTTTCCGGCGATTGAGTATCCTCGACTACATCGACCGTCATAATGCCCGCCCGAAGCCGTTCCGCTGGACCGCCACGGCCGATTCCATCCTCGGCAAGGTCGCAGCAATATGTAATGAACTTCGGTGACACTACACTAGCGCCGGTTCCCGATCTCCCCTAAGGAGCCTCGCGGCCCTGGCGAATTCGAACGAATTCAGCAAGGTCATGCGCAATCCGGCTGAGCACGGGGGTCCAGTCGCCCAGCGCGGGCTGGCGGTACAGGCGCGCGGTCGGGTACCAAGGGCTGTCGGAACGCTCCAACTGCCAACGCCAGTCCGGAGCAAAGGGAAGAAGTATCCACACCGGCACTCCCAGGGCCCCGGCCAGATGCGCGACCGATGTGTCCACGCTCACCACCAGATCGAGCTGGCTGACAAACGCCGCGGTCGCGGCGAAATCCGAAAGCTCATCCGACAAATCGTGGAGCCCGGGCAAGTGATCCAGCGTCCGCCGATCGGCCGCCGGGCATCGCTGCTGCAAGCTGAACAGCGAACCCCCCTCTTTGGGCAGGATGGTGGCCAGGCGTTGCAAGGACAATGAGCGCATCCGGTCTCTTTCGTGTTTCGGATTGCCCGCCCAAACAAAGCCAACCTTGGTGCCGGCAAAGGCGGCGAGTCGCCGGCGTGCCGGCGCGAGGCGGTCCGGCGGCACGCGCAAGTACGGCGCCGGGGCCGGCAAGGCCTGGACGTCATGGCTCAAAATCCACGGCAGGCTCAACAGGGGGCAGTATTCGTCAAAGTCCGGGCGCTGGTCTTGTTTGTCGTAGGCGGCCTCGAGCCAGGATTGCGACGCCAGGAGCGGCTTGAGCCCCGGGTCGACCAGGACACTCACTCGAAAGCCCATCGCGACCACGGCCGGAACATAGCGGATGAAATGCAGCACGTCCCCAAGACCCTGCTCGGTCAGGAGCAGCATCGATTTTCCGGATGAATTGGAGGGCCTCCCCTGCCAGCGCCTCCGATTCAACTCACGCCACAGCGGCTGGCGATCAAGGCGGGCTTCGAAATATCCCCAGCCGCGCCTGAAGTCTCCAGCGGTCAGATACGCGAGACCGAGGCAGTAGCGGATCCAGGGATCGTCGGGTCGGAGCGCCAGGGCACGCTCATAGCCCTCGATCGCCTGAGGCAGCCGGTTTTCGGCCAAAAAGACATTGGCAAGATGAGTGATGATCGCGGGGTCGTCGGGCGAGGCAGCCAAAGCCGCCTCGTACGCGGCGGCGGCTTCAGTCAGCCGATTCCGGGCATAGAGCGAATCGCCCAACCGGGTGAGAGTCTCTATCGTCTCCCGCCCGGGCTTTCCCGCCGCCCCGGGCAATGCATCGGACTGGTTTTGCCGCGACGCACACTCTGACGCCAAGCCGATCGCCTCCCCGGCCCTGGCCAGGTCTCCTGCTCCGATCTGCGCCGAGGCCAGAGCGAGCAGCGTATCAGGCGAATGGGGATCGATGCGAAGCGATTCCTCGAGGCGCGCTAGCGCTTCCTTGACCGCGCCGGATTCTAGCAAGACGCCTCCCAACCCGCGCAGGGCCGATGCCTCCCGGGGATTCTCCGCCAGCGCTTCTTCAAAGCAACGCTGCGCCCCGGGAAGATCCCCTTGCCTGTGCAAAGCCCGCCCACGGGCTATATTTGTATCGTCGGGAAACGGCATGCGATGATCAGCACGGAGGCGAGACGGGAAGAGATTGAGGGCCACCATCGGCCCCTGGCCAACGGGCCGGAGCGGCGGCGGTATGCCCCGTAGAGTTGTCCGTCTTGCCCGGCAACACAATCGCAAGAAAGATGCCAGGGTGGAGGAGTTGGGCCGAAAGGTGTTTGGGCATCGGGAATGCTGCCCGAGGATCGCCCAAACGCCGCAAAGCCACTGCCTTTGATCAACTTTGATTTAATCCGGGATCATGCAATTGCTGGCAATTTTCCTCGTGCGCGCGAACCGATTGGTGTGCGGGTGGAGGAAGCCCGCGGGCGGGCGATCATCGGTCGCAAGCGACCTTCCTCCTGAATGATCCCGGCCTAGAGAAGGATTTTCGCGCACTCTCCGGTGCAGGACGGCAATGGCATGGTCCTGCTATTTCGCATCCGGAGAAACCGGCGCCATGCCCCTCCTCCTGCTATATCAAATGCTCGATCTTGACGTGCTCCTGCGCGTAGGCGCGGCCGACCTCCCGTAGCATGGGCATGGCGCGGATGGCGTCGATCTCGGCAAGTTGCGGGGTCTTCTGGAACAATTCCTCCGCCTGCTTTCCCAGGTAAGACTTGTCGTAGCGGACGTAGCTGAACCAGTTCCGCCCGGGAAGCGCGGCCCCTTCCAGAGTGCCGATCTCCGCATCCAGTTCTTCTCCGTGGAGGCATTGGCCGAGGCACCGGCAGAGGTAGTCCTGCTCGAGACCGATCCCTTGGATCAGTGCGGCGGGGATTTGCGCGGCGTTGTATCCGACCCACATGCGGCGTGCCTTCTGGGATGCCGCCGCCAGGGAAACGCGGACCGTGCCCACGGAAACCAGACGAATCTTGTCCGGCCCGGTCTCCCACGCCAGCCGGTAGCACGGCAGGATCGCGGTCAACGCGGCGATGAGAGCCGGGTTGTTGTACGGGGTAATCGCCCCGTCGACAAAAACACGACGCTGGTCCCCCAGCACGATCTCTTCAGGATCAAAATACACCGGCGCCGCGGCGCTGGCCCTGACCAGCTTCCAGAGCGGAATCTTCAGGTTGCAATCCGGCAGGGTGGGGTCGTTGTACCTGGCCAACGGATTGTTGGTCACCGGCCAGGCCGAGCCCGTGGTGTGGTTTCTCATGACCACCAACAAGAGCGTTCTGAGTCGCGGGGAATCCAGCAGGGCGGGCACTTCACCGTTGCCGTCCTCCGACAAGGTGCGCCGGAGCAGGTCCGACAGAGGCTTCGCCTCGTAACGCGAAACCAGGAAACGCCTTATCGGGCGGTACCAGGGCACGTGCTGGAACATGGTTGTCGCATGCCGCACGTAGAATTCGAGGATCTCCCCAACCGGCATCCCCCAGCTGAGGCCCGTGGCAGTGATGGCTCCGGAGCTGGTGCCAGCGACAAAATCAAAATGATCGGCCAGGACGAGTTTCGGGGCCTGGAAATGTTTCCGCAGCAGGGCTTCCATCTGCAGCAGGATTTCGAGGCTGAAGACGCCCCGGATGCCTCCGCCGTCCAGCGAGAGAATGCGTTTCATGGATAGGTGGCTTCGCCGGCGATCCCCAGGTGAGAAATGACCGGCGTTCGTTCGCCTGGTCCCCGCCTGTCCCGCAACGCAGATCTCCTGTTCGAGTTCATCAGGTCTTGATCAGACTCGCCAGGGACCGCCACTCGAGCAACTCGGCCAGCAAAGCGTGCTCAATCCGTCCCGCGACGCGCAGGACGCTGGGCCAGGTTCGCGACGCCGCGAGCTGCGCATCCCACTTCCCGAGCTGCTGGTACAATTCCCGGTAGCGCTGCCTCCGTCGATCGCAGTCATTCACCGCGAGCAATGCCCCGGCGACCGTCGCGATCTGGAATGCCACCGAGGCCCCCATGGCCATCCATTGGTTCCACGATCCCGGACCAAGGCGCACGATCCCGAACGTGCTTACGAACAGCCACACGTTCAACGCGGACGCCAATCCGATACAAGTCCAGGTCGCGACCCGATAACGGCGGGCCTCGGCGGCCGATTGCGCGGCGTGATCGAAAAAATAACCGATCTGGCTTGCCACGCGTTCCTGGCGATAGCGCTGTTTGAACGTTTCGAGCGAGACCTCGCTGTGCCCCCGGTCGAGCATTTTCAGGAGATTGAGCGACATCAGCACACCGGAAAGTTCGGGCACGACCTCCGGTCCGAACGTTTCGTAGTGGAGCGGCGTGTGCCAGAACGCCAGGACCGAACGGCCCACCTCGGCCGCAATCCGCGTCCGCACCCACAGGAGCCGCCGCTTGTTCAGGCGCAGGGGGATCGCCATGAGACCGAACGCCGTCCCGATCGTCAGCCAGGTGCTGACTCCGTGCGCCCACGATCCGGCTCCGCTGAACAGCGCCGCGGCGGCGGTGAAAACGATCGGAATGGCGGCCCGCCGGCGAAACTGCGGGGCGAAGCGGGTTGCCCGCTCGTCCACTTTGCGGAACCAGGCCCGGGCGAGCGCCTCCGGCCGGTTCAAATCTCCGGGCAATTTTGGGTCCGGCAGGTGGTTCAGGAACTCGAACTCCGGATCGTCCATGAGTTCCCGTTCCGTCTTTTCGTTGAAGAGGCGGACCTCGCCGGTCGTGCTGTGCAGCCAGACCACCGGCCGGCCCAGCCCTCGCGCGAAGGCGACGACATCGGCGGTGCCGCCCAAGCCCTGCGACGGCTCTCCATCCCACAGGGCGAGCAACAGCCGGCTTTGCTGGACGGTAGCGATGCCGCATTCGTAATAGCACTCCTCCCGCGACTGATGGCCGCCGGTCACTCCGACCGAGGCGGCCTTCCGCAGGACTTGCTCGGCGCGCGACCAGCTGCTCTGGTCAAAATCCTTCCGGAACTCCTCCACCGGCAGGGGCAGGAGGACGCAGAGCGGCAGGGACAGTTTAATGCAGCTCTCGGCGAACAGCAGATCGCCTCCCCCCGCGACCGACGAAATCCCGTACACCAGTCCCGAACCCGCCGCGCGGCGCTGTTCCAGAAAATCCACGATCGACTTTCTGCATTTGGCTTCATCGCCGAGCGCGCGGTGGCCCGTAAATCCGATCGCCACGGTGGATGGCAACTGGATGGAGGGCCCCGTTCCGTTCGCCTTGGTTGTCATCGTTCGCAGCGGTTGCGCAATCATTGGCCGGACTCGATCAGGAGCTGCTGTCTGGCTCGGTCCAAAAGGCGATGGAGATCGGCAATGTGGATCCGGACCGTGCTGTCAGCGCTGGAGGTGGCGATGAGCTTTCCGTCGGGCGAGAACCTTGCCCGGTAGATCTGGGCAGCATGCCCGGTCAGTGTGCCCAGCAGCAGGCCCGATTCGGCATCCCAAATTCGCGCCGTGTTGTCCTGGCTGGCGGTGACGATGAACCTTCCATCGGGCGAGAAGGCGGCATCGTTGATCCGGGCGGTGTGCCCGCTTAGAGTCCTCCGCAGCACGCCCGTTTCGGCATCCCACACCCGCGCGGTATTGTCCGCGCTGGCGGTGACAATGCGCTTCCCGTCGGCTGAGAACGCGGCCACATAGACCCAGCGAGTGTGCCCCTTTAACGTGGCCAGCAAACGGCCCGTGGCGGCATCCCATACCCGCGCGGTATCGTCAAAACTGGCGGTGGCAACCCGCTTCCCATCAGGCGAGAACCTGGCGTCGTTGACCGCGGCGGCATGGGCGAGGGTGGCCAGCGGACGGCCCGATTGAGCATCCCACACTCGCGCCGTATCGTCCCCGCTGGCCGTGACGATGCGCGTCCCATCGGGCGAGAAAATGGCCTCGTTCACGGGGCCGGCATGCCCGGTCAGGGTTGCCAGCAAACGGCCGGTTTCGGCCTCCCACGCCCGCGCCGTGCCGTCATCGCTGGCGGCCACGACGCGCTTTCCATCGGGCGAGAACGCCGCTTCGTTTACGCGGCCGGTCGGCCCGGTCAGGGTTGCCACCAGGCGACCGGTCCCGGCCTCCCACACTCGCGCCGTATGGTCGGCGCTGGCGGTGACGATGCGCCTTCCATCGGGCGAAAACGCCGCCGTGTAGATCATGAGGGAGTGTCCGGCCAAAGTCGTCAGAACAGTGCCGGTCTCGGCCTCCCACACTCGCGCGGTCAAGTCTTCGCTGCTGGTGACGAGATGCTTCCCATCGGGGGAGAACGAGACATCGAACACCCGGCCGGTAAACCCGGTGATGATTGCCAACGGATGGCCGATGTCGGCATCCCACACTCTCGCGACGCCGTCGTTGCTGGTGGTGATGATGCGATTTCCATCGGGTGAGAACGCCGCATCGTAAACCACGCCGCTACCCCCGCGTAAAGTGGCCAGCAAAAGGCCCGAATCGGCATTCCACACCCGGGCGGTGGCGTCCTCACTGGCAGTGATGATGCGCTTCCCATCGGACGAGAACGCGGCACCGGTTACCGGGCCGGTGTGTCCGGTGAGAGTGGTCAGCAGAGCACCGGTCTCGGCCTCCCACACTCGCGCCGTATCGTCGGCGCTGGCGGTGACGATGAGTTTTCCATCGGGCGAAAACGCGGCGTCGTAGAGCGCACCGCCGTGCCCGGTGAGAGTTGTCAGCAGATGACGGCTTTCCGCATCCCAGACTCGCGCGGTGTGGTCCCAACTGGCGGTGACGATGCGCCGGCCATCGGGCGAGAAGGCGGCCTCGTCGACCACCTTGGCATGCCCGGCCAGCGTTGCCCGCAAAATCCCGGTTTCGGCGTCCCACACCCGTGCCGTGCCGTCATCACTGGCGGTGACGATGCGTTCTCCCCCGGGCGAGAAGGCGGCATCGTAGACCGCGCGCGTGTGCCCGCTCAAGGTTGCCCGCAAAAGGCCGGTCCCCGCGTCCCACACGCGCGCTGAGTTGTCAGCACCGGTGGTGACGATGCGCTCTCCATCCGGCGAGAACGCCGCCTTGCGCACCTCAACGGCCGGCCCGGTCAGGGTGGCCAGCAAGCTCCCGGTGGCGCTGTCCCATACCCGCGCCGTGCTGTCATCACTGGCGGTGACGATGCGGCTTCCGTCGGTTGAGAACGCGGCATCGTTGACCGGACCCGCATGCCCCGTCAGAGTGGCCTGAAGATGCCCGGTGGCGGCGTCCCACACGCGTGCCAGCTGGTCGACGCTGGCGGTGACGATCCGCTTTCCATCGGGCGAGAACGCCCCCACATAGACCGGGCCGCCGTGATGCAGAATGAGGTGCTCGAGGGGCCCCTCCAGGACCGTCCTCAGGGCGTGCTCAGCCTGGTCGGTCGGCGACCGCTCCGCGGCCTGCACGGCAGTCCGGAGCGCCAGGCCAAGGTCGCCGCCTGTCCCGACGGTCTGCTCGGCGATGGCGGCGAGCTCGCGCGATTCAGCCGTGGCCTCCCGGGCCTTGGCGATTCGCCATTCCCACATCGCTCCGGCCAGGCAGACGGCGAGGACCAGGGCGGCGGTCACGCTGGCCTGCTGCACGCGTCGCCGGGACCGCTCCCGCCGCGTCGCCTCCGCCTCGTGATGCGCGACGCTGGCCTGAATGAATTTCCGCTCAGCCTCGTTGAGTTGCAGCGGCTTATCCACCAACCACGTTCGCGCCCGCGTCAGCTTCAGGCCGGAGAGCAACGCTTCGGTCTTCTCCTGGGCCCGCGCCTTTTCCCAATCGAGCAAATCCTGTTCGAGCTGATCCCGGCCGATCAGAAACTCGCGCTCCTCGTCGAGCCAGCCCCGCAGGAGCGGCCACTTGCGCAGCAGCGCCTCGTGCGCCACCTCGACCATCGTCAGATCCTGTTCCTTGTGGATGATGAGAAGGCGCGCCCTGGCCAGGCGCTCGATCAGCGGCCGGGCGTTCAGGGAAAGCGCATCGAAGCGGGCCGGGCGGCGCGCGTATTCGCCCTCGGAGTTGACCCGCACCATGGCGGGCACGAACGCCTGTCGCAACGCCTGCAGGTCCCCGGGGGAGGGCTTGGCGGTGGCCAGGACTTCGTCGGCTTTGCGGCGCACGGCATTTTCGAGCGGCGAGAGCTGCCCGGCGTCATCGCCGAGCGCGCGGTAGGCTTCGAGCGTGAGGTTTTTCTTCTGGCCGAAGCGGTCGTAGAGTTCGCGCAGCGCAAAGGCCAGCAGCGGGAGGGCGTCGTCGGTCGCCGCATCGTTCATCGCTGCCGCAACGAGGGCTTCGTCCACCGTGAGACCGGCCACGCGAGCCGGACCTTCAATGATGTCGCGCACCCGCGCCAGGGGCATGGGCTTGAGGGAGAATTCCTCGAAGGGAGCCGTCAGGGCGGGCGCTTGCTGGAGCGCGCCCAGGAAATCGGAGCGCAGGGTCATGGCCGCGAGGAAGGGCAGGCGTTCATCCTGCAGGCCGTTGAGCACGCGCAGAAACTGTTCCGCCCCGGCCTTCTCGGCGGCGCCGAACAATTCCTCGGATTGGTCCACCGTGATCAGGATTTGCGCCTCGTTCGAGGCGTGGGCGGCGCGGAGGTCGCGGGCCAGGTCCGACAGCGTGCGCGCGAGATCCTCCGCCGCCAGGGCATCGCGCCAGCGCCGCCAATCGGCGCCAGGCCCGAGCGCAATGGCCACGGCCTGGGCCAGCTCCTCCAGCGGATGGAGTTGCGGACGGAACGGCGGGAGCACGATCCAGTTGCGGCGGTCGCGCTTGAGCCGGGGCAGCACGCCGGCCCGGAGCAGTGAGGATTTCCCCGAGCCGGAGGCGCCCAGGATGGCGATCAGCTTGGCCCCGCCCTGGGCCCGGCGCGCGTTGAGCCGTTCGATCAACCGGCGGATATCATCGTCGCGGCCGAAAAAGATCGCCGCATCGGCCTCATCGAAGGCCAGCAGTCCGGGATACGGCGGCCGTGTTTGGTCCCAGCCGAACCCGCCGCGCGCATTGACCACCACCTCGGTCAATTCCGCCGTGAGGCGCGCCAGGCCGCCTTCACGGTCATTGACCAGGTCGAGATGCTGGATGTCGCGGGAAACGAAGGTTTCCCCGGTTGGCGCCTCAATCAACGGGAATATGGCTTTGCCGAGCGCGCGCGCCTGGGTGAATTCGGCGAAGCACCATTTGCTGTCGAACCAGTTCTTCGTCAGAATCAGAATGACCGCCTCGGCTCCAACGATCTCCCGATAGAGGGTGCGTTCCCAGTCGGCGCCGGGCGCAAGGCCGGCGTGCTTGTCGAAGTCGAGAAAGGTCTCGACAAAACCATGGGCGTGCAGGCACTCGAGCAGGCGCGCCGCCTGCTCGGCGTCCCGGCTGGAGTGGCTGATGAAGATGTGCGACATGCTGGTTTCCCTGGGAGAAATCGCTCGTGGGCGGTTCGATGGCTGATCCCCGGGATTTCCTTTTCGACGGCGAAAACGGCCAGCATTGCAGGCTAATCGCCCAGGTACACCTTGAGCCGGTCCGCCATCCGCTTGAAGGCGTCGGCATAATCTTCGGGGTGGTAGTGGTCCGCGCCCGTGACGAAATCGTTCGCGGCGTCCGGGTAGACGATGAGCTCGAACGGCTTGCCGGCCGCGGTCGCCGCCGCCGCCAGCTCGCCATCCTTGTCGACCGTGCCGCCGTGGCGATAGCGGTCCCTGGCGCCGGCGAACACGAGCAGCGGCACCTTTAATCTGCCCACGAAGCCGGGCGTGTCATGGATGAAGCTGTTTTCGGGGTACCAGAGCACGGCGCCCGACACCAGGTCGGACATTTGCGTGCCGTAATAGAGAAACATGCCCGCGCTGAGAGAGAAGCCGACCAGAGCGACCTTGCCCGGGAGCGCGTGGGGCAAGTGCTGCGCCTCCAGGATGACCGCTTTCACCGCATCGCCGTGGGTTCCCGCCGTCTGATTGCCGTCGTAGAGCACGACGTCGTAGCCGAGTTCGGCTATCTCGCGGGCCACCGTGGTGTAGTGCGCCGGGCCTGACGTGCCGGAGGCCAGGACGACCACGCGCCCCTTGCCCTGGGGCGGCGGGAATTCCTGCTGCGCGTGCGCAGCCGAAGCCGCGGTGAGACCCGAAAGCACGCTAATGATCGCCGCGAGGCGCGGGGAGACGTTCATAGAGGTAACGTTCTTTCGTACCTGGGGCAGGAGATTGGATCAATCGGAATTTCCGAACCGAGCCTCCCCAGACCCGAAAGCCCGACCCCGCAGACGGCGGCGAGGCAGCGCAGGCCGGGTGGTGTCCTGATGGGTGCGGCCCCGGACCGCGACGTGGTTGCGTCTTTACTTCGCGCGACGGAATACCATAGGTTCTAGGAGGCTGTCGGACTTCCGTCCGGCCAGCCTCCTATTAGCAGCCTGAAGGGCTCGAAGCCCGACAGGCTGCTAGAGGTAAGCCTGCGCCAACGCGCCCCGGTTTTTGTGCCGCCCGCCGCTCCCGGCGGCGGCTGCCATTAACCAAAGAGTGTCACGCCATCACCCCGAGAAAACGGATCACTGTTTTTATAGAAGGTCCGTTATGAGTCATTTGAAGTGTATTCGACTGCGCACCCTGGTTTTTCTAGCTGGTTTTGCCGTGTCGGTGACGGCATTCGCCGCCGGAACGACGATCAACTTCACTTCGCTCGATCCGAAACATCCGTTCAAGTTGTCCGGGACGCTCTACCAGCCGGATAACAGTTCAAGTCCCTGTCCGGCCGTTGTCGTCGTCCACGGGACCATGGGAATCGATTCCCGTGAGGCGTTTTACCGGGATTCGATCCTGAAGGCGGGGATTGCGACTTTCGAGGTGGATTTCAAGACCGGGATTTATCGGGGCCCGTTAACCCGGCCGTCGCCGGAGGCGCTCGTGCCCATGGGTTTTGCGGCGCTGAAGAAATTGCGCAAATTGCCCGCGATCGATCCCGGCCGGATCGGAATCATGGGGTTCTCCATGGGGGGGCACCTGACTATGATGACGGCTTTTGAATCCTACCGCAAATTATGGATGGGCGGGGAGAAGGGATTCGCAACCCATGCGGCATTCTATCCGGTGTGCCGGCCATTGTTAAAGCGAGACGACTGCAAAATGACCGGAGCTCCGATGATTATTTTTTACGGGACCGAAGACGCCTACGGCGACGGCAAGAACGTTCCGAAGTTCAAGCGCCTGCTCGCGGAAGAAATACAGCTTTGACGTGACCACCGTTGAGTACGCTGGCGCCCACCACGGGTTTGATCGAAATGAGCCTCCCCTGAGCTACTGGGACCCCGCTGCCATCGGTTGGAAAGGCTATCTGGCATGGGATGCGAATGCGGCCAGTGATTCCTTAACCCGCGTGGTGGATTTTCTGAGGAAGACGCTGGCGGCGAAGTAGGATTTCCACTGCGCGGGGTCGTTGGGGGGGGGATGATCGGCGACCAACGATATCTGGTCTCGTCCCGGTCCAGGCCCGCCGATCCGGCGGATCTCCATCGGGGACTCCGCCGCTGGTGAGCGCGAAGGCGCCGCCCTCCGCGACCGCCGGACTTGCGCCGGGAGTTGAAGCGCGCAGGGAGGCGCCGGCTCATGGGAGCATGGCCACCCCGGGGCCCGCGCGCCGCCCGCCGCGGGGGGGAAGCCCTGGTTCGGCCGGCGGTCTTCCCGGCGAAACTGGTGATTGATATGTCAATTAGTTGCTTGACATATCAACTAACTCGCCCATTCTTCCCTTCATGAACCTCGTGCTGCAAGTCCTTGCCGCCGCCCAGGCCCTGGAGAAAGCCGGCCAGCGCCTCTTTCGGGCCCATGGCCTGACAGTCGCGAAATTCAATGTGCTGCAACCTCCTGTCCGACCAGCCCGACGGGATGCGCGCCTCCGATCTCGCCCGTGCGCTGATCGTCGATCGCTCGAACGTCACCGGGCTGATCAAGCGGATGAAAAAGGACGGCCTTTTGAAGGAGGGGAAACCCTGCAGGACCGCCGGCAGCACGTCGTGACCCTGAGCGCCCGGGGCCGCGACGGCGTGGAGCGCCGCTCACCCCGCCTATGAAAAAGGGCTGGCCGAACTCGCTTCCGGCCTGAGCCCGGCCAATCGGAAGGTCGCGGAAACGGTGCTGCAACACCTCGTCGCCAAGACCTCCACCCTCCCATGAGAATCGACCTGCACGTCCACCTGGTCGGCAACGGCGCGAGCGGCTCCGGCTGCTGGTACCGGCCGCAGGGTTGGACAAGGCTGGGCGCGCCGTTCATGCTGCGCGGGTTCGGCCTGTCCCCCGCCGCCCTGCGGCAGGACTTGGATACCCTTTACGCCGAACGGCTCCTGTCGTTCGTGCGGAGTTCGTCGCTCGATCGCGTCGTCATCCTCGCCCAGGACGAGCCCTATGATTCGGCGGGCAGAAAACTCGAAGGAGTCGGATCATTTTATGTTCCCAATGGCTATGTCCTCAGGCTGGCGGCCGCCCATCCGGAGTTTTTCGCCGGGGTCTCGATTCACCCGGCCCGGCCGGACGCGTTCGACGAACTGGACGCGTGCCTGCAGGGCGGGGCGGCACTTTTAAAGTGCCTGCCCAATTGCCAGAACATCGACTGGGCGGACCGCCGCTATACCCGGTTCCTCGAACGCTTGGCGGAGGCGAAACTTCCGCTGCTGGCGCATACCGGCGGCGAGCATACGCTCCCTGTGGTGGATCGGCGCCTGGCCGACCCCCGGGTTCTCATTCGACCCCTGGAGGTCGGGGTCACCTGCATCGCCGCGCATTGCGGCACGGCCAGCGGGTTCTTCGACCGTGACTATTTTGATACCTTCATCGAGCTGCTGGGGAGATTCCCGAATCTCTATGGCGACAACAGCGCCTTCAACGTGCCGAATGGCCGCCTGCGGGGGAAACCCTTGGGTCGGTGCCTGGATTCGTCCCTGGCGGGGCGCATTCTTCATGGCAGCGACACCCCGGTTCCGGTCTTCGGCCACGGGTCGTTCTTCCGCGGCTTCGTCAGCCGCCGGGCCTTTTGGTCGAGTCTGAGCGAGCCGAATCCGCTCGAACGGGACTATCGGCTTAAGCGGGCGATGGGCTTCCCGGAGGAAAGTTTCACCCGGGCCGCCGCGCTGATCCGCCTGCCGGCACCAACCTCCCTCGCCACCTGACGGGGCCTTACCAGCGATGAAACTCTTCACCTCCAGACGGTTTCTGCCCCTCTTTGTCACCCAGTTCATCGGGGCATTTTGCGACAACGTGTTCAAGAACGCCTTCGTCCTGCTGAGCACGTTCGGGCTGGCGCGCGCGCACGGGTGGAATCCCGCCTATGCCGTCTACCTGATCGGTGGGCTCTTTATCCTGCCGTTTGTGCTGATTTCGGGCTGGGCGGGCTATGTCTCGGATATCTGGGCGCGGCATACGCTTGTGCGAACGCTCAAGACCTTCGAGGCCTTGGTCATGCTCGGGGCGGCGGCGGCGCTGTACACCGACAGCTTCTACGGCATGTGGGCGGTCATTGTGGCCCTCGGGTTTATCTCCGCGTTGTTCGGACCCTTGAAATACGGACTGCTCCCGGTCTACCTGCGCACCGAGGAACTGATTGGCGGCAATGCCTGGTTCGAGGCCGGATCCTTCATCGCGATTGTTACCGGCATGCTGGTGGGCGCCCAGGCCGCGACCGGTGCGGCCGGCCGAATCGAAGTCGCGGGATTGCTGCTCATCCTTGGAGTCATCGGCTGCGTCTCCACCTATTTCATGCCCCCGGCTCCGGCTGCGGCCACCCCCTCCTTTTCGCCGTGGAACCCGCGGTCGCTGCGGCGATGCACGGTCGATGCCATCCGCACGATCCGGGAGATCCCCGTGCTCCGGCGGAGCATTCTGGGCATTTCCTGGTTCTGGTGCCTTGGCGCCGTGCTGCTTTCGTTTCTGCCCACCTATGTGAAGGACGTCCTGCACCGAGACGCCAACGGTGTGACCCACTTCCTGCTCTGCTTTGCCCTGGGCGTCGGCGCCGGATCGTTTCTCGGTCTGTTCCTCACCAAGGGCCGCATCCGGGCCACCTATGTGCCGCTGGCGGGCGCGGCCATCAGCGGGTTCTTGTCCCTTTGGGTGCTCGCCGACGTCTTCTGGGGTGCCCACCTCGGGGCGTTCCTCACCGTCATCACCTCCGGAATCGGCGTGGCGGGGGGCATCTACTCGGTGCCGCTGTACGCCCTGATGCAGCACCGAAGCCCGGTGGACCAGCGCGGCCGGGTAATCTCAGCCAACAATATCATGAACGCGACTTTCATGGTCGTTGGCGCGGTGGCCGCGATCGGATTGGCGGCCATCGACCCCCGTCCGGTTGCGCTCCTGTGCGCGCTGGGGTTGACCAACTTGGCCGTGTCAGCCTGCATGGTCTGGCTGGTGCCCGAATCCGTGTTGCATACGGTCTTGCGCCTGATCCTGCGGATTGCGTTCCGGGTGCGGATCCGAGGGCTGGAGAATTTCCCCGCGTCCGGCCCGAGACTGGTGATCGCCAACCACACGTCATGGCTGGACGCGGCGCTTCTGGCCGCATTTCTGCCCGACAAGCCGGTCTTCGCGGTTCATGGCGGGTTCGCCCGACTCCCGTGGATCAAACCCTTCCTGAAATGGGTCGACGCCCGCTCCATCGAGCCCGCCCACCCCCTGAGCCTGAAAACGCTTTGCGCCTGCGTCGAGCAGGGCGAGGTGGTGGCGATTTTTCCCGAGGGGCGCCTCAGCATGACCGGAGGGCTGATGAAGGTCTATGACGGGGCCGGCTTCATCGCCCACCGGACCCAGGCCCAGATCATCACCATCCACATCGATGGCGCCCATCTGTCGATATTCACGCGGCTCGGCCACAAGTACAAGCGCCGGTGGTTTCCCCGGATCACGCTCACCCTCAGCGCGCCCTGCGTGATGCCGAAATCCACCGCCCGTCCGGAACGCACGGCGTTTATCTACAACCTGCTCAGCGACGGCGCCTTTGCCGCCCAGGTGACGGACCATAGCCTGTTTCGCGAGCTCATTGCCGCCTCGCGGCGCCATGGCGGGAACCGGCCCATCTGGGAAGGCAGCGACCGCCGCGGCCTGACGTACGCGCAGATTCTTGGGGCGCTCCGCCTATCTTGGAACCCGGTTTTCCCGAATCACAAAACCCGGAGACATCGTGGGACTCATGCTGCCGACGAGCGTGGAAGGGGCGCTGGCCTTCTGGGGACTGCAATTCGCGCACCGGATTCCGGCCTGGCTCAATTTCAACATGGGCCGGGCGGCCTTCGCCTCCACTGTTCGAACCGCCGCCATCCAGACCGTGGTCACTTCACGGACCTTCGTTGCCGCGGGCCGGCTGGAGGAGCGGTTGAACGACCTTCTGGCCGCGGGAGCAGCCGTGGTCTACCTGGAGGACCTCAGGCCGTCCTGGGCGGGGAAGCTGCGGGCGTCATGGATCCGGTTCAACCTGGGCGCGGCCTACGCGAAGCACGAGGCCGCCTGGATGGCCGCGGGCCGGGACCGCCGCTGCGCGGTCCTTTTCACATCCGGGTCATCCGGACTGCCGAAGGCGGTTGTGCTCTCCCATGAGAATCTGCTGGCGAATGTCGCCCAGTTGCGGGCGCGGATCGACTTTGCCCACAGCGACTGCGTCTTCAATGCCCTGCCGCTCTTCCATGCGTTCGGCTTCACCGGCGGCATGCTGACGCCACTGCTTTCCGGCGTGCGCGCGATCCTGTATCCGACGCCGCTGCATTACGGCGTGATCCCGGAGTTCATCTACGACGCCAACGCCACGATCTTTTTTGCCACGAACTCGTTCCTCAACGGCTATGCCCGCAAGGCGCATCCGTACGATTTCTACTCGTTGCGGTACGTTTTCGCCGGAGGCGAGAAACTCCAGCCGGCCACCCAGAAACTCTGGAGCGAGCGTTTCGGCATCCGCGTCTTTGAAGGCTATGGCACGACCGAGGCCTCGCCCGTGCTCGCCATCAACACGCCACTGGCCTCCAAGCCGGGCACGGTGGGCCGCCTTCTTCCCGGCATCACCTGTCGGCTCGAATCGATGCCCGGCGTCGCGGGCGGCCGGCTTTATGTCCGCGGCCCCAACCGCATGATGGGCTATTACCTTCCGGACCAGCCGGGAATCCTGGCGGATTCCGGAGAGTGGTATGACACCGGCGACATCGTGGCCGTGGACGATCAGGGTTATATCACGATCCTCGGCCGGGCGAAACGCTTCGCCAAGGTCGCCGGAGAAATGGTCTCCCTGGCCGCCGTCGAAGAGGCGGTCTCCGGGGCGACCACCGGCGCCGTCGCGGTGGTCAGCCGGCCTCACGCCACGAAGGGCGAGGAGCTCGTCTTGTGCACCTCCGACGCCGGCCTGACGTTGGAGGCCGCGCGCGAGGCCATCCGCGCCCGGGGCCTTTCGGACTTGAGCATGCCGCGGCAGATCAGGTTGTGCACACCGTTTCCACTGCTCGGATCGGGCAAGCCGGACTTGGTGATGCTCCAGACACTCGCCGTTCAACCCAGTGGAGCTGTTTTTTGACGATAAGCCCATCTGCTGGCGTCACTGACCAGGCGCCTGATACAGTTTGCTCAGCAAACGTGTCTTGGTCTATCCACGAGTATGATTCGATATTCCGAATGGATCAAATTACTGGCCGTAGGTTGTCTCGCGGTTCTGGTCACGCCGATTGGCGCAACCCCCGGGGGAGAGAGAATCGAATTCTCTTCACTGGACAGGAGCCATCCCCTGCCGGTGTCCGGGACACTTTACTTGCCGGAGGAAAAATCCCCCCCCTGCCCGGCCGTGGTCATGGTTCACGGCACCAGTGGAATCAACTCAGTCGGCCGGTTCTATCAGGATTCGATCCTGCAGGCGGGGATTGCGGTTTTCGAGGTGGATTTCAAGACCGGGATTTTCACCGGTCCAAGAGATCGGCCGTCGCCCGATGCGTTGGTGGCCATGGGTTTTGCCGCGCTGAAAGAACTGCGGAAGCGGCCTGCGATTGATCCGGACCGAATCGGGATCATGGGATTTTCCATGGGGGGACACCTGACGGTGAATGCGGCTTTCGAAAAGAACCGCAAATTGTGGATGGGCGATGAGAAGGGATTCGCAACCCATGCCGCGTTTTTTCCAGTGTGCAAAAGTTTTCTGGCGCAAAGCGATTGCCGGCCGACCGGGGCTCCGATGATTATCTTCTATGGGACTAAAGATTCCTACGGCGAAGGTGAAAATGTGCCGTTGTTCAAACGCCTGCTTCTGAACCGATTCAAGTTCGGGGTGATCACGGTCGAATACGCCGGCGCCTGTCATGATTTTAACCGGAATGAGCCCCCCCTGAGCTACTATGACCCCGCTGCCATCGGTGGGAGAGGCTATATGGCTTGGGACGCGGATGCTGCCAACGACTCGCTGACCCGGGTGGTGGACTTTCTGAGCAAGACCCTGGCGGCAAAGTAGGGTTTCCTGCCTGCGGATCGCCCGCTAGCAGGTGGCAAGCGCGGCGGCAAGGCGGGAGGGGAGGGCGCGAGATCAGCATGGCACGGTCCCTGCTAGTTCCGATTGGCATAGCTCCAACTCTCCTCCACCATGAAAAACTGCTATCATCCCCGGGGTCTCACCCTCCTGGCGCTCGCGGTTATGATTGACGCGACGAACCCGTCGCGCGGGCTCGCCAAGGCCAAGGCCGTCGTGATCGATAACCTCACGGTCGCCAATCGGAAACGCCGCTGGCCGGCGGCCGGAGGGCAGTGAACCCGGCTGGCGGGCGGCTGCCTTCGAGCAAGTTCATTTCCGCCCGGTTCCGGCCGCACTCCGCCGCCCGTTCGACAAGAGGCCCGGTTGATCGGCCGCGCCGGACCCGGCTGCGGGGAAACCGGATTAAGGTGACGTGATCGGCCCTCACGAAAGCAGCGCAGTTGATGCTGCCAGTAAGCTCCGGGGTGCTGCATGCCATATACAGCTCACGGGGTTCGAATACCGGTGGGGCTGGCGGGCCTCGGATGTTTAACGGCAAAGTAGGAGCTGACCGAAGAACGAATTGCGGGCGCACCGAGCCTTCGCCCGATCTTCTCAGCTGGCCACCGCACCGCTCGCAGCCGCCGCCTCGGTCACCCGGTGGCGCGGGTTGATTCCAACTCCGCGCCGCCGCCGAGCACGCCGCTCACAGCCGTCATGCTCCCCGGCATCGGACTCTCCCAACATTCCTTTCTCCACTCGAGACCAGGTTGACCCAGCCTTCAGTTCGTCAGGGTGATCAACCGATCATCTTTTGGCCGGGTTTCGATGAAAATGTCCTTATAGCGGACCTCCCGGTTTCCGCCGTGAGCCTGGAGACCGATGGGACCGCGCTTTAAGCGGCCTGGATTGCGGTCGACATAGCTCAGGACTTCCATCCCATTCACCGCCATTCGGATTGTGCCTTTCGACCGGTTCACCAGGATCTCCGCTTGGGTCCATTCTGAGCGGGTTATTCCCAGGTCCTTATCCAGGTCCCGGCTGAGCTTAAAGAACCCGTTGAGCCCACGATTGGTGGTGTAGTCCCACGTCCAATTCATCGGCGGCATGAGATCGATGCAGCCTCCGTAGCCGTATTTTCCGGCGGCGAGAGGCTCGCCCCAGAAACCGATTCCTTGGTGGTTGGTGGGCGAATCGACCTGGATGGTCGAGACGATCAGCCGGAAGTCATCATAATCACCAGTAGTCATCAGATTTTGGTTGTCCTTCACCCCGACAATCGCCCCGTCGATAACCTTCCAGCCTGCAGGGTCACCCACCCAACCGGCGAGCGTCTTGCCGTCAAACAAGGGTGTCATCCCCGCCGCCGCCGCATCAAACGGGGGGAGATAGGCAGGCACTTTCGTCAGGGGTGCCACGATTGGTTTCGCGTCAGCCACCTCGGCCGGGATGATCCAGAACTTGTGGTTCAACGAGTTGTTGGGCGGATAGACGATGACCGGAACGTGATCGCCCACCGCTCCCACGCCGCCGGCGACGTCAAGACCGTAGCCGCTGCTCTTCGCGATTATGCTGAAGGAGTCGTTGGTGTCCCTGACGAGCGTGAACAGTTGGTTGTCCTGGCCAGTGGGCTTGCCGAGTTCCACCGGCGCATGGTCGTCGAGCGAATCATTCTTGAGCTGGAGCACCAGTCCGCCGGATTTCACGCGAATCTGATAATAGCCGCTTTGGATCTGATGAAACTGGAACAGCTGATCGTCCTTGCCCGTCACGGCGTCTTGCTCGAGCCGCCGGCCTTGGTTGGGCGAGACTTCCCCGGCGGCAATCTCCAGGACTTTCCCGCTATGGCAGGCGATGATGCGGTACCAAGTGTCCTGGTTGATTTCCACCAAGGCCAGCGGGCCCGCCGGCGACACCGGCTTCACGGTGCGCGCAATCCGGAAGCCCAGCTCAAAATTCCGGGAGTGGGGCGCCCACTGCCAATGATAGGCGGAACGCTCGTGGTTCACATCATTCTTGAACGCCCCGCCCCGCGCGATGCGTTCATCGCCGGTGGCAGGTCCGCCCGGATCGGTTTGCGGCGTGGTCGGGTAGGCGCCACCATGCCAATCGTTGCACCACATCCACAGATTTCCGGTAATATCATAAACCCCGAAGGCATTCGGCTTCAATTGGCCGACCGGATGGGTCGTCTTCCCGGAATTGAGTTCGCACCAGGCGAAGTCCACCGCCTTCCCCTGGTCCTCATCACGATCACCAAAAAACCAGCGCCCCGTCGTGCCAGCTCGCGTGACGAACTCATACTCCGCCGAGGTCAAAAGGCGGTAGCCTTCGCCTTGGCGGTCAATGCTCAGCTCCGTTAGGTCGACGATATGCCCCTCCTGGTCGCGTTTGACCACCGTGTAGTGATAAACCGGTGACAAATGGTCGCGCTCGCTCAACGCATTGCAGTACGCGACCGCGTCGAACCAGGAAACATTGTCGATGGGACGGTTCTCGTCGCCGGAATGGAGCGTGGGGTTCGTCCCGGTCACCTGGCGGAATTCCGCCTGTGTCACCGGCGTGGCGCACATGAGGAAATCATAGGTGAAAGAAACCGGATGTTCCGGAAACGTGTACGTCCACCGGTGGCCAGCAAATTCCTGGCCCATAATGAAGCTCCGCCCCTTCGTGGGGATGCGCACCCATCCTGCGGGCACCGGAACGGTAGCGGCTGCCGGAGCCGCGGGTGCGTCCGCGGCCGGCAACGGCGGCGCGAGCAATAGGACCCAGCCGGCCGCCAGAGTCCGCCAGGTCGTCGCTGCCGGGCGGCCAATCCGGTAACCAACGGGACCGATCGGTGGGTTCATTTCAGGGGATTGAATGGCGGCGGGCGCCGGACGGTGCTGGCTCATGGCTTAGCGCTGCAGGTCACCCGGGTTCTCTGGCACGCCGGGTTCGTCGAGGAGCTGCACGGCGGTGGCGGGTCCGAAGGTTTTCCAGTCCTTGAGCGCCCAGACGATCTTCTTGTCCGGCGTGATTTCAACGAGTTGGCAACCTTTGCCATTGTCGCCGCGGGAACACAGGAGGGTATTGCCGTTCGCCAGGCGCACGCAAGTCTGTGACCCGGGGAAGACGATTTCCGTAGGCAGCTCGGCGAGGTTGAACTCCCACACCGTCTGGCCTTGGCGGTTCACTTCGCGGGTCAGGCGGTCGCGTTCGTCGGTGATGAGGGTATTCCCATTGTGGAGACGCACCGCGGCCCAAGGGGACGGAATCGCATACGACCAGATCTCATGAAAATCCCGATCATACTCGACTACCTTGTTCATCGTGAGGAACGGAACCAGGTAGGTGCCTTGAGCGGTCATCCGGGTCCGGCGGAATTGCGCATGGACGGTTCCCGGTTCCGTGAGGCTGAGGCAGGGCAGGACGTGATCCACCTCGACCCCGCCGGTCCTCTTGTTGATAACCATGAGACGCGGGGGCAGGCCGTTCTCGACCAGGAGAACTCTGTCCAGACCGATCGGCTGGACAGTGTGGATCTCGGTTCCCTTGGGCGCATCGAGGTGCCAGACTACCCTTTTGGCCGGCGTGATCTCCTCCGCGAAGCTCATGCGAGAGAAAAGGACATTTCCATTGCTCAACATCCAGATGTCATCGTACTCCCAGCCCTTGCCGGTGGAATACGTCCAGATCACTTTGCCCCCGTTGACGACGTACATCTTGTTGCAGCCTTCCCCAATATAAAGCATCGGATGTTGCTTGCTGCCGGCCCCCGGCAAGCGCGCGTCGGCGGCGGTCGGGAGGTCGATCCATGTCGGCGGATCGACCGGAATCTCCGAAGGTCCCCAAGCCGGCACATCGGCTGCGGTGAATTGGGGCAAGACCGCTAGCAGCGGAGCGGCCAAGGAAGAGGCACCGGGTGGTTCGCGATCCGCCGGACTGGTGGCGATACCACTGTTCTGCGCAGCAGCAAAAACGAGGCAACCAAGGGTAAGTTGCACAACTTTCATAGTGATTCGGTTTTTGAGGGTAAGGACCGGCCCGGACAGAGTGTCGGCTGGTCACCGGCGCAACCTCAACTTAGACGGGATGAAGCCGATTTGAATCCGGAATTCTTGTTACCAGTAACAGGCTTTTCGCATCTTTGACGTGTCGGCTGAAATCCCGGCAGTGCTATTGGGGCGCACCGTTTTGGATTTGCGGCAGCAGTACCGGACCATCGCGCAGCGCAGAGCTTCAGCCCGCGCACCCTTTGGTCGATGATCGTGCAGGCTGGAAACGCCGCACCACGCCCTCCCGCCACGGTGGATCCACTCAGATAACCACTTCGTGAATTCCGCAAGCGGTATGACAAGCAGTTGCTTTTCCGAACCGCATCCGAACGTCACCCACGCTCTTGGGAATCCTTCGAGCCTGGCTTTTTGCGATGGATGGAAGGCGAACCAGTAACCCGTGCCGTTGGGCGACTCGTATTCACGGAAATGGCCGACGAAACGGCGATCGATCCGTCGGGAGTTGCGAAAACCGCAGATGACTGCTTTACGAGTGTCTCCTTAAGATGGTTCTGTAGCCGATCAATGCAGGCGGACCGGAAGTTCACGGGGGTGAACTTCTTTCCTTTCTTTGGAGTGCTCGGAGCAGCTTCTCCGTCGACGGGAGACTCTATCACCACTTCTTTAGTGGCGGAGAAAACGAGGTCGATGATCCGGTCAACACGTGTGAACTCCTGTGGTTTTAGGATGTCGCGGATCCGGTCGACCGTCTGCTGATCCTCCCCTCTTTGATTCTCAGCAGCCGAAGGAGAGCTCCGACGCTGATTAGGCGGACATCCCACGCATGTCTTGATCCACGGACTTGCGCCTCAAGATCGCCCGTGTCGTCTCGCCCAACGATGTACAAGATCGACGACTTGTCCTCTGCAATCTCCCCTCCCCGAATGAGCTTCCTTCGGTAACCGGCAGTAGTTTCGAGCGAGACTCTATATGCGTCAGTCGTCTTGACCTCCACCAGAATAGCGTCGCCGTCGTCTGTCGTCCAAAGTCCATCGAATCCGTTCGCATTCGTTGCCCCGCGATAACGGCCACCCGCCATTGACGGGACCGGCGTGACGGTCCAGTGCCGGCTGGCCGGGATCGAACAACGCATCGTCTGCGGAAAGGGGAACTGGGTAAAGGGCGTCTTGCTGACTTTAAACAGTCCGCCGGGCTTGGGCGACCAGGCCCCGGTTGCCGCCAGCGGAGCGTGGACGGCGGATGACACCTTTACAGCCCTTATTTGTCGCTACCGGACACCGTTCACTCTCAGGTTGCGAATGAAGTTTATCGAAAACACTGTAACCGTCGACTTGGAACAGGACCTCAGTTCCGGAAAGAGCAACCCGGATCACCTAGTGGGAATATCGCCAATTCTCGCCGCGACCCACTAATCAAAAGGTTCCAACCACCGCGGGCACGGATATCGGAGATGCTTGCCAGGGATGGACTCTCTATGGAAACCCGTTTTCGTATCAGGCAGGCATTAGCGTTTGGTTCGGGCTAGCCCTCACGAAATAGCGCACGCCTGATGGCGGGCGGCTGGCAAAAGAAGGCCCCATCGCGGTGAACCGAACGCGGCGGGGAGACAACCTGTAAAAACGTTATGCAAATTCATTGCGATCTCGACAATGACGTTGCTACCGCCCCTGCTAATCCCCCGTGCCCTACCGTCCACACCTCTTCCCGGCGGCTCTCTGCTCAGTAATGCAAGCCCGTGGGGTCAGCCAGGCACAGCTCGCTGAGCGCGCGGGAATCGCGGTGTCGAGGGTGAATAACTATGCGCAGGGTAATTACCGCACGATGAAGCCGGCCCATCTATTGGCGATTGTTACGGCATTGGGTGGCAAGCCGGCAAATGACTCGCTGCTCGTTCAAGCATATCTTTACGACCTCTTGCCGGAACGATGCCGCGGCACGGTGGAGATCCGCGTTCCCGGCGCCCGGGAAAGCGGCAAATGGGAGGTGCCGTCAAAGGGGCTTCCCGAGGGATTTGCCGACGCCTTTAGGGATCTTTACGTGCTTTGCGCGTCGAATGCGAGGGTTCGGCAGCGCACGGCGCAATGGGTCGCGATCATGCGAGAAACCAGTGGCTGAGAATCACCGGTCGGATTATCGCGGGTCGCTGGCTGCGCACCCAAACGCCGCGGATTCCCTTCAAGAAACTCGTCGTTGCCGCTGTTGCGGGACTCGCCGTGGGTCTTTTGTTACATTTTGCCGGTATCTGCCCTATCGTCAAACGCATCTGGACGTCCGCCTGGACGCTGTTCAGCGGCGGCATTTGTTTCCTTTTTCTCGCAGGCTTTTGCTGGATCATCGAGGTCAGGCTGCACAGAAGATGGGCGTTCCCCCTTATCGTCATCGGGGTGAATTCGATTGCCGCGTATTTCCTGGCCGACTACTTCGGCCATCAGATTGCCGACGCTTTCCGTATCCATCTGGGTTCAGCTCCGTTCCTGGTTTTCGGGACGAGATTCGAGACCCTGACGCGCGGGGCGGTCCAGCTCCTTAGCTACTGGTTGATTTTGTTCTGGATGTACCGGCGCAAGATCTTTCTCCGCATTTGAGGAGTACCGCTCTGAACGTCCACCTTCCGCACGGGCGGATCAAAGACAAGGCGTGGCTTTCCCAGGAACAGGAGGTGGCAGGTCTGCCCGTCGCTCCCAACCGCCGGGATATTGAGGGCTCTCAATCTGCGCCCTATTGATTGTCAGGGCAATATCTCGATGCTCAGGATACGATACGAAACTTTCGTGTATGCTCCACCGTGGATTTGTAGTGCGATTTTCCCGTAGTGCGGAAATTCCCCGTCGTTCTCCGTGTAATCGACCGTCTTCACGTTGTTAAGCCAGATCTGGATGTGTGCGCCCTCCGCGCGAATCCTATAATCATTCCAGGCGCCAGGCTTCAGCGCGCGTTTTCGCACTTCGGCAGGCGCTAGGGCGAGGTTCTTGTTGCGCCGGCTTTCGTCGTACAGATTGCCGTCGGTATCTGCGCCTAGATCGGCCTGATAGCCCGAAACCTCAAAACTGTCCGGCACGCGCTGCGACCAGAACTGTACGCCACCGTTCACGAATCCGTTGGCACCCTCGATCTTGTATTGAAGCCGAAAGTCGAAATGTCCAAAGTCCGCTGTCGTCGCGAGAAATTCATTGTGCGGCTGTTTGCGGTCGAGCGCACCCGCGACAATCGCACCGTCCTCAACGCGCCAGTTGCGCGTGTTGCCCTCCCAGCCTGCGAGCGTCTTGCCATCGAATAGTAGTTTTTCCTTCTCTCCGCCGACCGCTGAGATCGTGCCGATGGCTTCCTGGGCCGGTGCGAGCACCTGGACTTCCATCCGCGTCAGCTCGGGATCAATAATATCGATCGCCCACAGGCGCTCGCCGTTTACCTTCGGCACGTGGTTGCTTTGGGTCGCAATGCCCCCGCGATGAAGCACTCGGTAGGCAGCGTCGATATCACTGACCTCGAAGTTCACATGATCAAACGCACCTGCAGCCCACTTGTCCAAGGGCGGGTCGAAAAAGATCAGCTCGATAAACTCGTTGCGCCCTCCGGGCAGCCGGAATTTTACCATGGCGAGCCGCCCGTCTGGGTCGGCCCCGCGAACCACCTCGGGCCAGCCCAACGTGTCGCGGTAAAACGCCATCGTGGCCTCCGCTTGCGATCGGGCTACTGCGAAGCCGGTGTGCTGCAAGTGCTCGCTGAACGGCACCGGCGCTCCTGGACGGGTTGCAGGCGCAGTCCATGGCTCCGCCACGCGGATGCGATCGCCAGCTGGATCCTCCAGTTGCAGGATCCGGGCGCGCGGATCCGACCCAATCCAATCCGTCGGTACGCTGCGGGCGCGCAATGCGCGTTCAATATCCTCAACGCGGGATGCCTCCAGCGTCACGTACTGCAGGCGCCGTCGCCAGTTGGATTCGTGAACGGTCTGAAATTCGATCCACTGGCCTGCGCCGACAATGAACCTGGCTCTGCCCGGCCCGTCCGGCACCTCGGCAAACCCAGCTCCTAGCCCGTAGAACTGCCGAAGGGGAGCCAAGTCGGTCGTTATCAAGGTCACGCCGGCGATGCCGGACACTGCAACCGGTGGCCATCGATCAGTTGAGTTGCCGCCGCAAGCAACATGGGGGCCCAAGGCCAGCAACAGCGGAATCGCGAACAGCACCGATCGGGAAGTGGATTTGCCGCCCCCAGAATATTGAGTGGAGGGCGTGCAATCACACATAAATTCTCTGGCCTTAGCCCATTCCTGAAGCCGGGCCATCCGGTTGGCCGCCTTCGGGATCGATCCGGTAGCGGCGATTCTCTTGAGGAGTTCGGCCTTGCCGGGGCCGACCGTTTGACCGCGACCAATCAAGAGGCGCAATCGCGGTTGGAGGCCGGATTTCGGGGGTGACATGAGAATAGCCTGGCAGAATCGGCTCCTTCGTCAAAAACAAGCGACCAGAGCTCCGCGCCTTAAATGGGAGGCCGGCGGTTCCCGAGATCCCAAATCGAAGAGATCCTGATTGTCGTCGTGCTGGTCCGAAGGGATAAGGAATAATCTCGGCGTGCCCCCGGGGAACGGCCGAAACGCCGATTCAACAACCCGGGCAGATTGGCGATGCCGCGCCGGTTTTGCCTCCGTCCCTGCTTGTAAGCCTCCGGATTTTCCGTCTGAATAGCCCAATCCCCAACCGGGGAACTCAAACTCAACCAAAAATTATTCATGGCAAAAAAGCCCGCTCGTAAACCTAACGCCGCATTCATGAAGCCGGTCCAGCCCAACGAGGCGCTGGCCGCAATCGTCGGGGCCAAGCCCCTTCCGCGCACCGAACTCACCAAGAAAATCTGGGTCTACATCAAGAAGAACGGCCTGCAGGACAAAAAGGTGAAAACCCAGATCAACGCCGACGAAAAGCTCGGCATCATCTTCAAAGGCAAGAAGGCCGTCTCGATGTTCGAGATGACCGCTCTGGTCAGCCAGAATTTGGTCAAGTAGGAGCGCAGGGACTACGACCATTCCCATCTCCGGGCCGGCCCTCGCGAAGGGCCGGCCTTTTTCTGGCCAGATCACTGTTTGGCTCACGCCGGCGGCAACAATAATCGCGTCAATCGATTAGCCCGCGAACAGATTGCCCGACGCGGACGCAGCAGGGGGAGATATAAGTCGCGTTCAGAATAGATGTTTTATAAAATGTCTCCGTCCGAGAAGGTTTAGCATCGGAAATTATGATACACATGAATTCATTTCCAGTCACTGCAGCCACCGCAACAGACTCCAACCCGAGCCACGACGAGATCGCGCAATGCGCCCGCGAGTTGTGGACTGAATCTGGCCAACCCGAGGGCCGCGATGAGGCGATCTGGTTCGAAGCCGAGCGGCGGTTGATTTCCGAGCGACGAGCCCCCGTGGAACCCGCGGCGGTCCCGCAGGTGACAGCCGACAAGCCATCGCCCGCGCTGATCCACGAAAAGAAAGATCGCCGATCCCGCGGCAATCCGAAGCACGTCAGGTGATTGTTAGCATGAACCTGTCCACGCGGGCCACGGTGGCAACAGGGCGTTGGCGGTTACCCGCCTCCGTTGGGAGCATGGACGGCCGGGTGAGAACGCGCCCGGAGCGCGAACGCATCCTTTCTGCCGGAGGGCAATTACCGCGGCGTCTCCCCAGCCGTGGTCAACGGTTCCGGATCCAATTCCGGATTTGGTTCTCCATCGGCGGTCGCGATGAGTTGGTTCGGAATCGCGAAGAGCAGCGGCAGGATGAGCGCATACAGAGCCGTCGTGGCGATCACGCAATAGAGAAACCCGTGGGCCGGGCTAATCCCGTAGATCCGGGCGCCCAGAATGTCGCCGCTGCGGGTTGCCAGCATGTAAACGCCGTCGACCATCATCATCAGAGTGCCTTGCAGGCCGGGTGGACACGATCGCATCGCCAGATCGTAGTAGGCCGCGGTCGCAACGCCGCCCATCAGGCCAATTGGCACCGCCAGCACCAGCGCGAGGTTGGCCGAGTGGATGAAGGCCAGCGGAACCATTTACGGCACCGTGATAATCGATCCCCACCACAATAGTTTTTTCAGCGACACCCTCTTGCAGAGGTAGCCATAGAGAAAGAACACCGGGATGAAAGCAGCGGCGAATATGCCGTTGTAGTAGCCATATTGAGGATTCAGTATTGAATGGATACCGCTTCCAGAGCGAAGAACCGCATCCATTCCTTTGTGAAAGATCAATAATGCGGAACCGAAACGCTGGGCGGCCGAGGATTACGCCCCCATGGCGAAGGATTTGTGGTCAGGTCGAAATCAAGCGAGGAGGCGTTGATCAGATCACGGTGCCGGATCCAGGCTTGATTCCAGGGCTGGCCATCGAGCCGGGCGGAGACGATGTAACGCTTTTCTGTCGTGGCGTCCGCAGCGCTGATGAGGAGCTCATGTCCGTTCGCCAGGTGGATTCTGACCTTGGGGAAAGCAGGGCGGCAGAGATAATAAAAGTCCTGGCCCGCATTGGGGTAGATTCCAAGCATCGTCCAGACCAGCCAGCCGGAGATCGCACCGCTGTCGTCGTTGCCGGGCAGGCCGTCGTTGGCGGGCGTGAAGTTTTTCATCAGGTCGGGCAGGATATGCTGGGTCAGGTCGGGACGGCCGGCATGAATGAAGAGATAGGGTTGGAGCAACCCTGGCTCATTGTAGGCCTCGTAATGTTGTTCACAGGCTGTGCTGAGTTTGCCGATAAAAGCACCGTCGCCTCCCAGCAGGTTTATCAGGCCCTGCTGGTCGTGGGGCACGTACCACATCCAAGTCCAGGCATGTCCTTCGTAGTATTGTTTGCCGGTCTCGCCGTTCAGAGGGTCAAACGGCTCGTACCAGGCACCGAACCTGGTCCGGCCGCGCATAAATCCCCCTGAGCTCGTGTCCCAAAGATTCTTATACCAGAGGATTCGTCCGCCGAGGCTTCGGATGTCCTCGGCGGTGCCGTACTTGCGCGCCAGGCTGAGGACACAAAAGTCGTCGTAAGCATATTCGATCGTGCGCGTAACGCCCTGCACATCGGTGTTGGCAGCGGCATCGGTTGGCAGATAGCCGAATCTAAGATAATCCGTGAGGCGGAAGCGGCCCGTCTTGGGTCTGGAAGTGGCTCCGGGATTGGCATCTTCAAAAGCGTTCTTGCGAATGGCCTGATAGGCTTTCAACCAGTCGACACCCGGCAAATCTTTGGCGTAGGCATCGGCGATCACCACGTCGGCATTCGAGCCGTTCTGCACATGTTCGTACTGGTGGGCGCTATGAGCATCACCGGTCCACCCGTCGATCGTGTAGAAGTTGAGCAGAGTATTCACGATGTCTGCACTCACCTGGGGCTCGATAAGAGTGTAAAGTGGCATAACGCCCCGGAAAGTGTCCCAAAGACAAAGCAGGTTTTCATAGTACCTGAGATCCCCGTAGCGTTCCGGCGACTCTCCGGTCCAGTCGTTGGGAGATATGTGCATATGATAAAGCGCGGTATAAAACAGGCGCAGGTTATCGGCGGAGCCGCCGGCGATCTCAATGCGCCCCAGTATGCCCCTCCACGCGGCGCGCGCCGCCGCATGAACCGCGTCGAAATCCAACCGGGCAATTCCTGATCGAGCCGGGCGCGGGCCTGCGCGATGCTCCTCCAGGAAATCGCGATCTTCGACTGGATGACCTGGCCCGCCGTGGTGATGAAGTTCAGGCTGAATCCGATGCCGGCTCCCTGGGCTGACGCCGCGCCTTGCGGAAGCCACCCACCATCGGACCACGGGGAAAAAGTGGCGAACGCGGCATCGAAACGGGCCGCAAAATATACCTTCCAGGGTTTCTCCGTGGAACGGCCTCCCCGATAAACCATATAGCCCGAGACTTCGCGCTGTGCCGGATCGATCTGGACCTCACCACCCACCGGCTTGGCGGAAGCCCAGTTGGCACTGGTTCCATAAAGGCAGTGGCCGGCGTTCAACAGGATGCGCGATTGCGAGTTGGCGGGGAAGGTATAGCGGTGGAAAGCCACGTGCCGGGTGCACGTGAGTTCCACCTTCACGTTCCAAGGAGCCAGGGTGACGGCGTAGTAGCCGGGAGAAGCCGCCTCAAGCGATTTGCCGCTCGAGAAAACATTGGAAGGGTCGGAAATGTCTCCCGTGACCGGCAGGAGAGAAATCTCACCATAAATCGGGCCTCCCAGTCCGGAGATGTGCTGTTGGGAAAAGCCATTGATCGGCTTGTGGTGATCGTAGCCGGAAGCTCCGCTGCCGGGCCCGGTGTCCGGACCCGGCTGGACAAAACCGAAGGGCAAGGTTGCCCCAGCAAAGACATTGCCATCTCCCCTTGTCCCGATGAATGGATCCACGCAGTCCACCGGGTCCATAGGCCGCGTTGATTCCGCGGCTGAAAGATGATGGGCCCATCCTGACACCGTGAGGACGGCTGATATCCAGAGCGATAAGTGACGATTCATAGACTGACAGGGAGTGAGCGGATCCGCCTTTTCGGGCCAAGCATTGCTTCAGTCGGGACGGTGGCGGCTCCTTCGTATTCCCAACTCCTCCCCGATCCGGCGCATTTGTTTTTCGTCGAGTTTGTAGAGAAAGAGCAACCCGGCCCCGACCAGTGAGATCGCTGCCGGAATGACACTGACACTGAAGCGGATTCCGAGCAGCGCCGACGCTGATTGAACCTCGTTGGCGACGAATCCGGATCCGGCAAACAGCGACATCACCATCCATCCCCCGATGCCGAAGCCCAGTTTTTGGGAGAATGTCAGCGCCGAAAAGGCGAGACCGGTGGCCCGGCGTCCGGTCTTCCATTCGGAGTAGTCGGCAGTATCGGCGATCATACTCCACAGAAGGGGAAACAGCGGCCCCCCGGCCATTGAACCGAGAGCCTGGGAAAGGTAGATCAGTTTAATCTGCGAGGCGTCGAAGAAAAAGAACGACAGGCAGGAGAGGCTGACCAGGACAAAACAGATCTTATAGAGCAGAACCTTGCCCATCCGGCTGGCCAGCCACGTGGTGGGGAACACGCCGGCCAGGGTCATCAGGGTGCCGAGCGCCATGAAGAGGCCCATTTCACTCTCCCGGTTCAGGACGTATTTGAAGTAGTAGCTGACCGCGGCGCTCCGGATCGCGATATAGATCAGGCTCGCCAGGGAAACCCAGAACAGGATTACCCAAGGCCGGTTGTTCACCAGGTCCCGCAAGTCAGTCTTGATATCAGTCTTCTGGTTGGGGTCTGGTTGCACTCTTTCGCGCGAACTGAAGAAGGTGACCAGGAACAGGGCGATCGCGATCACGGCGAACAGCCCCATGCTGATCTGATAACCCCGGGCGCTGTTGCCCGCGCCAAATCTCCTGACCATCGGGACGATCAGAAACTGGACGGAAGCTCCGGCGAGGTAGGCGAAGATGAATTTATAGGAGGAAATGCTGGCGCGGTCGTCGTGATCGGCCGTGACCACCCCGATCATCGAATTATAGGGAATGCTGATCGCGGTGTAGAGGAGCATCATGAGGGCATAGGTCGCGTAGGCATAGATGATCTTGCCTTGGACCTCCAGCGACGGGGTGGTGAACATCAGCACCAGCCCCAATCCATAAGGCACCGCCATCCAGAGAAGATACGGGCGAAAACGGCCCCAGCGCGTTTTGGTGCGATCGGCGATCATGCCCATGAGGGGGTCGGCGAAAGCATCGAGAACGCGCACCACCACAAACAGCGTCGCCAGGGCGCCGGCAGTCAGGCCAAAGGTGTCGGTGTAGAAAATCGGCAGGAAAAACATGAGCGTCTGCCAGACCATGCTCGAGGCGTATTCGCCGACGCTGAAACCGATCTTTTCCTTGATTGAGATATGTTCCATGGGATTTTGCTGAAATGGGTGAGAAAGGTGCCGGCTGGAAGCAATGCGCGGTTATGGTCATTTTCCCCTTGGTGTCATTACTGATCGGGCACATTTTCGCTCTCGGACCAAGCCGGCACGACCTTCCCGGCGGCATTTTCCACCTGGCAGCCCTTTCGCCTTACCACCGGGTCACCGCGCATCATGGAACAGCCCACCAGGTAGCCCTACATCACGCCATGTTGCAGCATTTTCTTTGGCTTTGAACCAATCAAACAGACTGGTCATAGGTGATCAGAGGCCGAAGGAAATGACATCGTATGAGGTTGGCATTGGCCCGGATCGTGCTAAAGGATTTAGGGATTGGATCGGTTCTGGAGCAGTGGTTACTCTAAAATATGGAACCCATTGATCGCATCTACGGTTTGCTGACGTCCAGCGGATGGAAGGCGTCTGGGGGTGCCAGTGACGGCCCCTCGGGGCAGGTCGTCTTTACAAAAGGTCCGCGAGCCCTGACTTTCGACTTCACAGCCACGGTTTTCTCCGTCCGGGTGGGGGCGGAGACGATAGAGAGGCCCAAGACTCCCGCCGGCTTTGCCGAAGTTGAATCGTGGCTGGCGGAGCAGATTCTGATTTGGACGCAATCGCCATTCCCCTAAGACTGAGCGAGCTCGCTTTTTCGAGCCACCCCTTGCGCGTCATCCGGGCGGTTGGCTGAGGACCACCGCGGCCATGGGTATTGAGCGGATCCGTCTTTTCGAACCACCCCTTGCGTCAGTCTGAGCGGTGGCCGGAGGGTGAGGTGGCAGGCTGGATTTGTCCATCCCTGGGCGCCACCATCCGGTGGCTGGGTGATCTTCGACGCGAATGAGTTTGCGAGTCAGCTGGGAGATCGGGAAAGCGCCGGTCGCGAGGAGCTCGCGATCGGCGGGACGGTTAAGGAGGTGCGAGGGGGCACGGGAGCAAGTTGACTCTGCCGGAGGCGGGCAGAGCATCCAGTTAGCGGAACAATGAATGGCCCGACCATTGTTGTCGCCGGAGCCACCGGCAATCTCGGCCGACGCATCGCGAGAGCTTTGCTCGAACGGGGAGCCAGCGTTAGAGCGCTGGTGCGGTCCAGCGCTGCGCCAGCCAAAGTTGAGCAACTGCGGGAACTCGGCGTAACGATTGCCCAGGTCGACTGGAGCGGTGCTTCCGAAGTGGCACCGGCATGCTTCGGCGCATCGTGCGTGGTGTCTGCGCTGCAGGGATTGCGGGACGTGATCGGGGGAACGCAAACGGTTCTGCTCGACGCGGCGATCAAGGCTGGGGTGCCACGGTTCATTCCATCCGACTTCTCGATCGATTTCACCAAGTTTCCACCCGGAGAGAATCGCAATCTCGATCTGCGCCGAGACTTCCACCAGCGCCTCGATCAGGCTCCGATTGCAGCGACCACGATTTTCAACGGTGCGTTTGCCGACATGCTGACCGGTCAGATGCCGCTCATCCTTTTCAGGCTGCAGCGAGTCCTTTATTGGGGCGACGCGGACCAGCGGATGGACTTCACCACAATGGACGACACGGCCGCATTCACGGCGAGCGCCGCTCTTGATCCGTCCACCCCTCGGTTTCTACGAATTTCCGGCGATCAACTCAGTGCCCGGGAGCTCGCGGCGGTCGTGAGTGAAGTCACCGCAAGGAAATTCCGCCTGTTCCGCGCCGGGGGCCTGGGAATGCTCGGCACGCTGATCAAGTTCGCGCGCCTGCTCTCGCCTGGACAGCAGGAACTTTATCCGGCCTGGCAGGGCATGCAGTACCTGCGTAATATGTTCGACGGCCGGGCAAAGCTTGGGCCGCTCGACAACGATCGCTATCCCGGCATTCGTTGGACGACGGCGCGGGATGTGCTCTCAGCGCGGCAGGTTGGCTAGGTCGATGACCGCTTGCAGGATTTGTAACCAAGACTGCGACGAACGGTCTTGCGGTCGGACTGCCTCCTGATCCTGGCGCGAGTACGGTTAACGTGGCAATTCCCACCGAACCCAGGCCTTCACCCCGTCGTGAACCGTAGCCCCTCCATGGTCTGGGCCTTCTCGTGGGCCCAGACTGGCCCCTAGCCGGCGCAAAAGAGCGAGGTCACGTCACTCGTATTTCACCGCACAACCATACGGGCGCGTGGTGTTCTGTGCAACCGGACGTCCTGCGGCCAGATCGGCCATTGCGGCATTCACGTAGTTCGTCGCGCGGGCGATGTCGTCCGGATCGGATGACGCGATGCTGTCGATACCGCCCTGATAAACCAGCGTCCCTTCCCGGTTGATGACGAAAAGGTGGGGTGTGGTCCTGGCGCCGTACAGATGGCCCACCGCTCCATTCGGATCGCGGAAGTAGGCGGTCGGCACCGCGCCGACGCGCTGCATCCAGGCCTTCACCTGCGCCGGGTCATAATCGCCCTGCTTGCCCGGGGCAGCCGAATTGATCGACAGCCAGACCACGCCTTGGTCGGTGTAGGTTCGTTGCAGCCCGGGGAAGTTGTGGCTCTTGTTGTAATGCTTCTGCACGATCGGACATTCGGGATTCACCCACTCGAGCACGACGAGTTTACCCTTGTAGTCGGACAGACGGTGCGTGACGCCGTCGATGTCGGTAAGGCTGAAGTCGGGCGCAGGCTGGCCGACCTCGGCGGCCCGGGCGCCGATCCCGAGACTCAAACCAGCGGTGAGCACCGCGATCGGGAGGAAAGTTCTGAGAAGCGTTTTCATCGGGAGAATTCGGACGGGATCTATCTAACATGCTCAAACGAATCGGCAATTCAAGCCCACCGGCGCGGTGCCTTCAGGCGCGTCTGTAACCCGTTGCAGAGGCCGCCTTGGGCGCTTCATCGCACGCCGGGATGGCACCTTGTAGGCGCCGCGATGTTTTTCTGCTCCGCATCGCGGGCAAAGTTTTCCGGCGAATCCAATCCCTGCGCCAACACCGGAACTGCCCCGGCTACGCAAAAGACGGCCAACATGGGGAAAAGTCGGCGTTGTTTGGCCATACAGTCTGGAATGGCTGCATGAGGCGCCAATATTCGATAGGCATATCTTTGGATGCGCCTCATGTCCCGGTACGTGGCGAACGCGGATTCGAAATCAGCGCGTGCCTTTGCCAGGCCACCGGATAACCTGGCGCAGCCCGAGCGCTATTCGCCCATCACCCAACACCCTGATGCCGTTGCAGGAGACTATCTCCCACCGCCGGGCCCGCTGGCTGGAGTTTTATCGCCCCGGATCACGGGTCCGCCGGTTGTTCATGATCACCGTACCCGACGACCCAGGCGCCACGCCCCGGCCGTTCCTATGGCCGCAACTCGCCGCCCAGCGGATCCGCTGGGGGATCGAGGACTACCAGCGCCAGATCGAACGGTTGACCTGGCTCGACGACGACTCCCTGCCTTTCCTCGACAATATCACTGGCACCGAGATCTTCGCCGAGGCCATGGGCTGTGCGGTGCACCGGCCCGCCGGCATGGGAAGCGGCGCCTTCTCGGACAACATGCCGTTTGCGCTGCCGCGGATCACGCGACCGGAGGAGGTTGCGAACCTGGCGGTGCCGGCCCTCAATCGCAGCAGCCTGCAGGTGCTTTTTGACATCGCTGACGGCATGCGCCGCGGCGTCGGCGGCCAGCCGCTGATGCGCCTGGTGGACATCCAGAGCCCGTTCGATATCGCCGCACTCCTCTGGGAGAAATCGGAGCTGCTGATGGCCACGCACGACGATCCCGCGGCCGTACTGGCTCTGACCCAAAAGATCAGGAGCCTGCTCACCGCCTTCTGCGACGAATGGTTCCGCCGCTACGGCCGCGAAGGCATCGCGCATTTCCCCACCTATTATGCGCCACAGGGGTTTACCCTGTCGGAGGACGAGGTGGGCGTGGTCAGCCCGGCGACCTTCTCCGAGTTCTTCGCGCCGGAGTTGGCCGCGCTCTCCGCCCGCTACGGTGGCCTCGGCATGCACTGCTGCGCCAACTCCCGGCACCAGTGGGAAAATTTCCAGCGGATTTCCGGGCTGACGATGCTCAACATCGGCCACCAAGATCTCATCGCGGAATCATTGCGCGTGTTTGCCGACCATGTGCCGATGATCCCGCAGCGCGACTGGCTGGCGTTGGGCGAGGATCCCGCCGGCTGGTTCGCCGAGGTGCCGCCGGAGGCGAGGCTGGTGGTGTGGGTCAACGCCCGCAGTCGCGACCATGCCCGGTGGCTCGCCGAGCGACTGCGCCCTCTGTGCACACCCTAGCAGCCTGGAGGGCGGGAAGCCCGCCAGGCTGCTAGTCGCACTGACGGTGGCGAAAAGGGAGACGGTCAACGGGGCGCAATCGGCCGGCAGAGCGCAGCCAGATTGGCGGGCGGCGTTGGGGCCGGAATCTCGCAGCCGGCGGCGACCATAAAGGGATCGCCGGCTTCGGCATAACAGCGGCGGATGGCGGAATCGATAGTCTCGGGAGTTCCACGCATCACGCACGAGACGGGATCGACGTTGCCGGCCAATACGACCCGCGGACCCAACCGGTGCCGGGCCTCGGCGAGGTTCACCATGTGGTCGACGTCGACAATATCAAGGCCGAGCGTCGCGATGCCGGGAAGCAAGTGGGTAATGTTGCCGCAAATATGCAGCCGGACGTGCCCGCGCATTTCGTGCAACGCCGCCACTAGCCTCTGCTCATGCGGCAGGATGAGGGTCTCGTATACCTTCGCTGACACTTGGCTGGCCACCGCATCGCCGATTCCGATGGTATCTGCGCCGGCGGCGATCTGTGCGCCGCCAAAGGCAATAGCGGTTTCGACGCAACGGCCCATCAGCGCGTTCGCGTAGCCGGGGTCGTCAAGCAGATCGATGAGGAAATTCGACACGCCGCGCAGATCGGCGGCCTCGGCGGCGGGTCCCTCCACCCAGCCCATGATGGAGAAGCGGTCCACCGTTCGTGCTTTGTAGGCCCGTATCGCCTCGATGCGATCGCGCATGCGCGGCGCCTCGAGGGGATCGGGTCGCGGCAACCTGGCTAGGTCAAGATCGTCTTCGAGCGGCGGTTTCAGGCAGATTGGCACGCCGTCCCGCGGGAATTCAATCGGCGCGCCGAAGCCGGCGGTTTCACGGTAAGGATCGGAGATCGCGCTGAGCTGATCGATGCTGAATTTCTCGGCGCAGCGAAGATTGGCCTCAACCAATACCCGGTAATCCGACGCGAATGCCCCGTAAAAGGAGCCGATGTGCTCGGCGGCAAACTGCATCAGGATCGGCAGCCGGGGCAGCACGTCCGGCCGGTCGCGGTGGATCACCGCCAGATAACGTTCCCGCGGGGTCATGTGAAAGAAATTCGGGGGCTTTGCCAGGCAACATACCGGCTCCCGCCGCCTTGGTCCAGACCGGCGGCATTCGGACGGGCAGAGACCGCAAGGCAGCGCGGCAGCACTTCGGGCGGAGCGGTCGCGTAGGCCAAAGCTGGTGGTTCGGCGGGCATCGTTGCGGCCGCCACCTCCATCGCAGGCAGCGTGAGATTGAGCTCCGGGCAGACCAGCCCGCCGCCAATGTGCAGGCCCTGGCGCGTCAGAAGCGGTCTGGGGGCATGCCCGAACAGCAGCCCGTCGGAATGGGTGATGGCCAAGTGGCGGAATCTCATGACGGATTATCCCGAAAGCCGGGTGGGCTTTCAGGCTGCTCCGGCCAGGGCCTTGGCCTGATCCGCGGCGGAGGCGGCGTCGGGCGCGTATCCGTCAGCCCCGATCTCGTCGGCGAATTTTTGGCTGATCGGTGCGCCCCCCACCATGATCCTGGTCGGTGGGCAGCCACCCGTGCGGATGGCCCGCACCGTCTCGACCATGGCCGGCATGGTCGTGGTCAGCAGGGCGGAAAGGCCGACCACCTGGGGCCGATGCTCCTTGATCGCGGCCACGAACCTGGCCGAGGCCACGTTGGAACCCAGATCGATGACGCGGAAGTTGGCGCCCTTCCACATGACGGCCACAAGGTTCTTCCCGATATCGTGCAGGTCGCCCTGCACCGTGCCGATCACCGCGGTGAATTTGGGCGTGATGCCCGCGGCCAGCAGGCTCGGCTCGAGCACGTTCATCGCCTCCTTCATGGCCCGGGCCGCAATGAGCATCTCCGGCACAAAGATCTCGTTGTTCTTGAACTTCTCGCCCACCGAAGCCATCTCGGGTTCGAGCGGAACGAGCGGCGGCCCGGTCTTCTCTCCCGACGGCGGCAAGGTGGCCTATACCTCCCGGGTCGACGGCAACACGGACGTGTACGTCGTGGACGCCTCGGGCGGAGTTCCCGTGCGTCTCACCTATCATCCCGCAAGCGACATTGCCGTGGGATGGACCCCGGACGGCTCCCGGGTCTTGTTCGCCTCGGACCGGTCGACACCGCGCGACCTGCCCCAGCTTTATACGGTGAAGCTGACCGGGGGACTTCCGCAGGAGCTGCCCCTCCCGAGCGGCACCCGCGCCAGCTACTTCCCGGACGGCACGCGCCTCGCCTACGTGCCGATCACCCAATGGGAGCCGGACTGGAAGATGTACCGCGGCGGGCAGACGACGCCCATATGGATCGCCGACCTGGCGGATTCAAGCGTGGTCAAGGTCCCCCGCGAGAATTCGAACGACCGCGACCCGATGTGGGTGGGCGACACGGTCTATACTCTCGGACCGGGACGGTCGTTTTACGCTCTTTGCCT
>CAVRNM010000103.1:0-7689 GCA_963722225.1 uncultured Verrucomicrobiae bacterium
AAGATCCTTTTGCGCAGGCCGGCCAATTCCCTGCCTTGGCACCACCCATGGGGACTATTTCAAAGGCCCGGTGCCGGTGACACGGCCGTTGACCAAGGCGGAGATCGCGGACGCCTACGAATGGAACACGGGCAACGTGATCGTGGAGACGTTTCGCGATCGCGATCCGCTCGACGTGCCGGCGGCGCTGGTGTGGCGCCACGGGCCGTTCGCGTGGGGGCCGAGCGGGGCGAAGGCCGTGGAGACGGCCGCGGCCCTCGAAATCGTGGCCCAGATGGCGCTGCAAACGCTCGTCCTCGCTCCCGGGCGCGGCGAGATCGAGCCGGAATTGCTCGGCCGGCACTTCCAGCGCAAGCATGGGCCAGGGGCGACGTACGGCCAGGGCTGATCAGCCCGCAGTTCTTGGGATTGCCCCGCGCCATCGGCCTTCTTTATTCTTTGATCCGCATTGGCTTCTCACCCCATGTCATTTACCCTCGGCATCGATTACGGCACCAATTCCGTGCGCGCGCTGGTTGTGCGCTGCGCTGACGGCGCGGAGCTGGGCGCCTGCGTCGTCGATTATCCCAGCGGCCAACAGGGAATCCTGCTCGACCCCAAGGACCACCATCTGGCGCGGCAATACCCGGGCGACTACCTCTTCGGCCTGGAGAAAAGCGTGAAAGGCGCACTGGCGGCGGCGAGGAAACACCGCGGCTTTGACGCGGCCAAAATCGTCGGTGTCGGCGTCGACACGACCGGATCAAGCCCGATTCCGGTCGGCCGTGACAACCGTCCGCTCGCGCTCGACCAGAAGTGGAGGAGAAATCCCGCCGCCCAATGCTGGCTCTGGAAAGACCACACTGGATGGCGCGAGGCGGAGCGCATCACGGAACTCGCCGCGCAGCACCGGCCGCAATTCATCGCCAAGTGCGGCAACACCTACTCGTCGGAGTGGTGGTGGTCAAAAATCTTGCACTGTCTCGCCGTCGCGCCGGCGGTGTTCGACGCGGCTTATTCCTGGATCGAATTCGCCGATTGGGTGCCGGCCGTCCTGGCCGGAGTGACCGATCCGACCAAGGCCAAGCGGGGCATCTGCGCGGCCGGCCACAAGGCGCTTTATTGCGACGAATGGGGCGGACTGCCCGACCAGGAGTTTCTCGCGTTGCTCGACCCGAAGCTGGCCGCCCTCCGCGACCGCTTGTATGCGAAGGCCTATGATGCCACCGAGCCGGCCGGCGCGCTCTGCGCGGAGTGGGCGAAGAAGCTGGCCCTGCCCGCCGGGATTCCGATCGCCATCGGCGAGTTTGACGTGCACTACGGCGCCATCGGCTGCGGCGTCACCGAGGGCACGCTCGTCAAGGTGATCGGCACCTCCACGTGCGACTGCGGCGTGGTTTCGGCCGACAAGCCCGTGCCCGACATTCCCGGGATCTGCGGAATCGTGAAAGGCGCGATTCTGCCGGGTTACTACGGAATCGAGGCCGGCCAGTCGGCGGTGGGCGACATTTTCAAATGGTGGGTCGAAGTGGTCTGCGAAGGCGACGGCGCGCTCCACGCCCGGCTGTCCCGGGAGGCGGCCCGGTTGAAACCCGGCCAAAGCGGCCTGCTGGCCCTCGATTGGAACAACGGCAACCGCACGATTCTCGTTGACCAGACGCTGTCGGGCCTGCTCCTCGGCCAGACCCTGCATTCGACGCGCGCCGAAATCTACCGCGCGTTGATCGAAGCCACCGCGTTCGGCGCCCGGGCCATCATTGAGCGGATCAAGGAATACGGCGTCCCCATCGACCGCGTGGTGTGCGCCGGTGGCATCGCGGAAAAAAACCCCCTGCTCATGCAGATTTACGCGGACGTCACGGGCTGCGCGATGCTGGTCGCCGGTTCCAGCCAGGCGTGCGCGCTCGGGGCGGCGGTTTCGGCGGCGGTGCTCGCCGGCGCCCACCGGGATTTTGCGGCGGCGCAGCAGGCGATGACCTCGATCAAGCCGAAGCAGTACCGGCCAGACGCGGCGGCGCAGAAAACCTACCACCAGCTCTACGTTCTTTACCGACAGCTGCACGACTCCCTCGGCGGCCTCAACAAATCGGCGGATCTCTCCCAAGTGATGAAGGAGCTGCTTTCGATCAAGGAGCGGGTGGCGAGAAGCGAGTAGCGAGCATGCCCAAAAACCTCGTGTCACCGGTCTGCTTCGCGGCCAATCCCGTGCGAATTGTCGGCTCGCTCCTTCTACTCACTACCCGCTACCCACTACTCGCTACCTTCCCATGAAACTCCTCACCACCCCGGACATCTGGTTTGTCACCGGCAGCCAGCATCTTTACGGCCCCGGCCCGCTCAAGCAGGTCGCCGCCAATTCAGCCAGGATCGCCGAGGCGCTGACCGCCTCAAAGCGCATCCCGCTCCAGGTCGTGTTCAAGGCGCTCCTCACGACGCCCGACGAAATCCGGGCGCTTTGCCTGGAGGCGAATCGCGATCCGAAATGCGCCGGGCTCATCCTCTGGATGCACACCTTTTCGCCGGCGAAGATGTGGATCGGCGGGCTGACGACGCTCCGCAAACCCTTTGTTCATCTCCATACCCAGTTCAATCGCGACCTGCCCTGGGGCGAGATCGACATGGATTTCATGAACCTTAACCAGGCGGCCCACGGCGATCGCGAGGCGGGGTTCATCCACACGCGCATGCGTCTGGGCCGCAAGGTGGTCGTGGGTCACTGGCAGGATCCCGAGGTGCAGGACCGGCTGGCCGCCTGGATGCGCGCCGCGCGGGCCTGGCACGATCTGCAGGGAGCGAAGTTCGCGCGCTTCGGCGACAACATGCGCCAGGTGGCCGTGACCGAGGGCGACAAGGTTTCGGCCGAGATGCGGTTCGGCTTTTCCGTCAATGGCTATGGCGTGGGTGACCTTGTGGCCAAGACCTCCGATGCGGCGATCGACAACCAGGCCATCGACGGGCTGTGCGCCGAGTACGAGGCCCGCTACACCGTGGCCAAGGAGCTCCGCCAGGGTGGCGCCCGGCACGAGTCGCTCCGCTACGGCGCCCGCATCGAGCTCGGCTTGCGCAATTTCCTCGAGGAGGGCGGATTCAAGGGATTCACCACCACGTTCGAGGATCTTCACGGGCTGCGCCAGCTTCCCGGGCTCGCCGTGCAGCGTCTGATGGCGGACGGCTACGGATTCGGCGCCGAGGGCGATTGGAAGACTTGCGCGCTTCTCCGTGCAATGAAGGTGATGGGCGAGGGCCTGAAGGGCGGCACGTCGTTCATGGAGGACTACACCTATCATCTTTCGCCGAAGGGCCATCAGGTGCTGGGAGCGCACATGCTTGAGATCTGCGCATCGATCGCCGCCACGAAGCCCTCGCTCGAAATCCACCCGCTCGGAATCGGCGGCAAGGAAGATCCGGTGCGCCTGGTGTTCGATGCGCCCGCGGGACCCGCGCTCAACGCTTCGCTGATCGACCTGGGCAACCGCTTCCGCCTACTCGTCAACGAGGTCACAGCCGCCAAGACGCCCAAGCTGCCGAAGCTGCCAGTTGCGCGCGCCGTGTGGGAGTGCCAGCCCGATTTCAAGACTGCCTGCGGCTGCTGGATTCTCGCGGGCGGGGCGCACCACACGGGCTACAGCTACGCGGTGACGACCGAGATGCTGGAGGACTTCGCCACCATCGCCGGCATCGAACTCGCGGTGATCAACGCCGACACGAGGCTGGCGGAATTTAAGCAGACCCTCCGCTGCAACGAAGTTTATTACCACCTCGCGCAGGGCATCCGGGCCTGACGGCGCAAATAGAAGTGAGAGTGAGAGTGAGGGTGTAGGGGAAAGTGAAAGTGAAGGTGAGAGTGAACGGATGCCGCTTTGTCATTTAATTGATGACATCACATTAAGCGCCGTGGGCGGGCAGGCGGCCAGGGTTTGCCCTGGTTGAGGGAAACTTCGTTTTCGCTGGGGTCTGGTGCCTCCGCCAGCGGAGGCATGCGAATTCAAGGGTTTGCATTCGTGGGCTTTTTTTGTTTGAGAAGAGCCTGCCTGGTCGTAGGCCGGGCTTTCCAACCTTCATCGTCTTGCACAAATGGGGCACGCCAGGTTCATCGCGGCGCCATTCGAGCAAGCGCCCTTCGAAATCATTACTCCTCCATGCGTACCAAACTCAGTCTCTTCCTTGCCTTAGGTCTGCTCGCCGTTTGCGTCACCAGCCGGGCCGATCCGCTGGCCGTTGGCGCGAAAGCTCCGGCTGTCACCGGCATTACCGAAACCGGCGCCAAACTCGATTTCAGCACCGTCTACCCCCAGGGCTACACGCTCGTCTATTTCTATCCCCAAGCCGACTCCCACGATTGCACCGTCGAGGGCTGCAGTCTGAGCGATGCGTTCAAGGACCTGACCGGCAAAGGCATCACGGTGATCGGAGTGAGTGTCGACGACAAGGCGACGCAAAAGGCGTTCAAGGAGAAGAATAAATTCCCGTTTACGCTCATCGCCGACAAGGATCATACGGTCATCGATGCTTTCGGCGTGCCGCTGAGCGAGCAGTGGGGCACGGGCCCGCGCGCCATGCGACAGTCATTCCTGATCAACAAGGACGGCAAGATCGTCTGGCGCGACCTGAAAGCCTCAACCAAGGAGCAGGCGGCAGATGTGTTGAAGGCCCTGCAGCAACTGGGCGGGTGATCCCGGCACGCCATTAGCCGGCGCTTTTTTTGAACGGTCCCTGACCGCCAAACCGGCAAACGCAGCCTCGGCGGCGGGAGGGAACTTGTAGCCGGGGTCGCTGGCCCCGGCGCCAGGGCTTCGGAGCGCACGCTGACCCCGGCCTGCCCACCAAATTCCTGGCGAAAGCGGGACCGGCCACTGCACTCTTTCCAAAGAGAGCGCCAGATTCGCCTCACAGACGTCCGGCGGCGGCCTCCCACTGGCCGATCCGGTCGACGAGATGAAGCGACTGGATAAACGTTTCGTCGATCTGAACCACCAGCGGACGCCGGCTGGCCGGCAGATGACGGCTCTGAAGGTAGTCTGCGATATGCACGGCGGCGAGCGCGCCGAAAGCCGGCGGCTCGCGGCGGCGGGGCTGGTGATGCCAGGCCACCGCCTCGACAATTGACGGGGGCAGTCCCCAAAGTCCCAGAAGGTAGGCCCCGATCTCGGCGTGGCTGACGCCGAAGACGTTGGCTTCTGCCTGCCATTGGGGAATCAGTTCGTCGGCGGCGAGCTGGAGCGCGTGCTGGTAGAGTTCGGGAAGCGCGGAGGCGAGCACGAGTTTGCCGGTGTCGTGCAAAACGCCGGCGGTGAATGCCGCGTCGACGATCGCGGATTCGGCGCCTTCGTCCGACAGAATCTTCTGCGCCAGCAAGCCGGTGGCGAGGCTGTGCAAGTAAAGACGGTCGGAGTTATATTCGCCCACCGCCTCGCTATTGAGGCTCGCCAACAGGCCGAGGGAGAGCGAAAGGCTCTTCACCAGATTGAATCCGATGATCTGCACCGCCTCGGGGACGCTTACCACCGGCTGCGCCAGGGCGAAGAATGCAGAATTGGCCAGCTGCAGGAGCTTGGCGGTCAGGCTGGCATCCTGGGAGATGATCTCGCCGACTTTCTCAGTCGTGGCGTCAGACCGTGCTAGTTCCTGCATCAGGCGGAAATAAATGGTGGGCGGGCTGGGCAGTTGCTGGATCCGGGCCACGACCCGCCGCAGAGGATCACTGGTGAAGAACTGGTCAAGTGCCAGCAGCCGGCAGACCGTCAGGAGCAGGTCATCCGGGGCGCACGGCTTGACCAGGTATTGGTGAGCTATGCCAACCGAGCCCAACATCAGTTCCGGTTGAGGCCGATCCAGAAGCAAGATGCGAACGGTTTGGGGATGGCGAACCATGGTTGCCCGCAGAAGGTCGAGGCCGTTCATGCCTGGCAAAGCCATGCTGGCGATGACCAGGTCGAACGATACTTGGTTCAGCAAAGTAAGCGCCTCGTTGCCACTGTAGACGGTTGAGACCACCCAGCCCAAACCGTTCTGGCGGCCTGCCTTTGCCGAAAGCGCCAGAGCAGCATCATCAGAGCCGGCCAACAAGATCTGTTTCAAAGGCAAAGGCATGTCTTCTAATCGGTCACCCCTGGTGTCACCCTAAGGGGGAATTGTGCGGCCGGATGCAGGGCGCCCCGCCTGCAACGGCGCACCCTGGCGTTCGCGCGACAACAGGATTTGATCGACCGAACTCTGTTAACAGACGAAGCTTGCGTTGTAGCCGGCCCTGCTGATGCAGGTCCCGCTTTTGCCGAGGCTTAGGTGGACAGGCCCGAGGTCGGGCAACCGCGGCTATGCCGCAAGCGCTGTTTCACCACAGAGGGAAAGATGAATAGGTTGCAAGGCATGGCGCCTTCAGGATGAAGCACGGCATGCCGATAGTGCCGAGCCAAGCGAGCCGGGCCGAAAGCGGCCCGGGCGGCGTGCTGATGATCCGGATAAACCTGCGCCCTAGCCCGGGCGGTTCAGGCCGGCGGATCCGCCAGCGGGAGGGAGAAATGGTATGAAGAAATCCGCAGGCGCTGGCGAAAATAGAAACGGTGCGCCTCGTGGCGATGCGTACCGGAATCGAGGGAGAACATGTGACATCCCTGGGCTCGCGCCCGCGCGACCAGCCAGTCAAGCAACTGCCGCCCGTAGCCGAGGGAGCGGCTTCCGGCGTCGGTTACCAGGTCATCGACGTACAGGGTGCGGCCAGACGCGAGCATGTCCTGGACGCGAAAGCCGCCGACGGCGCGCACCGCTCCGGCATCGTCTTCCAGGAAGGCGAGGGCGAAACCCTCCGTTTGCATGGCGCGGACGCGCGCGACGAAGCCGGCGGGGCCCTTCCGCGAACGTCAGCGGATCGCAAGGGGCGGGTTTCACGTTCGTCAACGGTTCCTCGACGGCTGCTTCCCACGATCGCCGCGCTCGACGCGGACGGGAACCAGATTCTCGGCGCCGGCGCCGTCACGCCGGCCGTTTCCTCGGCGGGCAGCGGCGTCACCATCGCGACCCCCGCTCCGAGCGCCTCGCCGATCGGCAACATCACCGACACCAACCAGACGACGCAGACGGTCGCACTCTCGGCGACTCCTGCTCCGAATAGCGACGGTCGCCCGGAGACCAGCACGGCGCAGCTTGCGCCTCTCGCGCGGGCTTCAACAAGGATCCGTGTCGCCGGCGCGTCGCCTGGCCCGCTAGCGGCTCTATCGAACGAGGTTCCTTCCGGTAGTACGAGTGCGCGCACTCGGTAGCGCCCGTTCTCCGTTACTTCGAGTACCGAGGGACTATTGGTCGGCGCGTATCCCAACGCGCGCAGCAACTTGGCCCCTCTGTTCGTCTCGGAGGGCCGCGCCCTGGCTCTCCAGTTCGCGCCACTGAGCCGGATGATTGCGCTGAAAACCGACGGTGACGTAGTGCGTTGAAAGCAGGTTTCGGTTGCGAAAGCCGCCGACGCCTCCGCTACCCTGCGCGCGTTCCAAAAGGGCGAGGACGGTTTGAACAGCCTGCCCGTGTGGTGCGGCGAGGGCGCGCTGTATGATTCACAGGGCGATTGCGGCCTCGACCTGAGCGATGCCGACCGAGGACGGTTCTCCCACCGGCTCGGTAAGCAATACGCGATCGGGACCTTGCCAGAAAACGATGAGCGGGACTGCCCGACGCGCGCGACGCTTGTGCCAAGCGTTGCGAATCACCTGGACGGTCGGC
>CAVRNM010000104.1:0-8774 GCA_963722225.1 uncultured Verrucomicrobiae bacterium
CCCACACGCCCAGCAGCGCTGCCTTGCGCGGCTCCGTGCGCGCGAGCCAGGGCAGGCCTGCGGCCAGCAAAACCACCGGGGTCAACAGGGCCGGCAGCCAGCGCGCGTAGTGCCACAGCGTGACGCCGATCCATTCGCGGCCGAAGGCGTACGAGAAATTGCCGTAGCCCGTGGTGAAGATGTGGCCGTAGAGGGAATGACTGTGGAAGCCGAAGAAAATCCCGCCCGGAAGCCCGCCGGCAATCAGCAGAAGCCAGCGCCGCGGAGACAGGCCGAGGGCCACGGCGATCGGCGCGAAGATCAGCACGTTGGTGGGGCGAATGAGGACCGCCATGGCGGTGGCGGCGCCGGCGGCGAGCGCCCAGGACGCCCGTTCCCGGCTGTGCCACGCGGCCAGAACGGCGCCGGCCGTCCAGACCAGCGCCGGCACGTCGCTCATCATCTGGAGCGAATAGTCCAAATAGAGCGGACTGGCGGCGATCATGGCTGTGCCGAGGACCGCGCCGCGGCGCGAGAGCCCCATCGTGCGACCGAGGGCGTAGGCGAGCAGCAAGCCGAGGAACGAGTGGGCGAACAGCACCGCATCACCCGCGTGTTCCCAACCGAAGAAGGGAACCGCCGCGGCAACGAGCAATGGCAGCCCGGCCGCATACGTCGGCACCATGCCGGCGCCGGAGGGTGCCGGCACGAAGCCGAGGGGAACAAAGAGCATGCTCTGTTGTTGTTCGGGCGGGAGGCCGGGCAAGACCCGGGGTGTCGCATGCACCATGCCGGCCTCGAGCAGCCGCGCGTGGTTCATGTAACCCGAGGCATCCGAACCGGCCGCATAGGTTCCGATGTGCCGCGCGAGCACCACCGCGTAGACGATCAAAGCCAGCGTCGTCAGCAGGACGCCGGGGCGCCGCCACCACGGTGGCGGCGGGACAACGGACTCGTTCGGGGGGCCGGTCATGGGGGCGGTTTCCCGCTGGCGGACGGCGGCGCCAGGCCCAGCTGCAGATCCTGCAGCTTGAACGAAACCAGGCGGCGGTCGGTGGGCTCCCGCGGCACGGGCGGTTGGGGCGTGCGGAATCTGACCAGGGTCCCGCCGGGCGGCAGCAGAAACCGGGAGGTGCGAACCGGCCCGGCAGCCGGGCCGGCCCAGACGCGGACGCCGCGGACTTCAACCGCGAGATCCCGGGCATTGACGCTGGCTGCGACAAACGACAATCCGGCTTCCAGCACCTGTCGGGTCGGGTTGGTAATAAGCAGATCCGCCTCCGGTCCGGTGGCCCAGCGCCAGCCCTCCCGTTCATTCCACTCGGGGTCCGACCACCCCCGGCTAAAATCGACGCTGGCGGCGACGGACGGCGGCGGATTCACCATCCGGTATTCCGCCGGTGGTGGCGGGGCCGCCCGGTTCGTGCCCAGGTAGTAGTAGAACTGGTAGATGCCGAAGGGCACAAAACAGTTGCCCACCAAAAACCAGACAACCCACGCCCGGCCCGGACGCATGGCGAGGAGCAGGTTGAATGCGAGCGTGATGGGCAGGGCATGGCGCGTGATGGTGAAATGGCTTTCCCACGAGGGAGCGCCGATGCAGAGAAAAAACGGCACGAAGAGCGCCCCCACGCGCCAGAGACGGTTGTCCCAGACGCGATGGGTGAGCACGTAGAGGCACTGCGTCAGCAGGGCGACAATGGTCAGCAGGGCGTGCAACTCGGGGCTCTTGTAGAGTTCGAAGAACCAGCGGTGCCAGCGGATGTGGCCCTGCACCGCGACGACGCTGAATCCGCCGAGTTTTCCCATGATGCCCCGCAACGGCCAGTCGAGATTGTCGCCATCGACGGTCGCCGCCATCTGCAATCGCCAGGCCACGTAGCCGAACCAGAGCGCCATCGGCACGGCGGCAATGCAGGCTAGGCGCAGGTTCCGTTTCAGCGTGTCCCGCCAGGGCGGCTTGAATTTCCAGAGCCCCACCAACCCGAACAGACTCGTTTCACGGGTCAGCGCGGCCAGTGCCAGCACGCCCGCGCCGCCGCCGCTGCCGACCATAACGGCCAGCGTCATCAGGACGAAACCCGGGAAGTCGGCGAGCGAGGCCCACATCGATGCGATGACGCCGCAGGTCAGGAGCATCGCGGCCAGCCCGGCGAGTCCGGTCCAGCCGTAGGGGCGGAAAAGCACGGTCATCGTCACCGCGAAGCCGAGCCAGAAGACGAAATTGAGCGCGGCATAGACATTCAGAATCCAGAAGGGACGGCCCAGCCCGCCCAGCCAGGCCAGCCAGGGGAGCAGGATGCGGCGTGCCCGGTAGGGCGGATTATCGATCGCGGTCTTGATCTGGGGATCGCGCAGGAGGGGATCGAGGGCGATCTGCGCGTAATGCTGGCCATCGAAGCCCCAGCGGTGCGGCGGGTACGGATCAACGTATTTGGGCGTGGCCCGATAGACGGCGAGTCCGCGGCGGTTGAATTCGCTGCCAATGACGATCAGTCGCGTGAGCCCGTAAGCCGGCGAATAGGTGCGCACGTAGATGCTCAGCAGGACGGCGAGCGCCGCCGCCCCCACCAGCACAAACAGCCAGAAGGGCGGGCGGGCCAGGACGCGTTTCAGGGTCTCTTGCACCATGGCAACTAACGAAAGGCGGCTGGACATTGGCAAATACAACCGGGCGGGGTGCCGCTGACTGATGCGCCGGTCAGGGCCCGGTCCCTGGTTCCGCCGGTGGCGCCGACAATCGGACCTCCAGTGTCCTCAACCGGAACGAGAGCTTCCGGGTATCGCCGGATTGGGGCGACACGGGCGCCTGCGGAGTTGAGAAAGTGACCAGCGTCGGCCCCGGGGGAAGCAGAAACCGGGAGGTCTGTGCGGTCTCCAGAGCGGGTGTGACCGGCCCCGCCCACACCGTGGTCCCGCGCACGATCACCGCCACGTCCCGCGGCGAGAGGGATTGCAGGGCAAACGACACCTCGGCCTCGAGCGGTTGCCGGCCGGGGTTCGTCAAAAGCACCCCGGCCTGCTGCGCCGTGGCCCAGCGCCAGGAGCGGCGGGGCGAGCCTTCCGGGCCCGACCAGCCGGAGCCGAAGCAAAGACTGGCGGCAGGGCCGCGAGGCAAGGGGGGCAGCAGGAGAATCTCCGCCGGCGCCACCGGGTTCAGTCTGTCCGCGGTCGCGAACCGGTGAATGCCGTAAGGCACAAAGCAATTGCCGAGCAGAAACCAGATCGGCCAGGTGCGGCGGGCCCGGGTGGCGAGAACCAGGTTGAACGCCAGGGTGACGGGCAGCGCATGGCGGGTCACGGTGAAGTGGCTCTCCCACGCGGGCAGCCCCACGCAAAGGAAAAAGGGCACGAACAGAATCCCCACGCGCCAGAGCCGGTTGTCCCAATCGCGGTGCGTCAGGAGGTAGAGGCACTGGGTCAGGACCGCGATGATGGTCAGCAGGGCATGCAGGTGGTCGCTGGAATAGAGCTCGGTGTACCACCGGCTCCAGCGGATGCTTCCGTCCGTCGCCCACCCGGCGAACTGTCCGAGCTGGGCGATGATCCCGCGCAGCGGCCAGTCGAGATTGCTCCCGTCAAGGCTGGAGGTCATCCGCAGCCGCCAGGCGACATAGGCGAACCAGAGCAGCATGGGCCCGGCGGCGATCAAGCCGAGCCACAGGTTCCGCTTCAGCGCCGCCCGCCAGGGCGGCCGGTAATGCCAAAGGCCGACGATGCCGATGAGGTTCGTCTCGCGGGCCAGTCCGGCCAGCGCGAGCACGCCGGCGCCGCGGCCGCCGCCGATCATCGCGGCGAGCGTCATCAGGACCAACGCCGGAAAATCCGTGAGCGACGCATGCATTGACTCGATGATGCCGCAGGTCATCAGCATTGCAGCCAGGCCCGCGACCCCCGCCCAGCCATGCGGCCGGAAGAGCGCGATCATCATCACCGCGAAGCCGGCCCAGAAGACGAGGTTGAGCGCCGCGTAAACATTCAGGATCCAGGCGGGCTGGCCGAGGCCGCCGAGCCAGGCGAGCCAGGGGAGCAGGATGCGGCGCGCGCGATACGGCGGGCTGTCCAGCGCGATCTTGATCTGCGGATCGCGGAGCAGCGGATCCAGCGCGAGCTGGGCGTAATGCTGGCCATCGAACCCCCAGCGGTCAAACGAGCCCACGTATTTTGGGGTGGCGCGGAACGGGGCGAGGCCGCGCTGATCGAACTCCTGCCCGATGACGATGAGCTTGGTGATCCCGAATCCCGGCGCATAGACCCCGGCGTAGGTGCGCAGCAGCTGGGCGAACGTGGCGGCGGCAACGAGCCAGAATACCCAGACCGGGGGCGACGGGATGATCTTCTTCAGGGAGCGCAACGTGGGGCTAGGAGGCTGTCGGACTTCCGTCCGGCCAGCCTCCTACTGGCAAAACCGCCCGATCCAACCCGGGGAACCGGGCAGAATCTCGGCGATCTTTACACGAATTGGAGTCATATTGGTCCATCGGATCATATTCCCGGCTCAATGAAAGGGGCGGTTTCGCATTTGGCAGCCTGAAGGGCTCGAAGCGCGACAGGCTGCTAGGCGAAGCGGAAAACGCCGCCGTGGCAATGAAAACGCACCGGCGACTCAGCGCGCGGCGGACGGGGAATCGCAACGCCAGATGCTGACCTGGCGCACGGCGCCGACCTGCGTCCAGCGGCCGGGCAGGTGGCGGGAAAACGCCGCCCATTGGGATTCGTCGATTTCGAAGGGAAAGAGCGCCGCGTAAACGGGCCGCCCGGCGGCGGTGCAGGCCGCGGCGATCCGCTGGAAATCAGCGGGGGCGATTGAATTCCAGCGAATGACCGGGAACTTCGTATAGTAAAACAGCGCGCCGCTGGTCTGCATGGCGGCGACAACGGCATTGGCGGGCAGGTGTTCCTGCAGCCAGAAAGCGGTTTCCGGATAAACCCGCTCGTTGCGGCCGATGCTGAAGGCGTGAAGATGGCGCGACCAGAGCGTGCCATGGAGGAGCACCGCGAAAGCGGCCGGCGCCAGCCACCACCAGTCGTCGTGGGTGTTGGAATAGAACAGATAAAAGGCGGGAAACACGAGTGCCCACGCGGCCAGCCACGCGAATGGCCACGGCCGGTTCCGCTGCAACCTCAGCAGGCCAGGCGAAAGAGGAGGTCCATTCTAGTCTCGTGAAGCCAGGACGTTTCGTTTGTCCGCGATACAGGGAGCGGATCAAGCCATTTTACCGCAGTTTCAGCCGGTGCCGTCCGGGCGACTCGATGGCGAGGGTGAGATGCCAGGTTTCTGCGGGCAGCCAGTCGGCGATTCGTTCCGGCCACTCCACGGCGAGGCAATAGGGCGACACAAGGAAATCGTCGAGCATCAGCGCGGCAATCTGATGGGCATTCTCCAGACGGTAGGCGTCGAGGTGCACCAGCGTCAGTCCTCGGAGAGCGGAGCGACGGAGGGCGGGTTTTTCGCAGTGCGGAGGAGGGTGATCGGGGTTCCCTTCGCCGGGGCGGGTCAAGTCGGCGGGGTTGCGATAGAGATGCAGGATGTTGAACGTCGGGCTGGTGACCTGGGCGGAAAGGCCGAGCCCCTGGGCCAGGCCCTGCACCAACGTTGTCTTCCCGACACCGAGATCCCCGTGGAGCGCAAGGGTCGCATCGCGCGGGAGGGCGGCGGCGAGTTGCGCGCCGCAGCGGCGCGTCTCCTCCGCGGACGCGGTGAGGATTCCATCGCGAAGTCTAGCGAGAATCGTCATACAACTGGTGAAGAGAGTATCTGCGGAGTCGCCGCCGGCGACCCCTTAGATTCCGGCGTCCGCCGGAATCTAGCGCAGGTGTTCATAGCCGTGATATGACGCCAGGTCCGTCGCAGTGGCGGATCTTTTCCCAGCGGGGACGAAACATCCGATGCAGCTGAGGCGGAGGCGGGGAAACCGCCGGCGCCAGGCGCGTTCGAATGCGGTGCGATCGGCTCGGCCGGCCACGGCGAAGACGAGTTCGTAATCCTCGCCGTCACAGAGGGCGTGGCAGAGCGGCGATTGCGCGGTGCCACGGGCCAGGGTTCGCGCGGCGGCGCTGACCGGCACCGCGGATCCGTCGATGGCCGGCTCGGTGCCAGGAGGCGTGAGGGCCGGCAGATCCTTGGCCAGACCGTCGCTGAGGTCCATCATCGCGCGCACTTCCCGGCGTCCCGCCAGCCATTCGCCTTCGGCCAGCCGGGGAATGAACCGCCAGTGGCGTCCCAGCCGGCTGCCGCCCAGCGTGCCCGTGACATAGATCCAATCGCCGGCTCGCGCGCCGGTCCGCAACACCACCCGCGGTCCCGCGGTTTTCCCGCAGAGAGTCAGGAACGCCCCGAGAAAGCCATCGCTCTGCGCCACGTCGCCCCCGACGACGGAGACCGAGAATCGCCGGGCGGTGGCGGCGACTCCGCGATAGAACTGCTCAAGCCAGCGCGTCTTGACCCGCGGATCGAGCGCCAGGGAGATGACGGCCGCGGTCGGCCGGGATCCCATCGCGGCCAGGTCGCTCAGGTTGCGTTTGAGCAATTTCGCTCCGACCGCGCGCGGCGGCACCGTGTCGTCAAAATGCCGGCCGTAGATCACCGGATCCGTTGTGATCAGTTGCCGTCGGGCATTGGCCGGCAGCACCGCGCAGTCGTCGCCCATGCCCTGCGGCGACGGCGGCGAAACACCGGCCAGCCAGCGGCGGATGGCGGCGATCAACCGCGTTTCCCCCAGGGCGGAAACGGTATCGGCAGGGCGTTGGGCAAAAGGATGCACGGGCGGTCAGCTGCCGACGCCGCTCAGCACCAGCAGCAGCGTGTTCAGGTTGAAGAGGGAATGGGCGAGCATCGGGACCACCATCTGGCCGGTGCGCTCATAACTGACGGCGAAAACCAGGCCGAGGATGAATAACGGCAGGGCGCTCATCCAGTTGCCGTGCAGGAGTGCGAACAGGCCGGCGCTGACGCCAAACGCCACCCAGCGGGGAGTTCGAGTCCGGAGGAAGCGGAAAATCCCGACGCGAAACACCAGTTCCTCGCAGACGGGGGCGACGACGAGCGCCAGGGCGATCAAAAAGCCGAACAAGGCCGGCGACCTGCTTTTGAGGATCAGATCGACGATTTCCTGCCGGTCGGTCGGCAAGCCCATGGTGTCCAGAAGGCGTTCCCAGATCAGGCCGGCGCCAGTGGCCAGGGGCATCAACGCCAGAAAAGTCAGCAAGCCGCCGCCCAACGACTGCTGCAGCCCTTTGATGGTAAACGGCGCGTAGGGCCGGATGGCAGCCGGCCGGTACCGGCGAGCCCAGGCCCGGGCCCCCAGCCACGTAATCGCGGCTCCGAAATGAAACATCGATCCGGACAACAACAGCTCAAGCGTGCCGCCCTCAGGCTGCCGGTGCAGGAGCGGTCCGGCCGTGAATCGAAACAGCAGCTGCCCCAGAATTCCGATCGACAGCACGAGCCAGCCGAGAAACAGGAAATCGACCAGCGAGAGGTCCCAGGCGGGCAGAACCGGCGATCGCGCTCTTGCCGCCCGCCCGGCCGAACTGAAGCAGAGCCGGCCGATATAAACGAGGCCGGCCAGGGCCAGCGCGTACTCGAACACGACTACCGTGGTTTGGGCAAAGGACGACATGAAGACGGACGGAAGTCTTGGGTTGGGCGGGGATAAAACCAACTCGAAAGGAACGTATTTCGACGTGGCGGGCGCATCTGCCGATTGACAGTGATATCGAACGTAGCGCAGCCATCCCTGGCTGCACCGGTTGCAGGCTGGAAGCCTGCGCTACGAAACGCCACCGCTCGTTCATCACCGATGGTGCAGGCCTGCTGCCTGCTCGACCGCCAAACGGCAGATGCACCCGAATCTGGGGCGGGAGCGGGTTCGGGTTGGACAAGCCAGGCGCGATTTGCCTAGATCTTTCTGTAATTTCCTCGAGATTGCCAAGCCGTCCGGCGGAGAAAAGGATTAGGGTTCATATGAAAATCACTATCTTGGTATTATCATCCCTGCTCGGAACGTGCGCATTTGCCGCCAAAGTCGGTGACTCCTATGACCAGGTGCTGGCGGAGAAGGGAAAACCGGCAGGGCAGATTGTCGCCGGAAATTCGCAGGTGCTCACCTATGCCGATGTCAGCATCCGCTTGCGGGATAAGGTCGTCGTGGAGATCAAGTCGATTCAAGCGTCTCAGGGGGCCGCGCCGCAGGAGGTGGCGGAGGCGAGGGTGGAATGGATGACCGATTATCAGCGGGCGATGGCCCGGGCCAAGGCGGAGCGACGCAACGTGTTCTTGTTTTTCACGGGATCCGACTGGTGTGGCTGGTGCCAACGCCTGGAGGAGGAAATCCTCACGAAGGAGGAGTTCAAGAATTACGCCAAGGAGAAGCTGATCCTGGTGACGTTGGATTTTCCGAAGCAAACGCCCCAAAGCGAGGCGCTGCAGAATCAGAATCGGGTGCTCGCCCGGCAGTATAGAATCACCGGCTATCCCACCGTCGTCATCCTGGACCCCACGGGCAAGCCGATGAAGAGACTCGGGTATCAGGAGGGCGGACCCGGGCCGTTTGTCAAAATCCTGCGCTCGCTGGAGCGGTAACGCTGGCCGAACCCGGAGCGTAGCGAGCTGCGGGCGGGATGGAACGGCGCCGCCCATCCCATCTCGGGGCTTGCACCCCGGCGGTATTCGCGGCAGCAAGGCTGCTTTTCCCCTGCGCAATCCCCCGGCCCATGTCCCACTCCCCCTCCGCCACGGCCACCGGCCCAGAAGGCTGGGATCAGCAATACGCAACGGTCCAGCGGCCACAGAG
>CAVRNM010000105.1:0-4882 GCA_963722225.1 uncultured Verrucomicrobiae bacterium
ATCCTTGCTCATGTAGGTTAAGGCGACGCCCCGCGCGCCCGCCTTGCGCACGGGTTCGCCGTGCCAGAGGACCTTGTCGAAGCCCTTGGTTCCGCCATGCAGGTGGCAGAGGATTTCACCGGGATGGTTGTTCGTGGCCAGGGTGTACTCCCGCCCGTCGAGCGTGAACTTCCCGTGCGCAATGCGATTGCCGAAACGGCCCACCGTCGCGCCGAAATAGCTCTGGCCGGACAACCAGCCGGCGAGCGAATCATAGCCGAGGGTGACGTCTGCCTTGTTGCCCTGGCGGTCCGGCACCTCGACGCCGACCAGGATCGCGCCGTATTCCATGACCCTTGCGGTGAGGCCATTGGCGTTGGTGAGCGTGAAGATTTTCACTTCACGGCCGTCGGCGAGTTTGCCGTAGACAGCGGTTTCGAGATCAGAGGCGGAGGTCAGGTTGCTCATGGTTATGGCCATCGCAATTACTGCAGCAATTGTCAGTCCTTGTTTCATGGAAGGGGTGAAGTTGAACCGTTCCAGCAACAAACGCTACGAACGCACCGGGGTCGAGCGTGTTTTCCGGCCGTTTCAAGCCGAGGCCGCCTTTGAACCGGCCGAGGGCCTGGTCGGGTGGTTCATGCGCAACTGAGTCGACCCGGGCTCCTCCGACCCCGCGGCGCGATGCTGCCTGCCGCGCCGGAGTCCGGCCGAAGGCTGGTCGCACCCTCGGGATCGGTCGCCGCCAGCCGGCGCCCCCACACCAGAAAACCGGAAGTTCCGCCCGAGCGTGCATCAGCCCCGCAGGGCCTAGTCTGCCGGGCTATCTCCGTCATTGACGCAGATTCCATCGGATCGTTACATCCTGCGTCATGCAGGACCAGCCAGCCGGGCAACCGGTCGTCAAATACAAGCGCATTGTGCTCAAGTTGAGTGGCGAGGTGCTCCGGGGCGGCAAGTCAGGGGATCCAATCGACCCCGGCATCCTGGAGAATGTTTGCGCCCAGGTGAAGGAGGTTCACGAATTGGGCGTGCAAATCGGCCTTGTCATCGGCGGCGGCAATATCTTCCGCGGCCTGCCGGGCGCGCAACGGGGGGTCGACCGCACCACCGGCGATTACATGGGCATGCTGGCGACCGTGATCAACGGCCTCGCCCTGATGGATTGCCTCGAGAAAATGGGCGTGAACGTGCGGGTGCAAAGCGCCATCCCCATGAACGAGATCGCCGAGCCGTTCATCCTCCGCCGGGCCATCCGCCACCTGGAGAAGGGCCGCGTGGTGATCTTCGTCGCCGGCACCGGCAACCCGTATTTCTCAACCGACACGACGGCGGCCCTTCGCGCCAGCGAGATGCACGCCGATATCATCATGAAGGCCACCAAGGTCGACGGCATCTACGACCGGGATCCCAAGAAGTTTCCCGACGCGGTGCGGTACGACCAGATCACGTTCGTCGACGCGCTCCGTCAACGTCTCAACGTCATGGATTCAACCGCGTTTTCCCTCTGCCTGGACAACAACGTGCCTGTCCTCGTCTTCAACCTGGCCGAGGCGCACATCATCAAGCGCGCGACGCTCGGCGAAAAGGTGGGAACACTCGTCCGGAGCTAGCTGGTCCGGCTCCGCCGCGTTCGCCGGGCCGTCCCGGAACGCCCCGGGGCGCGCCCTTCTGATGTTAACCCTCGTTACCCGAAACTACCATGAACCATCCGATTCTTACTGACTTGCAGGGCCGGATGAAAAAGGCCCTCGATCACACGCTGCACGAGTTTGGCACCATCCACACCGGCAAGGCTTCGCCCTCGATGGTGGAGGGCGTGATGGTGGAAGCCTATGGCACCACCATGCGCCTGCGGGACTGCGCGGCCATCACCACCCCCGATCCGCGCCTCATCCAGATCACCCCGTGGGACAAGTCGATCCTCCGCAGTGTCGAAAAGTCCCTGCAAACCGCCAATCTTGGCATCAACCCGATCGTGGACGGCAGCATCATCCGCATGCCTTTGCCGGAACTGAGCCGCGAGCGCCGGCAGGAGTTTGTCAAGATCGCCCACCGTCTGGCCGAGGAGGGCCACGTCTCCATCCGGAGCACCCGCCGCGACTCGATGGAGTTCGCAAAGAAGCAGCAGAAGGAAGGCAAGTTGTCGGAAGATGACGCCAAGCGCATTGAGAAGGAAATCCAGGCGATCACCGACCGGTTCATCAAGGACATCGACTCCCACCTCGCCGCCAAGGAAAAGGAGCTGACGACGGTCTGACCGGCCGGCGATTCCCGGACGCGAAGACCGCCGACCGGCGGGTTCCTGCAGCCCTCGATGTTATCGTGCTGAAAATCGCCTCTACTCCGCTGCGGCGCATCGTTGTCAAACTCGGCACCGGCGTGCTGACTTCGGGCGTCGGCCAGCTCCACGAGGACCGCATTGCGGCGATCTGCGAGCAGGTTGCCGGACTGCGGCGACGCGGGACGGAGGTCATCGTGGTAACCTCCGGAGCCATCGGACTCGGCATGGGCCGGCTCGGCCTCGCGAAGCGGCCGAAGGATGTCACGAAGAAACAGGCCTGTGCCGCCGTCGGCCAGAGTCTGTTGATGCAGACCTGGCAGCGCGCCTTCGAACCGCACGGGATCATCGCCGCCCAGGTTTTGCTGATCCACGACGATCTGCGCGTCCGCTCGCGCTACCTTGCCGTGCGCCAGACGTTCGAGCGCCTGTTCGAATACGGCGCCGTTCCGGTCGTCAACGAAAACGACACCGTGAGCGCCGCGGAGATCATGATCAAGTTTGGCGAGAACGACACGCTCTCAGCATTGGTGTCCAGCCTCGTGCAAGCGCAGTATCTGGTGATCCTCTCCACCGCGACCGGTCTCATCGACCTGAAGGGCACCGGGAAGATCGTGCCAGTGGTGGAGAAAATCACCCCGGAGATCGAAGCTATGGCCGGCGGCACCACGAGCGAAACCGCGGTGGGCGGCATGATCAGCAAGATTGCCGCCGCCAAGCTGGCCACCAAATCGGGCTGCGGCGTCTTCATCGCCAGCGGCGCCGAGCCGGACGTGCTGAACAAGCTTTTCAGTGGACGCTCCACCGGCACCTTCTTCGCGCCGAGTGGTCTGCCGATGGAGGCGAGGAAACGCTGGCTCGCCTACTTCCAGCGCCCGACCGGGACGATTCTGGTGAACGCCGGCGCCGCCCGCGCCCTGTGCGACGCCGGCAAGAGTCTGCTGGCAGCGGGCGTCGTGGGCGCCCAGGGTCTGTTCGCCGCGGGCGACGTGGTGAACCTGGTCGCCGCCGGGGTCGGCGGGGCCGGGCCGGGTTCTGCGGGCCCGGCGGCAACCGCCGTCTTCGCGCGCGGGGTGGCCTCATTTGGCGAAGAGGAAATCCCGCGCATCGCCGGCCGGACCACGGACGAGCTCCGCCTTCTTTTCCCCGGTCGCAAACACCTCGAAGTCGTCCACCGCGACAACCTGGTGTTGCTCTGATTCCGCAGTGTCATGATTCCGCGGCGCGGAATCATCATTTCCCTGCCGGCCATGCCGAATGGAGTCGCCATTTTGCAGAGTGACCCGGCAGGCAAAGTCCGACAGATCGCCCGTGGGTATTCTTTTGACTTCCCACTTCCCGCGCCTGCCTCCTGACTCCCGTCTCCCGTCTCCGAATCCCGAATCCTGTCTTCCTTCCCCTTTCTCCTTTCGTCGAATGGATTTCGCCCTCCACCACGAACCCGGTGCGCCGCTGAAGATTCCGCCGATTGATTTCCGCGGGGATCTCAATGACGAACAGTATGCCGCGGTCACGGCCCCGCCCGGGCCGCTGCTCGTGCTGGCTGGCGCCGGTTCCGGCAAGACCCGCACGCTCACCTACCGCGTCGCCCATCTGCTCAGCCAGGGCGTCAAGCCGCACGAGATTCTCCTCCTCACCTTCACTAACAAGGCCGCCCGGGAGATGCTCCACCGGGTGCAGGACCTGACCGGTGTCGAGGCCCACCGGTTCTGGGGCGGCACCTTCCACCACATCGGCCACAAGATCCTGCGGGTCCACGGCGAGGTGGTGGGGCTCTCCCGTGCCTTCACCATCCTCGACGCCGACGAAGCCGAGAGCCTCCTCCGCGAGGTGGCCGCCGAGAAGGACCGGGGCTTTTTCAAGGAAAAGACGCACCCGCGGCCCGGCCCGCTGTTTGAGATTATCAGTTTTGCACGCAACACCCAGCGCCCGCTCGGCGAGACGATCTCGCGTTTTTATCCCCAGCACGAGGAACTCTCCGACCTCATCATTGGTTTCGCCGCGGCCTATCGCGAACGCAAACGGAAGCAGTGCGTCGTCGACTACGACGATCTGCTCGAGTACTGGCTCGAGGTGCTCCGGGCCGCGCCCGACGTGGCCGGCTACCTCCAGCAGCGCTTCCGCCACACGCTGGTGGACGAATACCAGGACACCAACACCCTGCAGGCGCAGATCGTCGACCTCGTCGGCGCGCACCACCGGGTGATGGCGGTGGGCGACGACGCGCAGTGCATCTACTCGTGGCGCGGCGCGAATTTCGAGAACATCATGACCTTCCCGGACCGCCATCCGGGCACGCAGATCTACCGGATCGAGACCAATTATCGCTCGACACCCTCGATCCTGGCCTTCGCCAACGGCGTCCTCGCCGCGCAACCGAAGGGCCGCCACTTCGACAAGGAGCTGCGCGCGTCGCGCCCCGATCACGAAAAGCCATTCCTGGTGCAGGCGCTCGACACGCGCGAACAGGCGTCGTTCGTCGTCCAGCGCATCAAGGGACTCGTCGACGAAGGCCGGGCGCTGGCCGATATCGCCGTGCTCTACCGGGCCCACTTCCATGCGCTCGATCTCCAGCTCGAACTCTCACGGCTCGGCGTGCCGTACGTGATCACGAGCGGCGTG
>CAVRNM010000106.1:0-3165 GCA_963722225.1 uncultured Verrucomicrobiae bacterium
CGTCAGGTCCGACCCGCCGGAGCGAGCCGCAGTGCCTGAGAGAGCAGCGCCGGCTGGACTGGTTGCCTGCCTGCGTTGCCGGTGCCGAGCTTAAGAATGCGCTCCCCTTGGGGGCAGACCGACCGCTCGTAGCTGAGGACCGGGCTATTGTAGAGAAGCCGAAAGTCCAGCTCATCTGGAACTGCCGCAAATCAGACCGACCGGCGGGGCCTCCACCGCGAGGGGGCCTCCCCGGTTTGCCTGCGGAACCAGCGGGCGAAGTAGCTTTGGTCGGGCAGGCCCACCGACGCCGCGACATTGCCCACCTGGACTCCTGCCGAGAGCAGTTCCTTCGCCTTGGCGAGCCTTCTCTGGTTGCGCAGCTGCCCCAGGGTCAGGCCGGTCTCCTTCCGAACGAGACGGTTCAAGTGGTCGCGGTTGTACCCGCTTCGGAGAACCAACTGCCTCAGGGGATTTGCGGGGTCCATGTCCCCCAGCAGGCGCCGGATGGCCGATCCCCCGGCGTTTCCGGAGGGGAGGTCCGCTCGCTCGAGCCATCCCGCCAGGCGCAGCAGAGAAACGAGAAGCTGCAGAATCGCGATGGAGCTCTCCCAGCGCAGAGCGCCGCGCGCCCCCGATTGGAGCCTGAGCAAATCCGCAAGGCGCTGCCGCACCTGCGCGAGCTCGGATCGGTTCACGCTGCAGACGGCCCTGGGCTGGGAGCGCTCGCCGCGCAAACGGAAATTGATCATCAGGCACTGCGGCGCCCTTTCCGACGATCGCTCGAAAGAGTGCTCCAAACCCGCGGGAATGACGACCAGAGTCCCCGGAGAGACGGGGGCCGAGTCCGACCGGAAGACCTGGGTTCCTCTTCCCTCGAGGTAGAGAATGGCCTGGCTCCACAGGTGGTGGTGGGGTTCGACCGCGGCGTGCTCCCTCAGGTGCCGGTGCAGCGCAAACGCCAGGATGCAAAGCCCCGGCATCCGGACATTCACGCGTTCAATGAGAAGCGATCTGAAGCGGCGCATCGGTTCGCGGCACCATGTCGACTATGTGCTAACTGGAATCGGTAAAATCCTCATTCCCCGTCCCGAGTTTGGTGTATGGTCGGGCCATGGCAAACAAACACAGGGGCAGCCCGGTGGTCCTTGTCACCGGCGCCAGTCGGGGGCTTGGCCGGGGGATCGCCCTGGAGCTCGCGAGCGCGGGGTGCTCGGTCGCCATCAATTTCGCGTCCAACCTTGGCGCGGCTAGGGAAACCGCGGCGCTTTGCCGCGCGCGGGCGCCTTTCCGCGGCCAGAGATTCGTCCCCATTAAGGCGAACATCGCGGATTCGGCGGATCGAGCCCGGCTCGTGCGCGAGACCGCCGCAGGCCTGGGCCGGATCGATGCCCTGGTGAACAATGCGGGCAGGGCGGCCGACAGGAGCGCCGATCTTTGCAAATCCACGGAGGAGTCGTTCGACGAGCTCATGCGCACGAATCTGAAAGGGCCGTATTTTCTGACGCAGGCCGTTGCGAATTTCTGGATCGAGTCCAGGTGCGAGCCATTGCTGGACGGGGGGTTCAAGGTGGTGTTCGTGACCTCGGTTTCCGCGGATGCCGCCTCGGTCGACCGCGGCGAGTACTGTGTTTCGAAAGCCGGGCTTTCCATGGCCAGCCGGCTTTGGGCCCTGCGACTTGCCCGGGAGGGCATTCCCGTGGTCGAACTTCGGCCGGGGATAATGGAGACGGACATGACCGCGCCCCGGAAGGCGGACTATGACCGGAGAATCGCGGCCGGCGAGGTGCCTCTCCGGCGCTGGGGCACGCCCCGAGATCTGGGGCTGGCCGTGAAGGCCGTGATCACCGGCCAGTTTCCGTTTACGACTGGCGCCATTATCACGGTCGACGGAGGGCTTTCAGTGCCCTGGCTCTAAGTCATCCTGGACAAAGCGATCGGGGAGCTTCACAGCATGATCGAGACCGATTCTTCGCTCACCCCAGCCAGTCTCCGCAGGGACCTGGAGCAGTTGTTCGAGGTTTCAGGAGGAAAGATCTTCGCGATCGAAAAAAGATGGAGTTCGCGGCGGGGATCCCCGGTTCACACAATCCGGGGCCGATATGTGCCCCGGGGCTGGACGGACTGGACCAAGGTTTCCGGTTTGGGTCGGCGCTGCTGCAGTACGCGGCGACGGGGGACCGCAAGGCCTTGAAAATCGGCCGCGAAGGCACGCTGGAAACGATGGGCCCCCGGATCACCCATGTGGGGGTGCACGATCACGGTTTCAATGTGATTTCGACGTACGGCTTGCTGTACCAGTTGGGCCGGTCGGGCCGGATGCCGGTGGGAGCCGGGGAGCTCGACCTGTATGCGCTGGCGCTAAAGGTTTCGGGAGCCGTCCAGGCGATGCGCTGGACTTCCCTGCATGGGGACCTTGGCTACATCTACTCGTTCAACGGCCCCCATTCCCTTTTTGCGGACACGATGCGCTCCCTGAGGTCGCTCGCCCTGGCCCACCGACTGGGACATGTCCTGCTGGCGGAGGCTGACCGGCGGGTGTCGCTGCTCGGCCGTCTGTTGAATCATGCGGAAGTCACCGCGCGCTACGCGGTCTATTTCGGGCTGGGGCGCGACAGATGGGACGTCCGCGGACGCGTCGCCCACGAATCGCTCTTCAATGTGAACGACGGATCCTACCGATGTCCGGGAACACAGCAGGGGTACTCGCCGTTCACAACCTGGACGCGCGGGCTGGCCTGGGTCCTCTGCGGCTTTGCCGAGCAGCTCGAGTTTCTTTCAAGCGTCAAAAACGGAGATTTGGCCCCGTTCGGGGGAAAAGCCAGGATTCTCGGGCGCTTTTTGGAAACCGCGAGGGCGGTGGCGGATTACTACATCGAAAGCAGCCCAACCGACGGAGTCCCGTATTGGGACACCGGCGCGCCCGGGCTGGTGTCGCTCGAGGGATACAGGGAGCGCCCGGCCGATCCGTTCAACGACACTGAGCCAGTCGACAGTTCCGCGGCGGCCATCGCGGCCCAAGGGCTGATCCGACTGGGCAACTACTTGACCGGATCCGGTCAGCGGGCCGAAGGGGCGCGTTACCTGGCGGCCGGCCTCACGGTTGCGCGCACGATCCTGCGCGAACCCTATCTCGGTTTGTCCGCCACGCACGAGGGGCTACTGCTTCACACGATCTACCATTAC
>CAVRNM010000107.1:0-19925 GCA_963722225.1 uncultured Verrucomicrobiae bacterium
TCAACCTAAAGGCGGCGCCAGGAAGCCGGATGGACCTAACTGAGAAGGAGGTAATCAAAGTCGAAAACTTGGTTCATTCGATCGTTTCCCCCCATGACCTGAGCCTTGTGGTCTCGAACATCGGCTCGACGCCCGACTTGTCATCGATCTACACGAGCAATTCAGCTCCGAATACCGCGTATGTCCAGGTGAGCTTGGTCGACGGCCACAAGGTGGGAAGCTATGAATACATGGATCGCATGCGGGCGGCGCTTCGCCAGGAAACGCCCGAGTTGACCGTTTACCTGCAATCGGGCGGCCTCGTGGACGCCGTGCTCAACCAGGGGATTCCGGCGCCGATTGACGTCCAGGTGAGCGCCAACGACCTGGACGCCGCGAACGCGGTGGCGGAGGAGATTCGCGGGAAGGCGGCCCAGATCCCGGGAGTGGCCGACGCGTTCATCCCCCAGGACGTGCATGCGCCCGCACTCCAGCTGGACATCGATCGTTATCACGCCATGGAGATGGGCCTGACCGAGCACGAGGTGGTCAACAATGTCATCACGGCCCTTACCTCGGACGGCATGATCGCCCCGAGCTATTGGGTCGATCCGAAGAGCGGGAACCTCTACATGCTGACCGTCCAATATCCGGACAACACCGTGAAGTCCATGGGAGACCTGAGGAGCATCCCGGTGCGCTCGGCGCTCCAGCATAATACGGCGCTCCTGGACACCATTGCGGACGTCAAGCGGATCGAAAAGCCGACGGAGGTGGACCACTACCAGCTCCGGCGCGTGGTCGATGTCTACGTCGCTCCGCAGGGAGAGGAACTCAATCGGCTCGCGGCGAAGGTGGACAAGATCATCTCACAGACGAAGAGACCGGACAACGTCATCGTCAGCGTGCGGGGAATTGTGGGCGCAATGAACACATCCTTCCGCTCGTTCGGCATCGGACTGATCCTTAGCGTCATTCTCGTGTACCTGGTTCTGGTCGCCCAGTTCAAGTCGTTCATCGATCCTTTCATCATCCTTCTGGCCATCCCGCCTGGCGTTGCGGGCGTGCTCATCATGCTCACGAGCACGGGCACCACGCTCAACATCATGTCGCTCATGGGAATCGTGATGATGGTGGGCGTTGTGGTTTCAAACAGCATTCTCATCGTCGAATTCACCCACCGGCTGCTCGCCGACGGCATGCCGCTGTACGACGCAGTCCGCTTCGCGGTCCGGGTCCGGCTGCGCCCCGTGCTCATGACTTCACTCGCCACCGTGATTGGCCTGGTCCCAATGGCACTGGCCCTGGGCGCCGGCAGCGAGTCCTATGCCCCGCTGGCCCGGTCCATCATCGGCGGACTGATCGTTTCGGTCGCCCTCACGGTGTTCGTCATTCCCGCGGCCTATTTCCTTTGGTACGGACGCAAGACATGAAACGACTCGCCTGCCATATTCTATTGATCGCTCTGGCCGCGCCCGTGTTGGCTGAGGACGGGACAGCGACGAAGCTGTCGATGGAGGAGGCCAAGGCGGAGGCCCTGCGAAACCACCCGGCTTACGCCTCCGCCCAATTGCGGGCTCTCTTGGCCAAGGAAGCTCTGAAGGAAACTCAGGCAGCCTATTATCCGAATGCCACGGGATACGTGACCGCTGTAGACACGGGCTGGGACAACACGCGGATACTTGCCGGGGGAATCAACAACCCGTCCGTTTATGACCGCGTTGGCGAGGGCATAACCATCTCCCAGCTGATCACCGATTTCGGGCGGACCCGCAATCTCTCCAGCGGGGCAAAGTCCCAGGTGCAGGCCGCCGTCCAGGGTGCCGAGGCAAGCCGCGAGCAGATCCTGCTCAACGTCGAGGCCAACTACCTGGCAACGCTGCAGGCGCAGGCGGTCCTCGAAGTGGCCAGGCAGACTCTCTCCACGCGGAAGCTCCTGGTGGAACAGGTTAGCGCCCTGGCCAGGAACCAGCTCCGATCCGAGTTGGACGTGAGTTTTGCCGAGGTCGCTTTGGAACAGGCGGAATTGCTTCTGCAGAAATCGCAGGGAGACGAAGATGACGCCATGGCGGCTCTGGGAGCGGCGCTTGGCCGCAAGGACACGGGGTCTTTCATTCTCACCGACGATCACCAGTCGGCTGGCCAGCCCCCGGAGTTGTCCATGATCGTGGAGTCGGCGCTCAGGCATCGCCCGGATCTACTCAACCTGCGGTACCAGCGGGACGCGGCCCTGAGCGTGGCGGCCTCCGAGAAGGACGCCCACTATCCAACGCTCGCGGCCATCGGTGTCCTGGGCAATTCGTACGCCGAAGACACGCACCTGCCGAACAAGTATGCGGCCGCAGGCGTGCAGCTCAGCATACCCATCTTTGAAGGCGGAGCCCTCGTCGCCCGCCAACACGAGGCGGAAATCAAGGCGAGAGTCGCTGCCGAGGCGCTCCGCGAGGCCGAGGATAACGTAGTGCGCGATGTTCGCCTCGCGCTGGTCGCGGTTAAAACGGCGTACGAGCGCCTCTCGACGACCCGCCAACTGCTCAAGCATGCGTCGGAGGCCTATGAACTGGCGCAGGCGCGATACAAGGTCGGCAGCTCATCAATCGTCGAATTGAGCGATGCCCAGCTCAACCAGACTTCTGCGGCGATCGCGTATGCAATCGCCGAGTACGACACCCGGCTGCAGGCGGCCATGCTCGATTATCAGGCCGGCGCTCTCCATTAGCTGCGCCTGGATTTCTCGCTGCAAGACGCTACCCGACCGGATGAATTCCTGCCCAACCGAGGAGCAGATTAGCCGCGAGCAACGGGTGTCGGCAGTAGCCATCGGCAACAAACCGGCGGCTCGGCGCGACAAACGGTAAAACCTCTGATCTTCCTTCGCTGGCCTATCATCCCATGACTCTGCCCATTGTCGTCGCCAAAACCAATCATCGCGGTCTGACCGCAGTCGAGGCGCGGATACGGCTCAAGCAGTTCGGTCTCAATGCGGTCGTCGAGGATAAAATGCATCCGTTTCGGCAATTTGCCGGTCGGTTCTGGGCGCCCATTCCGTGGCTCCTTGAGGCCACCATCATCATCCAACTTTTTATCGGTGAGCGGATGGAGGCGGCCGTGATCGGTGGACTGCTCGTCTTGAATGCGACGGTCAGTTTCTTGCAGGAAGGACGTGCGCAAAAGGCGCTGGCTCTGCTGCGGCAACAGTTACACGTGCAAGCCCGCGTCCGCCGTGACGGCACCTGGATCACGGTGCCTGCCGAGAGCTTGGTGCCCGGCGATGTCATCCACCTGCGGCAGGGCGGTATTGCTGCGGCCGATGTGCGTCTGGACGATGGATCGCTGCTGGCGGACCAGTCCGCGCTGACTGGCGAATCCGTGGCGGTTGCCGTGGAGCCAGGCAAGACGGTCTACGCCGGCTCGATGGTGCGCGGGGGCGAAGCCACTGGCGAGGTCACGGCCACCGGCGCCCGCACATTTTTCGGCAAGACCGCCGAACTTGTCCGCACTGCCGGATCGGCGAACCGGCAGGAGCACGAAATCGTGGCCGTGGTCCGAAACCTTTTTGTGGTGAACGCGGCCATGGTGGTGATTGTGACGGGCTACGCCCATTACACGGGCATGTCGCTCGCGCAGATTCTGCCGCTGCTGTTGACCATACTGCTCGCCTCGATACCCGTCGCTCTGCCCGCGACTTTCACGTTCGCAGCCGCACTGGGGTCATTAGAACTGTCCAAGCGCGGCGTACTGATTACGCGGCTTAGTGCCCTTCATGACCTGGCGTCGATGACGGTCCTGTGTAGCGATAAGACCGGGACCCTGACTCGCAATGAGGCCGCGGTGAACGCGCTCTGGGTCGCGCCGGGATTCTCCGACAACGACTTGGTGCGGGCCGCAGCACTGGCCAGTGACCCAGCTGGGCAGGATACGGTCGATGGTGCGATCGTAAAGGCTGCCACTGACCGGGGCTGGCATGACGGCGAGAGCGAACGGCTCAGCTTCAGGCCATTTGACCCGGCCACGAAACGGTCCGAGGCGGTGTACCAGGAGGAGCATGGCCCGCGCCGTTATGTGAAAGGCGCACCCGCAGTGGTCGCGGAATTGGGCGGCGCGGCGGAAGCCCTCTGGCAACCGCCGGCCGAGGCTATGGCAGCACGCGGGCAACGGGTGCTCGCTGTAGCGATCGGCGACGAAAAGGCAGTGCGTTTCGCCGGGCTCCTCGGCCTTGAGGACGCCGTGCGCGACGATTCCAAGGCGGTAGTGGAGGCAATTCGCGCTGCCGGCGTGCGCACGGTGATGATAACTGGCGACAACGAGCTCACCGCGCGCAATGTGGCACAGCAGGTGGGCATTACCGGAAACGTTTTTCCGCCCGACAAGCTGCATGGCGACCTTGGCGGTGACACCCTTGAATGTGGCGTGTTTGCGGGGGTGTTTCCGGCCGAAAAAATCACACTCGTGCGCGCATTTCAGCGGCGCGGTGCGGTAGTCGGAATGAGCGGCGACGGCGTCAACGATGCGCCGGCATTGCGCCAAGCGGAGGCGGGGATTGCGGTGGCCAACGCGACGGACGTGGCTAAGGCCGCCGCCGCCATGGTGCTCACCACTCCGGGATTGGGCGGTGTGGTGCCTGCGATCGAAACGAGCCGGCGCGTCTTCCAACGCATCATCACCTACACCCTCGCCATGCTGCTGAAGAAAATCGAAACAATGGCGCTGCTGGTCATCGGATTCCTGCTGACGCGGCATACGCCGCTGTCGCCGATGCGGATGGTGCTAATCCTTTTTCTCAACGACTTTCTCACCATGTCCATCTCGACGGACCGAATGGCTGTCTCGCCCAAGCCGAATCGCTGGAACACACGCGGCATCCTGGTCGCCTCGTCGTCGCTGGCCGTGTGCAAATTGGTGTTCTCGCTCGGCGTCTTCCTTTACGGACACTACGTGCTCCAGCTTGATCCGCGGCCCCTGCAAACGCTGACATTCGCCACACTGATCCTCAGTTCGCAGGCCGGGGTCTACCTGCTTCGTGAACGCGGGCACTTCTGGAATACACGGCCGAGCAGATTCCTTATCGGAAGTTCAGTGGCGGGCCTAGGTGTCACCGCGCTTCTTGCGCTGGGCGGCATCCTGATGCCGGCAATCCATCCGACACTTCTGTTAGGCGTCGCTGGCGTGGGGCTGGTTTATTTCGCCTGCCTCGACTGGGTGAAGGTTCAGTTGTTCGAGCGGCTGGATTTGCGGTGAAGTCGGCTTCGGCCGGTGAGCCTAGGGAAATCGCGAGTCGCAAGGAGACCGTGGAAGAGCGGAGGATTCATCTCTCTCCGGTCTTCGCTGCCGACAGAACTTGAGGTGCCGCGTTTGCATCTTTCAATGACTATCTCATTATATTTAGGCAAATATAACGGTCCACCGTACTTCTGAAATCGAATGACATGAACCTACCTACGATTGGCCGTCGGATTCCGCTCTTTTTCGTTTTCGCGACCATTGCCGTTTGCAGCAGCCGAGTTGTGGCGGAGACGGAAACGTCCTCCGATCCATCTCCCACGTTTGTCGATGCATGGACATCTACGGTCCAAGCAGCGCAGGCGTCGCAACCAAGCTGGATCACGCCGCTCGCTACGACAACGCCTCGGCTCGAGCAGGAGTTTCGTTACGATCAGGGTTTCGAGACGCTGATTAAGGGGAAGGGCAGCATCACCGTGTATGGCGGCGGAAAGGGCCTTGAATTCATACCGACCGAGCAGACTGAGGTGATTATAACGATGCCGGCGTATCAGGTGCGCACAGGTTCAGAACCCTCCTCTGGATTGAATGATTGGCCCGGAATACTCCTTAAGTATCGGATTATCAGCGGGAATGCAGAATCGGGCGATTATATCGTATCTGTGTTCGCGCAATACGGCATTCCCACTGGAGCGCTTGTCTTAACGAACCACAACGATGTCTTCACACCGACTTTAGCAGTCGGGAAAGGCTTCGGGGATTTCGACGTCCAAGCGACGATCGGCGAAGCAATTCCGATCCATGACAATTCAAATGCCGGCAGATCAATTCCGACCAATATTACGGCCCAATATCATATCTCGCGGCTTCTTTGGCCTGAGCTCGAAATGAACCGTACGGACTGGATTGGAGGCACGAGAGGTGGCCGCACGCAGACGTACCTGACCTCGGGCCTCGTTCTCGGACGTATCGTGCTAGCCAAGCGTTCGAAGCTCATCGTTGGCGTCGGGTATCAGACGGCGGTTTCGCACGTCTACAGCCCAGGGCCTATAACACCGACGTATAACCACAACTGGATACTCTCGGCGCGGGTGACGTTTTAAGGGTGAGGCGGGTCCATTTGGTCCGCCGAAGCCGATCCAGCTAGTGTAGTGTCCCGCAAATAAGTGCCCATAAGCGCGGAGGGCCGTTTACGCGTGGGGAATCCGTTGGCGCATGGTCTTGGTTCGGCGTTTGGGCAGCGTGCAACCTGGGTCGACCTGCTCAAGGCGCTGCCTGCAACGAGCGATCTTATCGAGGATGCGTTCGACGCTGGCAGTCCAGACGAAGGGTGTGGGGTTGGCGTTCCACGCCGCGAGGAACTCGGTGATGGCGCGCTGAAGATCGCGCACACTGTGGAAGACGCCGCGGCGAACGGTCTTCTGGCTGAGTTCGGCAAACCAACGTTCGATCAGGTTGAGCCAGCTCGAACTGGTTGGAATGAAGTGCAGCACGAACCGGGGATGATGGGCCAGCCAGCGCTGCACGCGCGGGTGGCCGTGCGTGCCGTAGTTGTCGAGGATCAGATGCAGGGTCGTGCCACCGGGGAACTCAGCGTCGAGCCGCTGGAGAAACTTCAAGAACTCCTGATGTCGGTGGCGCGGATAACACTGGCCGATGACCCGACCTTCGACGACTTGGAGGGCGGCGAATAAGGTGGTGGTGCCGTGGCGCTCATAGTCGTGGGTGTAGGTGCCGCAGCGACCGGGCTTGAGTGGAAGACCAGGCTGCGTGCGATCGAGGGCTTGGATCTGGCTCTTCTCGTCGACGCACAAAACCACGGCGTTTTGCGGTGGGGTCAGATAGACGCCGACCACGTCGGTGAGCTTCTCCAAGAACTTCGGATCGCGGGAAAGCTTGAAGCTTTTGGTCAGATGCGGCTTGAGCCCGTGGTCCTGCCAGGCCCGCTGAATCGTATTTTTGCTGACGCCCTGTGCGCGGGCCATGGCTCGCGTGCTCCAGTGCGTCGCGCCCGGCGGCTTGGTTTGCAACGTGGCGTCGACCCATTGCCCGACGCGAGCGGCATCGTAGCGAGGTTTGCGACCGCGGCCGGCCGCGATCTCCCACACGCAGCCGATCCCCTGCTCGCGCACTCGCCGCCGCCACAACGCCACGGTCCGCCGATGGACTCTGAGCCGTGCCGCGGTCACTTGCGCGAGTTGGCCCGCGGCAGACTCCACGATGATCCGAGCACGCAACACAACCTGTTGCGGCGTCGAACCGGCGCGGATCCATTGCCCCAAGCGGATGCGCTCCGCCTCCGTCAACACCACCGAAGCACTTGTACGTGACATCCGGCCATCCTGCCGGCTCTGCCCTTATGGGCACCTATTTGCGGGACACTACACTAGCGACTGCCCGGACATTGTCTTCTGCGACCCGGGGGTTGTTGCTCAACGTGGGCCGATCGGGCCCGGCGCCTCCCCGGGGAAATCCCTGCGCTTCTGGCTTAGTACAATTCACTCGAACACACTCGTGGATTTGCCTAATCTATCGCACCAACCGGTGGAGGGCTTTCCAATCCACTTGGGTGGCAAGCAGGCACGCGCGCTCCATGCGGACGTAGCGAGCGATCACGTCCTCACCGGTGACCGTGAGCTTGGCGCCTCCGCCCGACTCTCCGCCACGCACGCTCACTACAAGCGGTTTCCGAAACAGCCGATTCATCTCCTGCACGAGCATCCAAGCGCGATTGTACGACATGGCCATCCGCTTGGCCGCCTCCCGGATCGATCCGGAGGCGGCGATTCTCTTAAGGAGTTCGGCCTTGCCGGGGCCGAACGCTTTGCCGCGACTACCCAAGAGGCGCAATCGCGGTTGTAGGCAGGATTTCGGGTGTGACATGCGAATAGCTTGGCAGAATTGATTCCTCCGTCAAAAGCAAGCGATCAGAGCTCCTCGAGTTAGCCGGCCAAGCTGAGGCCGGCCCAGGGTCGGCGAACCCATGCTAAAAGTTTCACCCCTTCGCCGGTAAACCCCGTCTTGCCTACTGATTGAGGTCCCTCAGAAATTAACCGTGGCCTGGACATAGCAATAGTTGGCGTCCTTTGATCCAACAGCGCTAAACGATTCCTTGACGTACTCGCCGCGGAAGAAGTGGCCGATGCCACCTTCTAATAGCAGTCCTTTGGCGATGGTCCAACCGCCGATCAAGTCGACCTCGCGACCAAGGTCGGCGCTGTAGCCGGGATTAAGGCCAAAACCCTTGCCGCTTCCGGGAGCGGCGCCAGGAGTGTTGCGCGGAACGCCAGCGACATTGTACCAGTAATCGTGGGTATCCTCCAGATATTGCTGGTGAACGTCGAGCGCGAGGCTTGTGGTGGAGCTCGGTTTGACCGTGAAGGACAGGCGGTAATCCTCGATGTTCTGCAGACTCGAGAGATCCATCGCACCGTAGAGTCCGTGGTTAGACGGCAGAATATTCAGGAACGTCTGGCTGTTTTGGTCAGCGGAATTGTGATCCCCCGACGCGCAGCTGACGATCAGGGCGACACGGGGAGTCCAGGGCAAATTCTTCCAGGTGTAGCCTCCCTGCAAGATGAAGGCCCACGCGCTCTGGTCCAATCGGGGGGCATTCCGGGCCACCGCCACGGTGGTGGCGGGAAACACCGCTGTCCGATCGCCGAATTCGTACATTCCCTCGATTCCGTAGTCCCAAGTCGAATACGCTCCTGCTTTGGACTTGGCGTGGGCGCCAAGCGTGTAGGTGTCCTGGGGCGCGGTGAACCGAAAGGGGGCCGGGACCAGCGACCAGTTGTCGATCACAATCCCCCGGCTGACGTTGCGGGCCAGCAGATAGAGTTCGACCACATCGTTTTTTGACCAGCCGGGAAAGTCGAAATAGGCGCCGGACAACCGGTCCTGCGCATTGGATTCGTCAAAATGATCTCCGCGGACATACACCAGATCAGCCGCGAACAGATCGATGCCGACGAAGGAATCCTGATAGCGCACCTTGACCGCATCAAAGGTGTGGGGAATATTCAGCCACATGGCGGCGCCGACCAGCCGCTGGTCGCCGAGGTTCAGTTCCTGTCGGCCCACCGTGACCGCGAGCGGGAATTGCTTCAGGTCGCCGATCGTGACGTAGCCCAATTCAAGTTGGAGCGGACCGTCGTCTTCGGCGAGGGCCTTTCCGGGCGCGGTTACGGAGTATCGGTCGTCACCGAATGAATAGCTCGACCGCAGTTCGACCGCGGCGGAGATCCAATCGCCCGTGTAGCCGATGCGGGGCATAAGGCGGCTGAGCCAGTAGGTATTGCTGTTCGTGGTCGGCGGCGTTGAGTCGAAATCATAGTTCGAGCCAGCATGGGTGGTTCCCGCGTCCGATTTGTCTTCGTAACGCAAGCGTTCGTTCACTCCGATGTCCCAGGTCTTGAACTCGGGATCGCTGGCCAGGAGAGAGGTGTCGATCGCGCCCGGCACGGGGCTGGCCGGCGAGGGCGGAATGTACTGGGCGCAGGCCGTGGCGGCCGAGAAACCGAAGAGCAGGAGCCTGGTCGTGTTGGTCGTTTGCATGGTAAATGGTAACTGATCCGGCGGGGTCATCACGTTCGGAGTGACAAGACCTCAGGACGGCAACACGGCGGCCGGAAACCGGGCGGGGTTTCACGTCTTGTCCCTGGTTCGCTACTGGAATACTGCCCGGGGATGGGATGGTTGAATCCGCTCTTGGCGCGTTTGGGGAGAACGGTCTCGGCCACGTATTTGCCCCAGGCCAGTCCATCGTTCTTGGCCTGGCCGTCAGAGATTCCGGCGACGGCCTTTTCGCAGTCAACCTCCAGGTTGCGCGGGTTGGTGACCTGGCTCCACAGCGCGATGAGAACGTCGTTGTCTCCGAACACGCGCGGGACAGTGAGAATGCAAAGGACAAACGTCGATACGAGCAATCGCGGGGATTTCATGGATAAGGTGACAGCCGGGGGCGAGGTTGCCGGCGGAAGTTGATGGAGGACGGACGCCTCTCCCCATGGTTGGTGAAGCAAGCTCGGAAGCCTGCCCTGCATCCGCTCATCATCCGGAACCGCCGGCCATCGAGAGTTGCGCCAATTGAGAAATGCAGGCGGAAGATACCATCAAAAATTCCCAATGAAGACGCTCAGTGGCGAGCCGCCGCAATCTTGGGGCAATCTGCAGCCGGGCAGGGACCGATGGCTCAAAATGACGATGCCCTTTTGAAGGGCCCGCCACCTTTGATTGCACCACAACCGTGCCGTGAGCCTTCGCGCTGCTCGCGACATTACGGTTGCTCGCTTTTCTACAATGTTGCCTCCGCCCGTTGGCGATCGCCGATTTCCTTTCGCAGACTCGCGTTTTCCTTTGGCTAACGCCGGCCAATTTGAGCCCCGAGTAATGCAGAGGCGTCCCTAAGGTCGCTTTTGAAGCGTTGACCGGGGAAGATGTGGGCGAGCCACAGAGCCGCGAAATTCGTAAAATTCGGTCTGCCGGCGTTGTTCAAATAACGGAAGGCAATACGGAGCCGGGCGCCACGGGGAGTCCAGTTCCGAGACGGCGCGATGTGTGAACCTTTGCACGCATCGAAGCTTCACGTATGGGAACTGAGAGATGCCCAGATTCTACGGTGGGCGCGAGCCCGCCGCAGCACGCGGAAAAGGCCGGTGGCCACACAGTGGCGATGAACGGTCTTCGGAAGTCGGACGAGTCCATAACGCGGCGAAGCCTGGCGCGAAATGAATTCAGCCGTGTTCGAGCCTTGTGCCCCTTAGCAAATAACGGAGCCGTTTCGCAGGCGTAACGTTGCAAGTCCGGAAACCCCAAAAACGTTGTCGTCATACGTCGAAACAACAAAGCCGTTTCGCAGGCGTAGCGTCGGCTGTCACGCATATCAATAGCCGGCAAGGGTTGGGGGTAGGTTTTCGCGAGAGGGTTTCCCGTCAAGGCCGAAGGAAAGTGAACAAGAGATTGACTATCAAAGAGCGAGCGGCGCCGCGGCAATGGATCGTCACCCCGCGCTCGCGAAACTATGAGGCTGGAGCCGCCAATGTCGATGCGGGTTTGTTTCCTTTGTCTTTCATCTTGCGCGAGTGAATCGCTGGGAATGAGCAACTGGAGCGGCGATGGGGGCTCCTCCACTTTTCAGGAACTCTGCAAGCATCTCAGCGGATGTCAGTCCGATTGGCACCTCGGCAATGGATTTACCGGCGCGGCGGAAGGCGTTGATCAGGGCGGAGCGCAGTTCGCTTGGGGAAACGACTATGCGCTGGGCATTGGCTTTCGGGTTGTGGACGCGACCTTCCGCGAAGGATTGCGGGGTATCGAGGCGTGTCTGCATTCACGCCTCTCCGCCGCCTACCGCATGGGTATCCGCGGGCGGGTGACCCACACGAATTTGGCGTACGCGAACGATCATCGCGACTGACGCAGTTTCGCGGAGGTGACTGCGGTGCTGATGCGGCGGGCACAGCGACTGCACGCGGATACACCACCGGCCTTCGGCTTGGAAGCTGACCCGTTCGCGCTGGACGCGATCGTGATCGACCTGAGCCTGGCGCTGTTTCCGCGGGCGCGATGGCAGCAATCCAAGGCCTCCGTGAAACTCAACGTGCTCTTGGGCCCTATCTTAACGGCTTCGTCACAAGCGCGGCACGTAATCGTAACAATATTCGATCATAATACGGCGTCCAAGAACACCAACCAATACAGATTATGCTTCACAAGACGTTCCGCGTTTGTCTCACGACACTCATCGCCGCCGTTTTCACAGTAGGTTCGGCCCTAGCTCAGCAAAACAACCAAGCCCTGCTCGACCTCCTGGTTAAGAAGGGCGTCCTGACCCAGCAGGATATTGCCAATCTTCAGGCGGAACTCGCCGCCCAGCCGGCGCCAGCGGCCACTCCTGCACCCAATTCAGTGGTCGTCTCACAGGCGACCGGGGGTGCGCCTGGTTACAGCGGCGCCGCGAGCGCGGGCGTCGCGGTGGGCGGCTCGGCCAGCTCGCCGCTATCGTTCAGGATCGGAATCGCCGATTTCACGCCCTTCGGTTTCATGGACTTCACGGGCGTCTATCGTAACGAGGACACGGGCAGTTCAATCGGCTCGAGCTTCGGAAGCGTACCGTTCTCGAACGGCTCCACCGGGCAGCTGTCTGAGACAAAGTTCAGCGCCCAGAACTCGCGTGTGGGGCTACGGATCGATTCGACTGTGGGCGACACCAAGGTCCTCGGATACCTCGAGACGGACTTCCTCGGCAACGCAGCATCCAATCTCTACGTGACCAGCAATTCTGATACGCTTCGTATGCGGAACTATTTCGTCGACCTCAAGAACGGCCAGTGGGAATTCCTCGCTGGCCAGGATTGGAGCCTCCTGACGCCGAACCGCGTCGGGATCTCGCCAGTGCCGTCCGACGTATTCTATTCGAACGACATGGACACGAACTACCAAGCGGGATTGACGGGTGCCCGGCAGCCCCAGGTTCGCCTCACCTACCATGCCACGGACCAAGTGGCCCTCGCACTCTCCCTTGAAAATCCCGACCAATATGTTGGGACAGCAGTCGTCTTACCCGCGGCTTTCACGGCGTCCGAAGTCGACACGACCGCCGCCTCGACGCAGCCGAACGTCTTCCCGGACGTCATCGCCAAGGCAGCCTTCGACACGAAGGTCGTCACGGGCCTTCCCTGGCACTTCGAGTTGGCCGGCCTTCTTAGCTCCTACAAGATCAATACGTACTCCGCGGCGATCAACACGAACTCGACAGCGGAGGGCACCGGGGTCTCAGCCGCGGTCGACCTGGAGCTGGTCAAGGGCGTGAATTTCATCGGGACCGGCTTCTATAGTTATGGTGGCGGTCGGTACCTTCAGGGCCTGGCCCCCGATTTCATCATCAAGGCTCCCGATTCGACCGGCGCCTATAGCATCGGCCTCGTGAAGTCGGATTCCGCCATCCTCGGCCTCGAGTACAAGGTCATCCCCGAGGACACGGTGTCTGCGTACTGGAGCACGATCGGCATCGGCCAGCGGCATAATAACTTGGCCAACGGGTCCTTCGTCGGCTACGGGTACAAGGGTTCGGCAAACAGCAACAACAAGACAATCGACGAGTTCACACTGGCGAACACGTACACGTTCTGGAAGAACCCGGCCTACGGCGCCCTCCAGCTCATCGGCCAGGTCTCCTATGTCGATCGCGAGCCGTGGTATGTCGCGGTCGGCCAGCCAAGCAAGGCGCACATGGTCATGGTGTTCCTTGATCTCCGTTACGTGCTTCCTTAAACACCGGCAAAAATCACTGGTCTTCGGACGCCACCAGCTCGCATGGGCTGGTGGCGTTCTCGTTCATGTCGAGAGCTTATTGTATCCGTCCGTCCGGCGACCTCCTATATCCGGATCCTCGGCCGCAAAGGCGTGCTTGTGCTCAATGCCGTTGCACCCATGTCGCAACTCGCGCAAGTGGAGGCCGCCACCCCCGAGATCCTCTCCATGGTGGATTATCAGGCCGGCAATCGTTATGCCGATTTCAATTCCGACACGGACAAAGTCGCCACTTACGGTTTGGCCGCTCTTGTCGCCGGGGGCGTTGCAGCCAAGGCCGGGTTGCTCAAACTGCTATGGGTCGGGGTTCTGGCGCTCAAGAAGTTCATCATTGTCGGCCTGATCGCCGCCGCGGCGTCCTTCAAGAAATTCATCGCCTGGATCAGAGGCCGCAAGGGCACTGAGACCATCGCTCCAACGCCAACGGCGGCACCTTGAAGAGACTGACGAAATCGGAGTCTCTTGAGCATCTACATCGGCGTCCCGAGGATGGTTCGGCGCATAATCGGCGCCTCAAAAGGCCATTATTAAGCGCTTGCCAACATTGGTGACTTTCCTAAGCAACTAGCCTTCAACATGAACAGGCTTCCTGGCAAAACCAAGAAGCCAGTTCGATTCCGGGCCTTGCCACCACTTACAGCCAACGACTTGTCCTTATCCGCTTCAGGATGCTGTTGTCTGGCGCCGCGCAGAATGCCCTCTAGACTGCAAGGCACAGCAACTGCGATGATCACACTCCTCCGTCATCTGCTGGCGATAGCGGTCCTTCCGTTTACCGTCCTGGTTCTCGTTCCCTATTGGATTGCCGAGCGGTATGGGGTGGCGCCAGCCCTCGGTCACTCGGTCGGCCCGGTCTTTCTTCAAGTGGTCGGCCTCGCTCTGCTCGGCCTGGGCCTGGGGCTGATCATCGCGTCAGTATGGCGGTTTGCCAGCGAGGGCGAAGGCACCCTTGCCCCGTGGGATCCTCCGCGTGTGTTCGTCGTGCGCGGACCATATCAGTTCGTCCGAAATCCGATGATTTCCGGAGTCATTCTGTTCCTTTTCGGTGAGGCGTTGGCACTGCGGTCGCTGCCTCATGGTGTCTGGGCGGCCGGTTTCGTGATCCTCAATCTGATCTACATTCCGTTTGTCGAGGAGCCGCAGTTGGAGCGACGGTTTGGTGACACCTATCGGGAATATCGGAGGCACGTCCGGCGATTCATTCCGCGTGTCAGGCCGTGGAGCCCGAAACCGTAAACCGGCGGAGTTGCCCAGGCAATCTTCTGATCCACCGCCGGCGCCCGGCGTGCCCGCGTCGGCGCAGCAGTGACGGCCAAGACTGGACGCGGAGCCCCGGGATGTTAGACGAATGACACATCAATCACATGCGCAGAAAAGAAAAAGAAGTCACCCACGATAGGATCATCAAGGCGGTCTTTGCGACTGCCCAGGTCTGTCGAATCGCAATGGTCGATAATGGAGAGCCGTATATCGTTCCCCTGAACTTTGGCTATCGCGACCACGCGTTGTACATCCACTCCGCGGCGGCAGGTCGCAAGATCGACATCCTAAAGCGGAACGCGACCGTGTGCTTCGAGTTGGAGAGCACGAGCGAGATAATCAAGCACGCGGAGCCCTGCCATTGGGGAACAAAATCCCGTTCAGTGATCGGATATGGCAGGGTTGAGATTGTCACAGATCCCAAGGAGAAAGAGCGAGGCCTGGATATTATTATGGCCCACTACGGGAAGACAGATCAGAATGTGTTTGATCAGAGGCAATTACGTGCAGTTGTGATACTGAAAATTCGCATCAGCAGCGTCACCTGCAAACAACTGGGAGATTGGAGCTAGGAGGCTGTCGGACTTCGCGCCCTTCAGGCTGCTGGAGGTTGTCCGAAAGGCCGGTTGGTCCTCGATTCTGCGGCGCCTCGGTAGGGGCGCGAACTTGTCGCGCCCTCCGAGAACGGGCGCAGTCCCTCGACCAGCTCGGGACCCTGAGCTCGTCGAACGGGCAAGCCTGCGCCCCTACGGTTCTCGCCAGACTTTTCGGACAGTATCGAGCAACAGGCCCAATTCGGTGAACAGGCGCTTCTTCCGGTCGCACGGCAGGGGTTTTCTGGAACTGATGGAGAGCGCAAACGGTCTTTACAGGGCAAATCGTCCTCTGAAACTGCCGTGGACAGGGCGACGGGCGACGGATTTACCGTTTGAGTTCTCCGACGAACAGAAACATTATTATAGGCAAAATCTCCCGCCGCTTTTTGCGCGGCGATTCCCGTGTCCGACACCAGCACTCCCCTTGCCTTGTTCGCTGCCCGCTCGATGAGCCACCAGAATCGAGCGGAGATGCGGCTGGCGTTCGACGATGCCATCAAGCTGGTCGAACACGACCGTCTTATCCTGCGCGTGCCCCAGGATGTCACTCCCGTCCAGAATCGACGCGGGATGCACTATCACTATCGGCCGGAGATATTCCTCGGGCTGCGGGGCACCACCGATTTCAGCTTTCCCCGGGAGAGCTTTCGCCTCGGGCCGGGCGAAATCTGCGTGATTCCGGCGGGAGTGCCGCACGGCGAGACGGTGCAGCCCGGTCCGGACGGACCCTTTCGCAATCTTGTCGCCGGCTTCTACAACAACACCTTCAGCGTGCACTTCGCCCACGAGGCGCGCCCGGGCAAACCCGACATCCAGGTCATCGAGTTTTTCGACGCGCCCAACCTCGACGTCTTCCTGACGCTCGCCAATACCACAGCGCAGATGCACAGCATGCAGGGCCCGGCGCGCGCCGCCGTGCTCAAGGGGCTGCTGCTGGCGCTGCTCGGCCTGTTCCGCAACATCGTCGAGACGGGCACCGGCCAGCTCAACAACGACATCGGCAAGATCTTCAAGGCAAAATGCCTCGTGCGCGAACAGTTTGCCAATTCGGAACTCGGGGTGAACCACATTGCCAAGTCGCTCGGCTGCTCGCCCGACTATCTTTCCCACCTTTTCCACACGGAGACGAAGGAGCGGTTAACCCATTACATCCAGCGCATCCGGATCGAAGGTGCGATCCTCGCGATTGAGACGACAACGCTCACGGTGTCCGAGATCGCCTATGCCAGCGGCTTCGCCGACCCGGCGTATTTCGCCCGGGTGTTCAAGCAGCACAAAGGCGTGACCCCGCATGAATACCGCGCCGAGCTGGCGGCCCATCGCACGCTCCAGGAGGGGCAACCGAAGACGGTTTATTTCGACCACGTGGACTACACCGCCGGGGTGCCGCAGCCGATGGGCGCCCCTCCCGACAAACACGGCGATCCCCGCGACAAGAAAACCTGAAGCATCTACTTCACGAAGACGCGATACTCCCACGGCTTCAGGCTCAGCACAGCCGCTGCGCGGAGTTCGATCCGCTCCCCGCTGAAATAGTCCGTGTAGGAGCCCGGAAACAGACCTCCTCAAACCGCACCGTCCGGGTCTCCTTGGAGAAATTGAACACCGCGAAGACCTTGTCGCGGTCGTTCCGGCGCACGAAGCTCAAGACTTCGGCTGGCGCGCTGTTGGGAACCCGGATCATCGCCGCGCCCCAGTGGCCGTTCCAGAGGGCCGTGTTCGCCTTCTTGAGCGCAAACAGCTTGCGGTAGAGTTCGCCAATCGGGTGCTCCCCCCACGCAATGGGATCCTTCTCGAAGAACTTGAGGCGCTTCGACTCCCCGGCCTCCTGCCCATTGTAGATCAACGGCATTCCGTCGCCGACGACCGAAAGCACAATGGCGGCGGCGAGCGCGTCTCCGAATTGCTCGGGTCCCGTGCCGTCCCACGCATTTTTGTCGTGGTTGCTGACGAAGGTCATGCGGATGCAGTCGGGCGGAAACGTGCATTCGTTTCCTGAGTAATACCCGATTAACGCGCCCAGATCCGCCTTTCCCATGGCGACCTGGTGCATGGCGTCGTACCAGCCCCACGCATACGTCATGTCGAACGCCCCGGCATGGAGGTCCCGCAGCTCCGCCTCGGCCAGCATGAACACTGGCTTGATGGCATCAAGCTCGCGCCGGACATTTTCCCAGAAGTCGACGGGCACGAAGCCGGCCACGTCGCAGCGGTAGCCGTCGACGTCCGCCTCGGTCACCCAGTAATTCATGGCGTCCGTCATGTATTTCCTCAGGCCCGGCTGCCGGTAATCGAGATCGATGATGTCGGTCCAGTCGAGCCACGGGGTCGGACGGAATTCGCCCTTCCAGTCGCGCTGGTACCACTCCGGGTGCTGTTGCACCAGCGGGTTGTCCCACGCGGTGTGGTTGGCCACCCAGTCGAGGATGACATGCAGGCCCAGCGCATGGGCGGCCGCGACAAAGTGCTTCAGGTCCTCCAGCGTCCCGAACTCGTGGTTCACGCTGTAGTAGTCCCGCACGGCATAGGGGCTGCCCAACGAGCCCTTGCGGTTCTTCTCCCCGATTTCGTGGATGGGCATCAGCCAGACGATGTCCACGTTCAGCGCCTTGAGCCGGGGCAGGTGCCTCTCTGCCGCCCGGAGCGTCCCCTCCGCGGTGAATTGCCGGAGGTTGATCTGGTAGATCGTGGCGTTTTTCGTCCATTCCGGGTGCCGGATCCTGACGTAGGGAACCGGCTGATACGGATCCGGGGCCGGAGCGGCGCCGGAAGCACGGACCGCGCCGGGTTGGGTCGCGAGGAGCGCCACGACGGCCAGGGAAAGGACAGCGCGCATCGAGCGGAGGGGATCAGGCGCCCGGGGGGAAAGGTGCTGTCTCCGCCGGCACAAACTGGAGGGCGAAGGCCGCGACGAGCATCGATCCTCCCCCCAGCATGACGACCGGCATCGCCTCTCCGCCGAGGAGGTGCCCGACGACGGCGCCCAGCACCGTGGCGGCGAGAATCTGCGGCAACACGATGAAGAAATTGAACACGCCCATGTAGAAGCCCATGCGGGTCGCGGGAATGGCGTTCGCCAGCAGCGCGTAAGGCATCGAGAGAATCGTCGCCCAGCCGATGCCAACCAGTACCATCGACACCAGCAGGAGTTCCGGCCGACGCCAGAAGCCCGCCGTGAGCAGGCCCGTGGCGGCGCAGAGCAGCCCGACCCCGTACATCGCCCGGGCGGAAACTCCGCGCTTGGCGAGGGCGACCAGCACAAACGAGATCGCAAAGGCCACGCCATTGTAAACGCTGAAACAGACGCCGCCCCATTCGACGCCGCGCTGGTATTCGGGGCTGCCCGGCACGCCGCCGAACACGCTGCGCGCGATGGCGGGCGCAAAGTAGATCCACAGGCAGAAAAGGCCCAGCCACGTGAAAAACTGCACCACCGCCAGCCGACGCATCACGAGCGGCATTTCGCACAATCCGCGCCAGATGCCGACAAACATCGACGATCCGCCGTCGGCCACCGGGCCCGTGGGCGGATTCTCCCCGGTCGTCACGATGGTGTAGGTCACCGCGCTGATGAAGACCGCGGCACCGAGATAGAACGAGAAGTGCACCGAGCGAGGGATGACCGAACCGGCGCTGGCCCCGCCGGCCACGCCAAAATGGGTCAGCAGCCAGGGGAGGGCTGATGAGAGCACGGCGCCCAGGCCGATGAGCAGACCTTGCATCGCGAAGCCGACCTTGCGTTGCGATTCCGGCAGCAGGTCGCCTACGAACGCCCGGAAGGGCTCCATGCTGATATTGACCGACGCGTCGAGGATCCAGAGCAGGCCCGCCGCCATCCAGAGCGACGAGGAATTTGGCATGGCCACCAACGCGAGGCTGGCGAGGATAGCGCCGCCAAGGAAATACGGCCGTCGCCGGCCGAGGCGCGTCCAGGTGCGGTCGCTGTAATAGCCGATGATCGGCTGCACGATCAGACCGGTGACCGGGGCGGCGAGCCAGAGCAGGGGAATGTCGCTCTCCCGGGCGCCGAGGTATTGGTAGATCGCGCTCATGTTGGCCATCTGCAGGCCCCAGCCGAACTGGATGCCCAGAAAGCCGAAGCTCATGTTCCAGATGGCCGGCATGGAGAGGGCGCGGGATGGGCTCATGGGTTGGGGGGTTCGCTATAATCGCGCACTTCGCGGTCGCCGGTGCGGTCGTAAAGCCGGATCCAGTCTCGCAGCACGGCCGCTTTCTTTGCGCGCAACCGGGCGAGGTCAACCGCGGTGAAGCGCCACTGCCAGTTGTTGTCCATCGTGCCCGGGTGGTTCAACGTCGCCGAGGCCGGCTGGTCCAGCAGGTCCTGCATCGGGATGACGGCGAGCCGGGAGACGGTTGCCAGCGCCGCGCGAATGATCGGCCAGGCCGAACGCGATCCACCGAGCTGAAAATATTCGTCGACCCGGGCCGCGTTTTCCGGCGTCAGCGCCTCGAGCCACCCCCGGGCGGTAGTGTTGTCGTGCGTGCCGGTGTAGGCGACGCTGTCGGGTGTGTAGAAATGCGGGAGGTTGGCGTTGT
>CAVRNM010000108.1:0-9947 GCA_963722225.1 uncultured Verrucomicrobiae bacterium
AACGGCATGACCCCGAGCACCATGGCCGCCGTGGTCATGAGAATCGGCCGGAGGCGCACGCCGGCGGCCTCCTCCACGGCGGCGCGCTTCTTCCTGCCCTCGCGCTGCAGCTGGTTGGCGAACTGGGTGATGAGGATGCCGTGCTTGGTGACGAGGCCAATCAGCGTGATCAGCCCGACCTTCGTATAGATGTTCAGCGAAAGTCCGTGGTAACCGAGGCAGATAAAGGCCAGCGCACCGGAGACCGCCAGCGGCACGCTCAGCATGATGATGAGCGGATCGCGGAAGCTCTCAAACTGCGCCGCCAGCACGAGGAAAATGATGATGACGGCGAAGGCCAGGGTGACGAGGAACGTGCCGCTTTCCTGCACAAACTGCCGCGACTGGCCGCCGTAATCCACCGTATAACCCTCGGGAAAGATTTCGCGGGCCTTGGCGTTCAGGAAGTCGAGCGCCTGCCCCTGCGTGATGCCCGGCTTCGGCACCAGGGTCAGGGTGGCCGCATTGAGCTGCTGGAAGTGATTCAGCGCCTGCGGCTGCGCCTCGTAGCGCACGGAGGCCAGGGTCGACAGCGTCACGAGTCCGCCCTTGCCGGTGCTGACATAGTAGTTGCCCAGCTGTTCGGGGTTGAGCCGGAAGATCCGGTCAACCTGCGGGACGACCTTGTAGCTGCTGCCCTGGATGTTGAAATAGTTGACGTAATTGCCGCCGAGCAGGGAACCCAGATCGGCGCCGATTTGCGCCATGTTCACGCCGAGCGCCGCGGCCTTGTCGCGATCGACGTCAATGTAGGCCTGGGCCTGGTCGAACTTCAGGTTGCTGTCGGCATAGAAGAACATGCCGCTCTTGACGGCCTCCTGAACGAGGGCGTCGGCCACTTGGGCGATGCGGGCCGGATCGTCCGTGGAAACCACGACAAACTGCACGTTGGCGCCGCCGGTGCCGGGGAGCGGCGGCCGCAAGTAGGCCAGCATGCGCATGCCGGCAACGACGCCCAGCTTCCGGGTGACTTCCGGCAGCAACTCCATGGTGGTGCGCTGGCGCTGGTCCCAGGGACTCAGCGCCATGAGCGTGATGCTGCTGTTGCTGGCGGGATAGCCGCTGATCTGGATCGTCCGCGCCGTCTCGGGAAAGCTCTTGAGGATCCCGGTGATTTCATCGGCGGAGCTGGCCAGCTGGTCGATGTTCGCGTTGGCCGCGGCGGTGCCGATCGCGATGATCATGCCCTGGTCCTCGTCCGGCGCGAGGTCGGTCTTCGAGAGCTGATAGAACGGCACCAGACTGGCGAAAACGATGAGTGCAAACACCACGATCACCGGACGGTAGTCGAGGGTGGAATGGAGGAGGCGCTGGTAGCCCGCGCGGATCATCTCGAACTGCCGGTCAAGGAAATCGGCAAACCGGCGGTGGCCCCCCGTGTCGTGCTTGAGCAATTTCGAGCACATCATCGGAGACAGCGTGAGCGCCACCACGCCGGACACGATGACCGAGCCGGCCAGGGTGAACGCGAATTCGCGGAAAAGCGCGCCGGTCAGCCCGCCTTGGAAGCCGATGGGGGCGTAGACGGCGGCAAGGGTGATGGTCATCGCGACGACCGGACTGCCCAGCTCGCGCGCCCCCTGCAGGCTGGCCGCCAGCGGCGACAAGCCCTCCTCAATATGCCGGTGGATGTTTTCGACGACGACAATGGCGTCGTCCACCACGAGCCCAATGGCGAGCACCATGGCCAGCAGGGTCAGCAGGTTGATGGAAAAGCCCATCGCCAGCATGAGGAAGCAGGCGCCGACCAGGGAAAGCGGCATGGCCACGATGGGAATGATGACCGAGCGGACCGTGCCGAGAAACAGGTAGATGATGACAATGACGATCAGCAGGGCCTCGACCAGGGTGCTGACGACCTCGTTGATCGCGCTCCGGATATAGTCCGTGGCGTCGTAGGGGATCGAGCCGTAGATGCCGCGCGGCAGTTCGGAAACGATCTCGGGGAAAACCTTGCGGACGTCGTTGATGACGGTGAGCACATTGGCGGTGGGTAGGACGTTGATGGCGACGGCGGTGGTGGGCCGGCCGCTGAACTTGACCGCCGATTCATAGTCCTCGGCGCCGAGCACCACGTCGGCCACGTCAGCCAGCCGGATGATGGCGTCATTCTGCTCCCGGATGACCAGCCGGCGAAACTCGTCCGCCGTGTGCAGGTCGGTGGAGACGTTGAGGTTCACCGAGACCATCGAACCCTTGGTGGAGCCGACGGCGGAAAGATAGTTGTTGGTCGCGAGCGCCTGCCACACCTGCGAGGGGCTGAGGTTGTAGGCGGCGAGCTTGTCGGGCTTCAGCCAGATGCGCATGGCGAAGATGCGGCCCCCGATGAGCTGGGCGCTCTGCACGCCGGCCACCGCGGCCAGCTTGGGCTGCACGACGCGGTAGAGGTAGTCCGTGATCTGGTTCGAATCGAGCTCGTCGCTGTAAAACATCAGGTACATCGAGGCGGTCGACTCCGCCATCTGCACGTCGATCACGGGATCCTGCGTGTCGGCGGGCAGCCGGTTGCGCACCTTGTTCACCTTCGACGTGATCTGCGTCAGGGCGGCGTTCGGGTCGTAGTTGAGCCGCAGGTGGACGGTGATCAGGCTCACGCCGGGCCCGCTGCTCGACTCCATGTAATCAATGCCGTCAGCGCTCGCGATCTCCCGTTCGAGCGGCGTGGTGATGAAACCGCGGATCAGGTCGGCGCTGGCGCCCACGTACACGGTGGTGACGGTCACGACAGCGATGTCGCTCCGCGGATACTGCCGGACGTTGAGCAGCTGAATGGAGCCGAACCCGATCAGCAGGATCAGCAGGCTGATGACCGTCGCGAGGACCGGCCGTTTGATGAAAAGGTCCGTGAAATTCATCGCGGATCAGGGATGGTCGGGAGCGGGCGCCGCGGAATTGCTTGGGGTTACCGCATTGTTGATGACGATGCTGGCGCCGTTGCGCAGCTTGAGCTGGCCGGAGGTGACCACGACGTCCCCGGGCTTCACGCCCTTGACGATGGCCACCTGGTCACCCCGGCTGGAGCCGGTCTGCACGAACTGCTGGCGCACGATGAGTCCTCCGTCATTCCCGCGGTCCTCGACGACATAAACCGCGTTGCCATAAGGATTGTAGACGATCGTGGAGAGTGGGACGGTGACGACCTTCTCGACCGCCGGCAGCTGCACGTCCACGGAGCCGAACATGCCGGGATGCAGTTTGCCGGCGGCGTTCCGGAGCGTGGCCTGGATTTGAAAGTTGCGCGTCGCATCATCCACGTTGGGATTCAGCGCATTCACCGGGCCCGCAAAGACCTCGCCGGGGTAGGCGTCCACGGTCACGCGCACCGACTGCCCGGCGGCGACTTTCGCGGCGTCCTGCTGCGGCAGGGCAAAATCGATGTAGATGGGATCCAGGGAATGCAGGGGCACGATGTCGGTGCCGCTGCGCAGAAACTGGCCGAGGTTAATCTGGCGGATGCCGAGACGGCCGTCAAACGGCGCGCGGATGGTCTTCTTGTCGATCGTGGCCCTGAGCTCCGCGACCGCCGCCTGCGATTGGTCGAATGCCGCGGTGGCGGCATCGAGATCCGCCTGGGCGTTGGTGGATTGGGCGCGCAATTCCTTGGCGCGATCGAGGTTGAGCCGCGCCAGCACGGCGCCCGCCTGGGCGTTGGCCAGCTGCGCTTCCTCGACCGAAACATCCTGCTGCACCAGGAGGTCGCCCCCCTTCACGTCGGCACCCGATTCGAACGCGACCTTGGTGACCGCGCCATCGAGCTGGGTGCTGACGATGATACCCTGCACCGGGGCAAAGCTTCCCACCGCATGCAGCGTCGGCTGCCAGGAATCCTCCCGGGCCACCATGGTGGAGACCGACGACGACGGCGGCTTCTGCGCCGCGAGGGCCTTGTTCATCATGTAGCGCCCAAAAAGTTTGTAGCCCAGGATGCCTCCGACAAGGAGGACCATCGCGAGCAGCATCAGGATCATTCTCTTGGCCATAGGTGCAGAGGTTGGCGGATTGGAGATGGATAGAAAAAGCAGAAAGGTTCTTTAGGCAATCGTGGACTTGGGCAGCGGACCGGAACCGATTGCCGGCAGGCTTTGCTGGACCTTGCCCATCAAGCTGACCAGCACCTTGCGCTCATCCGGAGTGAGCTGGCTCATCACCAGGGCGACGCGACGGAAATAACCAGGCAGAATCTTGTCGAGGTAAGTCCTTCCCGAGTCTGTCAGGCGCACCAGCAGCATGCGGCGGTCGCCGGCGGAGTGTTCACGCTTCACCAAGCCGTCGCTCTCCAAAGTGTCGATCAGCCCCGTCATCGTGGCCCGGGTGACGGAGGCATGGTCGGCCAAATCCGCGGGGTTGACCGGCTTCTCCGGGTCGCGATTGAGCAGGATCAACACGGTAAAGCGCCCTTGGGAAATCTTATGCTTGGAAAGAAGCGCGCGGAAGGCCTCAAAAACCTCACTGCTCGTCCGCAGCAAGTGCAGAAATGCCTCCATGGCCGACGGATCCAATTCCGGATATCGCCTGGAGCGCTCCAAAAGGCACTCATACTGCGGCACTTCTTTGAGGAGAAGCATGGAGAAGTGAATCGATGGACGAAAAAACGGTAAGTTGCCAGATAATAAGCTACCTAACTATATCTGCAATCCCGTTCGCGAACTTGGGGCCGCTTATCAACGGAGAGCGCTGCGCTCCCCCGACCTTGCTCGGGACCCTGAGCTTGTCGAACGGGCGTCAGCGCCGCTCGGGAATCAGGCGGCGACAGCGCGCCGCCCTCCAAATCCCTTGCAGTGTCCGCACCTTTGCCAAGCTCGCCTAAAGCGAATTCGCCGCCGCAACCACGGCATCCACGGTGAGGCCAAGTTCCTTCATTACCAGCGGAGCCGGCGCGCTGATGCCGAAACGGTCGATCCCCACCACCTTGCCGTCAAGACCGACATACTCGCGCCAGAGTGGCGTCACACCCGCCTCGACCGCGACTCGTTTGCGGCACGATGACGGGAGGATTGATTCGCGGTACTCCGGGGGCTCCCGGTTAAAGCGCTCAAATGAGGGCATCGACACGACGCGCACTCCGGCTCCCAGCACCTTGGCTGCGGCGATGGCCAGCTGCAACTCGCTACCCGTCGCCAGTAGAATGCAGGTCAGCGGCGCGGTCTCCTGGATCACGACGTACCCGCCCTTGAGCACACCCGTCCGCCGGATATGCGGTGGAATATCGTTCAGCATCGGCACCGTCTGACGGGTCAACGCGAGCAGCGTTGGGCCGTTGGTGCGTTCCATTGCCGCCGCAAATGCGCCGGCCGTCTCTTCCGGATCGGCCGGACGGATGACATCGAGCCCCGGGATCAACCGCAGCGCCGAGATCGTCTCCACCGGTTGGTGCGTCGGCCCGTCCTCGCCCACCCCGACGGAATCATGGGTGTAAACATACACCACCGGCAGATGCGCGAGCGCAGCCAGCCGCATCGATGGCCGGCTGTAGTCCGCAAACACAAGGAAGGTCGCGCACGTCGGGCGGAACAGCCCGTCGTAGGCCACCCCGTTGTTGATCGCCGCCATCGCGTGCTCACGGATTCCATAGCGCAGGTTGCGGCCGGCGCGGTTGGTCCGGTCGAAATCCTGGTCGGCGGCGATGTAGTTGAGGGTCGAGCCGTGGAGATCTGCGCTGCCCGAAATGAGCAGCGGGAGCGCCGCGGCCAGGGGCTGCAGCACGTCGCGGCCGGCCGCGCGGGTGGCGAGCTTGGCGTCGGCGGGGAAGAGCGGGACTTTGGTCAGTAACTCAGCGGCGCTCGGCCGGATCTTGAAGCTGTCGAGCAGCGCCGCCTTGTCTGGACTGGCGGCCCGCCAGGCCCCGTAGGTCCTTGTCCACTGTTTGTAGCCGCGGATCAGGCGCCGCTTGTGTCCGGCAAAATAGGCGCGCACTCCGTTGCTGACAAAATAATGCTGATCCGCCGGCAGGCCGAGCCCCGCGCGCGCAGCGTCGGCGAACTTCGCTCCACCCTCGCCGTGGCCCTTCGAGGTGCCCTGCACCTCTGGAATGCCCTTCCCGATGATGGTTTTGGCGATGATGAGCTGCGGCCGGCCGGACTTTGCTTTTTTCGCGCGATTGACCGCCTTGAAAATGGCGGCCAGGTCGTGACCGTCGGCGAGCGTCCGCGCATCCCATCCGATCGCCTTGAAGCGCGCAGCGGTGTTTTCGCTCTGCGTTTTCGCCGCCATCGCGTCGAGCGTAACGTCATTCGAGTCGTAGATCAGAATGAGATTGTCGAGTCCCTGGTGGCCGGCGAATTCGACCGCCTCCATCGCCACGCCTTCCTGCATGCAGCCGTCGCCGGCGAGGCAGATGACGTGGTAGTCGAAGATCGCGTGGTCGGCCGTGTTGAAGCGCGCGGCGGCCATCTGCCCGGCCATCGCCATTCCGACGGCATTGCCAATCCCCTGGCCCAAGGGACCGGTCGTGCATTCCACACCGGGAATCTCGCCAAATTCCGGATGGCCCGGGGTCTTGCTGTGAAGCTGGCGGAAATTCTTCAGTTCCTCCAGCGGCAGAGCATAGCCGCTCAGATGCAGCCAGGTGTAGAGGAACATGCTTCCGTGGCCGGCCGACAGGACGAACCGATCGCGGTTAAGCCAGCGTGGTTCATCCGGATTGTGCACCAGCGCGTGGCCGTACAGCACGGCGCCAATCTCGGCACAGCCCAACGGCAGTCCCAGATGCCCTGAAGCGGCCTGATGGACGGCGTCAATGGCGAGCCCCCGCGCTTCCGCACAGGCTTGGGCAAGGATCTCTGTGTTTAGCTTCATGGAAAAATGACGGGAGCCCTTTTCCCGGCAACCCGCAAGCCCCTACCTCCAGCCGATGGCTAACCCGCCGTCGGTGCCTCGGCCGCGGGAGTCGCCGGGGCAGCCGCTGCACTCACGACGGCCACTTCCTCCTCATACCGCTTCTTCTTGACGGCCATCGCCGCCTTGCCCGTCCGGTTGCGGAGATAGTACATGCGGGCGCGCATATTCTCGCTCTCGCTCTCAATCTCCACCTTCTCGATGTTCGGCGAGTTGACGGGGAACACCCGCTCCACCCCTTCGCCGTAACTGATGCGCCGGACGGTGAAAGACTCGTGGATCCCGTGACCCTTGCGGGCGATCACGACGCCGGAGAAGATCTGGATTCGCTCCTTGTCGCCTTCGCGCACCTTGGTGTGGACGCGGACGCCATCGCCCACCTTGAACGGTGGCAGGCCCTGATTGATCTGATGGGCGGTGATTTCTTTAATGATCGGGTTCATGATGATGCTTCTCCAGTAAATCGGGTCTGATCTGGCGGGTTTTCTCCATCCGCCGCGCGAGCCGCCACTTTTCGACCTCGCCGTGGTGCCCCGAGAGGAGCACTTCCGGCACGGACATGCCGCGAAATTCGGCGGGCCGCGTGTACTGAGGAAAGTCGAGCAACTTGCCGGTGAAACTTTCGCTCGTCAACGACTTTTCCTCTCCCAGGGCGCCAGGAATGAAACGGGCCAGCGCGTCGATGACCACGGCCGCGGCCAGCGTCCCGTTGGTCAGGACGTAGTCGCCGATGCTGATCTCCTGATCAATTACCTGATCGCGAATGCGTTGATCGATGCCTTCGTAGTGACCGCTGAGCAAAATCAGATGGGTTTGGCGCGAAAGCGCCTCCGCCAGGCCCGTGCTCAGCGGCACGCCGTCAGGCGTCAGGTAGATGCGCCGGCAACCGGGCTTCTGCAGTTGTTCGATGGCCGCAAAAACCGGCTCAGGCTTCAGGACCATGCCCGCTCCTCCGCCAAACGGCCGGTCGTCCGCCCGACGGTGCTTGTCGGTCGTCCAATTGCGCAGATCGTGCACTTTCACGGACAGCAATCCGGCCTCGATGGCCCGGCCCAGGATGCTCTCAGCCAGAAAGCCGTCGAGCATCTGCGGGAAGAGCGTGAGGACGTCAATGTGCAGCGGCATGGGCGGAGAAACGGCAGATTTAACCACAAAGACACGGAGGACACCGAGAAAAAAACAAAACCTCGGCGCATGCCGAGGTCAGGGATCGAACCCAGCGTGGGGCTCTGGGCTCTCTGTGTCTTCGTGGTTCAGGCAAACTCAGGCCGTGGCGATCGGAGTGGCTGCTGCGAGCGCGGCCTGCCGGCGGCGCTCCTTCTTGATCAGCGCGTGCATCGTGTCAGTCGGCTTGGCTCCCTTGCTGGCCCAGTAGTCGACGCGGTCGAGCTTGATCTGCAGCGGATTGCCCTTGGCCTCAGGTGTATAAGTGCCAAGGATTTCCGTCGCCGCGCCGTCGCGGCGGTAACGCTCCTCAGTCACCACGACCCGGTAAATGGGCTTGTGCTTGGTGCCGATGCGGGAAAGACGGATCTTGAGAGCCATGATGGATGCGGGCGGGTGGATGAGTCGTTTGGAAAAGCCGTTGAGTGCACCGGGCGGTGATTTTCTTGTCAAGCCCCTTGTCGCGGGGCATCCGGGCCAGGAGCGCATCTGCCGTTTGACGCTAAAGCAGAAGGCAAGCCTGCGCTGTCGATGATGAACGAGCGGTCGCATTTCGTAGCGCAGGCTTCCAGCCTGCAACCGATGCAGCCAGGGATGGCTGCGCTACGTTCGGAATCACCGACCATCGGGAGATGCGCCCTGCCAGTCGGCCGGAACGGGCGCAGGTGCAGCGCCTTCACGCCGAGCCGATGACGATTCCGGCGATGAACACGAGCAGGCCGCCGAGGATGACCTGGAAGGCCGCGGAGAGGAACCGCGTGTCCATGTAGTGGTTACGTATCCATGATATGACTACGAGCTCCACCGCCACCACCGCGCCCGCCACGCCCGTGGCCAAGCGGAAATCCGGGATCAGATAAGGCAGCGTATGGCCGATCCCGCCCAGCGTCGTCATCAATCCGCAGACGCCGCCGCGCAGCCACGGGTGCCCGCGCCCGCTCAGGGCGCCGTCGTCGGAGAGGGCCTCGGCAAACCCCATGCTGATGCCCGCGCCCACCGAGGCGGCAAGTCCGACCCGGAACGCATCCAGGCTGTTGTGGGTGGCGAACGCCGCAGCAAACAGTGGCGCGAGCGTCGACACCGACCCGTCCATCAGCCCGGCGAGGGCCGGCTGCACGACCTGGAGAACGAAGATGCGGCGCTGCGTGGCCTCCTCCTCGGCCCGCGCGCCCGAGGCCGTCTGTTCCTTGTCGAAATGCTCGGCCAGCTCGCTGTGCCGGCGCTCCTCCTGCGCGAGGTCGCCCAGCAGCTGCCGGATCCCGGCGTCGGTTGTTCGCTGCGCGACCGCTTCGTAGAACTGGCGCGTCTCAAATTCCATCATCTCCACCTCGCGGCGGACCCGCGCGACCGACAGCGCGCGGGCCAGCCAGAGCGGCTTGCGGTCGACGAAGCCCTTCACGTCCTGCCGCCGCAGCAACGGCAGGTGCTCGCCGAAGCGCGCCTGGTAGGCCTCCAGCAGCCGGTGCCGGTGCGTGGATTCCGCATCGCGCAGACCCGCCAGCTCGGCCGCGGTCGCCGGAAAGTCGGCGCGCAGCCGCTCGGCAAATTCCCCGTAGATCCGTCCGTCCTCCTCCTCCAGCGAGATGGCGAGCGCGAGGATCTCACGCTCGGTCAGCTCATGAAAAGCCTTGCTCATGCCGGGGAGCCTAAGCCGCACCGGCACGCTGGCAAGCCGCGGTGGTGGGAGCGCTTAACCGGAACGGTGCAGTCGAAGGGCGAGAGTCGAAAGTCGAATGCGTTCGATCACACAGAGTTCGGCGCAAACAGCTCGCAAACGGGCCTTTCACCATCCGTGTTGCCGCTCGGCACTCGTTACTCGACGCTCGACTGCATGAGTCTGGCTTAAGGCCCAGCCGGCGGCCCGGCCGGCACAATTACCTCCCCTTTCGGTCAACAAGCCAGTATCGGGA
>CAVRNM010000109.1:0-4518 GCA_963722225.1 uncultured Verrucomicrobiae bacterium
CAGGTCTGCCACAATCTGCGGGCCGTGGCGCCGGACGGGGCGCGGATCTACATCGCCGCAGGCTCGGATCCCTACTATCGGCTGTTCCAATACCCGCGACATTATCAATGGAAATACTTCGTGGACGATCCGCCAGAAAACGTTGGCGACGGCTGGGGGGTGTTGGGCGGATTCGAAGGGATCGGGGCATCTCCTGAGACATTCGCCGAAGGGTATCCGACATGGCTGAGGCCGTGTTACCTCGGGAAGGCGAAACCTCCGTCCAGCTGGCAGTTGGTGGAGGCAATCCCGAGTCCGCAGGATCCGAACTCCCCGTTCGTGCGCATCTTCAAGCTCCCGCAGCTCAACCACCAGGCGACCCCATGACCAACCGCGACGAACGCGAATCCGCCGGGACGTCCAGGGCGGGAAACGAGGACGCCAATGCCCGGTTTTTTGACGAGTGGAAGGATTACCAGCATCTCGTTGAAAGCCTTGACACCTATGAGCTGACGACAAAGGCCTTGGTCGGTGAACTCCGCGGCCGGGTCGTCGACGTGGGAAGCGGCGGGGTCGTCAACTACAGCTGTGCTGAGATCACCGAACTGATCCTGGTGGATCTCAGCACCGACTATCCAAATCACGTGACCCTGCCGGCCGACGCCATTGTGAAGACCGGTTCGGCCGTTTCACTGCCCCTGGCGGACGGCACCCACGACGGCCTTCTCATGCAGATGCTGGTGCATCACCTGGCCGAGGACGATTTTTCCACCACGCGAGCCCGAAGCCAGGCCGCATTTTGCGAGGCGTATCGCGTGCTGAAACCCGGCGGCAAGATCGTGGTGATCGAATCCACGGTCAATGCCTGCCTTGAGTTCGCCGAGCGCATTTCATTCCCATTGACCCGCCGGCTGCTGCGATTGATCGGGCATCCGATGGTCCTTCAGTGGACGCCGACCCGGCTTGGCGCGTTTGCCCGCGAGGCGGGGTTCACGGACATCCGTCCGACCCGCATTCCGCGCGGGCGGTGGATGATCTTTCTGGGTCGGCGCCTGCCGACCTTCCTCGTCCCGGTCATGCTGTATAAGGTCGTGGCAACCAAGCCCGCCTAGGAGGCTGTCGGACATCTATCCGGCCAGCCTCCTACTGGCAAAACCGCCCCCAGAGACTTCGGCAGGGGGTCGGGCACGATCCTGCGGTTTGCTTGGACCGGCGGTGGTTTCTCAATTGTGGGCCGCTTCATCGTCTCTCTTCGGAGGGGCGGTTTTGCATGAGCCCGCATATCCTTGCGCGATCGCCAGCACAGGAACCGCCAACAGAAGAATGATCGGGGTGATGGCAAAAACTATGAAATATGCGGGCTAGCTTTCCTCCTTCGAAGGCAGGCCACGAGCCTCTCGCGCAGCCGGAGCTCGGCGCCGGGCCTTCCTCCGGGACGCGCAGGGCGGCCCGGCCTGGCATCAGGGAGTCGAGCGAATCCGTTCCCGCAGCGCCGCGGTGAAGACATGGCTGATGACCAGATGGGCGTCCTCGACCGGTCCGTAGGCGTCGCATTTCAGGTGGATCGCGACGTCGGCGAGCTCGCGCAGCCGCCCCCCCTGGAAACCGACGAGCGCCAGGACGCGGCCGCCTCGCGCCTTCGCGAATTCGGCCGCTCGAACAACATTGGGCGAGTTTCCGCTCGCGGACAGGGCGACCAGCACATCCTGGGGCTGCAGGAGATTTCCAATCTGCTCCACGAACACGTTTTCGTAGCCCAGGTCATTGGCGAGAGCAGAGAACCAGGCCATGTTGTCGTTGAGACTGAGCACCCGCAACCGGGGACGCCCGGCGGCCACCGTGTTCTTGCCAAGGTCCGCCGCCAGGTGCGAGGCGGTGGCAGCGCTTCCCCCGTTGCCGCACACAAACACGGTGCGACCGTTCTCGTAGGCATCGAGCAGCACGGTCACCCCAGCGGCCACCGCAGCGAGATCGAGTCCCGCGAGCAGGTCGCGAACCCGCGCCACATATTCGCTCGCGATACCCAGGGGTGGAGTCATTGGTCAATCTCCCACGTAGATGATGCGCGTACCCTGCCGTTCCAGCCGGAAATCGAGCTGGCGCAAATCCCGCAGGGCGTCAATCACGGCCGCTCGACGATCGGGCTCCACATAAAAAGGAAGAACCCGCCGCCCCCGGCGCCCAGCAGTTTGCCTCCGACCGCTCCCGCGGCGCGGCCGCGCTCGTAGATTTCGTCGAAATAGACACTGGAGACGCCGGCGGCCATCTGCCTTTTCAGCATCCAGCCGTCGTGCATCATGCTCCCGATCGCGGCGATGTTCCCCTGCGCCAGGGCCCCCCGCAGCTCGTCGGCCTGATCGCGCATGCAGCGCATCGTCTCAAAACATCGCGGATCTAACAGGATGTTCCGCCGCTGCTCCGCCAGGACTTCCACGGCTTTCCGCGTGACGCCCGTGTAGAACAGCAGCAGCCGCTTTCCAATTCGGCGCGCGTCCCCGCGTCGAAGACGATCGGTTCGACCTGCACGGTGCCGTCACTATTGAATCGGATGTAGTTCATCCCGCCGAACGCCGCCGCGTACTGGTCCTGTTTGCCGATCGGCTCCTTCAGCTGCTCGATCTCCACCTCACACGCCCGCGCCGCGCACGCCTCGTGCGACGGCATGCGGCCCTGGCGGGCCAGCAACGCATGGATGAGCCCCACGGAAAACGCCGACGATCCGCCCAGTCCGCTGCCCAGCGACGGAATGTCGGCAAAGCTCGTGATCTCGAGGAAGTCGCGGTTCTCCGTGTTGCGCAGACACTCACGGATCAGGGGATGCCGGATGGCGTCGATGCTGTCGCAGCTCTCGGTTTCGCGTATTTAAGGAGGTACCGGCGGTAGAAGAACTCATGCAGCGCCAGGTAGACGAACTTGTCGATGGCCGAGCTGACAACCGCACCATAGCCGCGCTGGTAAAAATCGGGAAGATCGGAGCCGCCCCCGACAAAGCTGATCCGGAAAGGGGTCTTGCTGATGATCATTGGCGGGCCGGACCATCTTTTACGAGCGCCTGGACAAAGGCGAGCAGGGAATCGAACTCCCAGTCGGGAGCCGCCACCGGTCGCACTTGATCGCGGCGTTCCGGGCTTCCCAGCAGGACCGTCCGGATGCCGGCAGCTCGACCCGCTTGCACGTCGCAGGCCCGGTCCCCCACCATCACGCCGGCGGCCAGGTTCAGATCCAATTCGTGGCAAGCCTGAAAGATCATCCCCGGGGCAGGTTTGCGACACCGGCAGGCCCGGCGCAATTCCGGCACTCCCGCCGTAGTGGGTCTCCGGGTGGTGCGGACAAACGTAGATCGCGTCGAGCCGGCCGCCCCCGGCGGCGATCTCGGCGCGCAGCCGGTCATGGATGGCCTCCAGGGTCTCGGCGGTGCAGAGCCCGCGCGCCACGACCGGTTGGTTGGTCGTCACAACACAGCGGATACCCCGCCGGCGCAGCAGGGCCGCCGCCTCCGCGACCCCGGGGAGCAAGGCCAGTTTTTCCGGCCGGTCGACCGGGCCGGAATCGACGGTCAGCACGCCATCCCGGTCGAGAAACAGCGTTTCGATGGGCTGGGGTTGCGCGCGCGCGGCCTCGGCCCGCGCCCGGTCGGCGAGGTATTCTCCGACGGCAGCGAGGCGCTCCGGCGTGCCCATGTCCTTCACAAATCCATCTTCCTCCAGAAAATGGACGCCCAGAGTCTCTCCGGCGGCGATCGCGGCGGGGAAAACGTCGGCCCCGAGATCGGCCGGCCGCCCCGCCGGGATAAAGTCCAGCACCCGGTGCGACAGCACGTGGACCGCGGCGTTGGCCACGTTGCGATAGAGCCGGCCCGGCTCGCGTCGGTCGATGAATTCAACCACCCGGCCGGCGGCGTCGGCCACCACCAAATGTGAGTCCCAAGGATGATCGGACGCCCGCACCAGCAAGGTGCCGAGGCGCGGGCTCGTTTCGTGGGCCGCCACCAGGCGCCGGGCGTCAAAGTCCAGGAAAACGTCGCCGTAGGCACAGACGAAATTCTCATCGAGCCGGTCGGCACACCCGCGCAACGCGCCGGCTGTCCCCGGGCTCGGGTTCGTTCACCACGTCGATCTGGCAGCCGACCTGCCGCGGCGTGGCGTAGTGCCGGGCGATCACGTCGCCCAGATAGCCCGCCGCCAGCAGGAACCACCGGATGCCCGCTTTGGCCAGGTTTGCGATGATGTGATCGAGCACCGGGCGCCCGTCGATCGGGATCATCGGCTTGGGCAAGTCCCGCACCCGGTCCGCCAGGCGGGTGCCTTTCCCTCCGCAAAGAATGACTGCCTGTTGGACGGGCATCGGCGGCAGAAGGTTCGGAGTGGCCGGCGGAGGCGTCACGCGCCGTCCGCCGATGAGAAGCCAATCTTCCGGTCGACGATGAACTTCGGCCGCATCCGCACCTCGTCGTAGATCCGCCCGATGTACTCACCGAGGATGCCCACGCTGATCAGCTGCACGCCCCCAAGAAAAGTGATGAGAATCACCATCGTCGGA
>CAVRNM010000110.1:0-6069 GCA_963722225.1 uncultured Verrucomicrobiae bacterium
GCAGGCGTGGATAACCGAGCCGGATCCGAGGAAGAGCAGCGCCTTGAAGAAGGCATCGTCGTAAGGTGGAACATCGCGGCGGCGGCGCCCGTGGCCACGACCACGTCTCGGAGGACCATCACCGCGCCGGTCTGATCATGGGCGGTGGCATCACCCCGCACCGCCCCCAGTCCGAACGCTGCGACCATGTAACCGAGCTGGGAAAGCGTCGAATAGGCCAGCACCTTCTTGATATCGCTCTGCACGATCGCGCAGATCGCGGCGTACAGCGCGGTGATCGTGCCAACCCACATGATCACCGTAAGCGCCTGCGGCACCATCAGCACCTGGATGCGGCAGAGCATGTAGATGCCCGCGGCGACCATCGTGGCGGCATGGATCAGCGCGGAAACGGGGTCGGGCCTTCCATCGCGTCGGGCAGCCAGACCTGCAGCGGCATCTGCGCCGACTTGCCGACCGCCCCGCAGAAGAGCAGCAGCGGAATGGCGACCGGGATGGATGAGTGAGTAAGTCCGAGAATAAACCAGGATTTCCCACCGACAATTTGCTCCAAGGCTAGAAGGTTCGTTGTGCCAAATGCGTGGTAGCACCAGATGATCCCAAGCAGGAATCCGAAGTCGCCGACGCGGTTGACGATGAACGCTTTTTTCGCGGCGTCCGACGCCGACTGGCGGTCGTACCAATGGCCGATGAGCAGGTAGGAGCTGAAGCCGACGAGCTCCCAGAAAACGAAAATCATGAACAGGTTGTCGGCGAGCACGATGCCGCACATCGAGAACATGAAGACCGACAGCCCGCCAAAGAACCGCGCCTTCGCCGCATCGTCGCGCATGTAGCCGAGGCTGAAGACGTGGATGAAGAAGCCCACGAAGCTCACCACGAAGAGCATGAGCGCGGCAAGATCGTCGAACTTGAAGCCAAACGACACCGCAAAGTCGCCGAAGCGCAGCCATTCGATCGAGGCCGGGAAATTCCGCTGTCCGCCGAAGATCAGGTCCCGAGGCCACGGCGACCCCCGCCGCCGCCGCGACCGAAACAAACGACGCCAGCGTCCCCTGTCGCCGCAGAGAACAGCGCGATCACCGCCGCCGAAAACAGCGGGATCAACAGGACCAGGGAAGCAAGTTGCGCGGGGGACATGGGCGGAAAGTAGCGAGTAGCGGGTAGCGAGTGGTACCGAACGGGAGGAGTAGAATTCGCCAGAGGTGTTATGTCAAGATGCGCTTGGGTGTCTAGAAGGTTTCGAAATGCTCGTCTCCTTCTTTCAGTGCTTCAGCGCGGTGAGTTCCTCCAACTGCACCGTGTGGCGCAGCCGGAACAGGGCGACGATGATGGCGAGGCCGACCGCCACCTCGGCGGCCGCCACGGTAATGATGAAGAACACAAAGATGTTGCCGTCCATCGTGCCGTTGAAGCGCGAGAAGGCCACGGCGGCCAGGGTCGAGGCGCTGAGCATCAGCTCCAGGCACAGGTAAACGACCAGCGTATTCCGGCGCAGCAGCACGCCAAAGAACCCGATCGCGAACAGAAGCGCGCTCAGCAGCAGGTAGTGATTAAGGCCGACTTCCGGTTGCTGGCCGACGGCTAGCAACGATGGAAGATGGAAGATCGAAAATGGAAGATGGTGAATCATCGTGGATGCGGATTTTGGTCAGGCTCCCCCTCCGGTCTCCTGGCTCCTGCCTCCCTCTTAATTTCTCTCTCCCGCCTCCTCCTGGTGTTTCCGGCTCAGCATCGCCACGCCCATCATGGAGATCAACAACAGGAAGCCCGTCATTTCCACCGGCAAAAGATATTTGGTGAAGAGCAGGGACCCATAGTCCTTCAGGTCGCCGCCAGGCATGGTGGTCACCGGGGCGGCCGCGGCGAGCTGGCCGTGCTTCGCCAGCGCGAGGACGCCCGCGATCAGCAAGGCGAAGGCCAGCAGCCCCGAACCGGCGGCGATCTTCCTGTAAGGCTTCCGCGGATCGCCGCCCTTCACATCAAACAGCATGATCACAAACAGAAACAGCACCGCGACCGCGCCGGCATACACCAGCACCTGCAGCACCGCGAGAAAGTAGGCTCCGAGCAGCACGAACAGCGCCGCCATCCCCATGAAACTCAGCAGCAGGCACAGGGCCGCGTTGACGGCGTTCCGGTTGACGACCACCCCGGCCGCGGCCAGCACCGTGAGAAAGGCAAACAGGTAAAACGGGAATTCCGCCATGGTGGAGTTTGCGAAGAAAATCATTGCGCGGCGGGGCCGGAGGCCGCCGCCTGCTTCTTGTCCCATTTGAAGTGCCGGTCCGGCAGCGTCCCGCCGAGTTGATAGAGCTTTTCCTTGTGGTTGACCAGCTCGTCGCGCGAGTAGCCGGAGACCGAGTAGACGTTCTGGAGAAAGATCGCCTCCTCGGGACAGACCTCCTGGCACAGGCCGCAATAGATGCAGCGGAGCATGTTGATCTCAAACTCCCGCGGCGCTTTCTCCACATGGGCGCTGGGCTCATCGCCGGGGATTTCGCCCGGGGTGATCCGGATCGCCTTGGGCGGGCAAACGAATTCGCAGAGCTGGCAGGACACGCACTTCTCGCGACCGTTGGGATCCTTGACCAGCGTGGGTACCCCGCGATAGCCCGGCGCGATCTCCGGCCGCTGTTCGGGATATTCCAGGGTCACCCTCCGGCCGAAGAAATGCCGCAGCGTGATCATCAGTCCGCCGAACACCTGCGGCAGATAGGTGCGCTCGGCGAGCGTGAGCGGCTTACGTTGGACCTGGATGACGGACATCGGCAGAAGTATTAACTCATTTGAACCACTGAGGCACAGAGAACACCGAGGAGAAACGGTTTGGTTTGGAGCCTCATTACTCTGTGAGTTCTGTGTCTCCGTGGTTAACTAGGCTGAAGCAGGGCGATCACGATCGCATAGACGATGACGTTGGCGAGGGCGAGCGGGAGCAGGCGGCGCCAACCGATCCGCATCACCTGGTCATAGCGGAAGCGCGGCACCGTCCACCGCACCCACATGAAAAAGAAGATCATGAAGAGAACCTTGGCGAGGAAGACCGCGATGGAGAGGACTCCCTGGGTGATGGCGACGGCATAGCTGAAATGACCGGCGGATTGCACCAGTCCCAACCAGCCGAAGAGCGTGCCGATCGGCAGCCAGGGCAGCGGATTCCAGCCGCCGAAGAACAGCAGGACAAACACGCCCGACCCCACCGTCATGTGCGCGTACTCCGCCACGAAGAAGAGCGACCATTTGAACGACCCGTATTCCGTGTGGAAGCCACCCACCAGGTCGGCCTCCGACTCGATCATGTCGAACGGCAGGCGGTTCGTCTCGGCGAACATCGCCACGAGGAAAATCAGGGCCGACACCGGCATCAGGAAGATGAACCAAACGCCGCCCCAGCTTGCCGTCGCCAATCCCTGCCAGGTTCCGCTCTGGAACGCCACCACGCGCGCGAGGCTGAGCGAACCCGCGGTGCCCGGCGCGTTAACCCAGAGGAAAACCGGCAGCACCGAGAGCGTGAGCGAAAGCTCATACGACACCAGTTGCGCCGAGGCGCGCACGCTGCCGAGGAAGGGATACTTCGAGTTGGAGGCCCAGCCGGCCAGGATCATCGAGTAGATGCCGAGCGAGGCGATCGCGAAGACCGCCAGCAGGCCGACATCGACATTGGCCAGCATGAGCGGCACGACCTGCCCGGCCTGGTCGAAGTAGGCGCCGAAAGGCACGACCACCACGGTGGTGAACGCCGGGATGATGGCGACCGCCGGGGCGATCATGAAGTAGAACTTGTTCACGTGACCCGGCAGCGGATCCTGCTTGAAGAGCAGCTTGCCACCATCGGCCAGCAGATTGAACACGCCGAGACGCTGGAGGCCGCGCCCGACGAAGGGCATCCCTTCGAACCACGGCACGATGACGCGGTTGGGTCCGTACCGGCCCTGCAGCCACGCCGAAACCTTGCGCTCGGCCATCGAGCACGCCCCGGCGATCGGAAAGATCACGCAGATCACCGCCAGGCCCTTGAGCAGGCCCGAGACCACCGGAGGCAGGTTGATGAGGAAATCGATCATTACGGAAAGTAGTGAATATCGAGTAGCGGGTAGCGAGTAGGTTTAGAGCGGGACCATTTGAGATGAGAATCGCGCGGCCAGTTTTGATGAAATGCTTGGCATGGTCTGGATGTGCTCGTTACTCGCTCCTCACTACTCGCTCCTGTCTAGGTTTGAAATGCAGCGTCTCGCCCTCCGGAAAGGGCAAGCCGGCGAAGTCGGAAGCGTCAAGCAAGAGCCCGGTGGCGGGCAGGTTCTGGTAGGTGACCGCGGCCAGGGGTTTGACCTCGGCGCCGAGGGACAGCCAGAGCCCCTCAATGTCGCCCGCAAAAACCGAGCCGCCCGCCGCCTCGACGAGGCCGGTCAGGGGCACAAGATCATCCGCCACTCCCGGCAGACCCGGGACCGCCGGCGCGAACTTCTGCAGGCGGAACTGTTGGTTGATGAAGGTGCCGGCTTTCTCGAAAACGGTCAGGGTCGGAATGACCACCTTTGCCGCGGCACTGGTGGCGTTGGCGTGGGTGCCCAGATAGACGATCGCAATCCGGCTGAGCTGCGCCGCGCCCAGACCGGCGGCCGTGAGATCTTCGCCCATCGCAACGACGGTTCTGACCCGGCCGGCATCAATCTGCGCGGCGAGTTCGGTCAGTTCCGCCTCCGGCACCGCCTTGATCAGGCCCGTCAGGAGCGCGCCGCGGACGTTCGGATTGCGATCGGCGGAAATCAGCAGGCCGTCGCCCGGCCCCACCCGGCCCACGAGCCAGGCTGGCGCCGCCACCGCCTCGGCGAGCTTCCGGGCCAGGAACTGCTCCTCCACGCTGCTGCGGCCCGAACCGACGATCGCCACGCCGCCGGCCTTGAGCAGGGCGCCGGCTTGGGCGAGAGCTTCCGCGCCCGCCACGGCCGTTCCGTCCACGGAGGGTTCCCGGAGCCGGTCGTCGGCCGCCACCTGCTTGTACAGCAGCCGGCCGGTATCCGCCATCCAGGTGTCGTTGACCTCGTCGTTGCGGCGCGGGGTGATGCGGTAGATGACCCCTTCGCGGCTCCAGACCTCGGTGTTCACCCCGACCGACGACTCGGTGCAGATGCTCGGCGTGGTCTTGAGGAACCAGACCCGCATCTTGAAACGGAAGTCGGTGCTGGTCAGCGCCCCGACCGGACAGATGTCGACGGTGTTGACCGAATAGTTGTTCTCGAGCTTCCGGCCGGGATAGCACGTGAGCGTGCTGTGGCTCCCGCGGTCGATGAAACCGAGCACGTCGTCCCGGGCGATTTCCTTGCTGAAGCGGATGCAGCGCGAGCACAGGATGCAGCGCTCGTCGTCGAGCATCACGCGCGGGCCGAGCAGGGTGTGCTTGGGCTTGACGTTCTTCTGCTCGATGAAGCGCGAATAGCCCCGGCCGTAGCCCGTCGCCTGCTCCTGCAGCTTGCATTCGCCAGCCTGGTCGCAGATCGGGCAGTCGAGCGGATGATTGACCAGGAGGAATTCCATCACGCCCTCGCGGCATTCCCGCACCAGCGGCGTGCCGGTGCGGATGTGCAGGCCGGGCGAGGCGTTCGTAAAGCAGGCAATGGTCGGCTTCGCCACCCAGTTGATCTTCGCCTTCCCGGTGGCCGGATCCACCAGCGGCTGCTTGGTTGCCGGGTCGAGCGCGGGCTGGCCCATTTCGACCAGGCACATCCGGCAGTTGCCCGCGACCGACAGCTTGGAGTGGTAACAGAAATGCGGGATTTCAATGCCCAGCAGCCGCGCCGCCTCGATCATGTTCGTCCCCTTCGGCACGGCGATCTCCCGGCCGTCAATGGTGACGGTAATCAGGTCGGGTTTGAGCGGAGACGATCATGGCGGAAGGAGCGATTAAACCACGGAGACACAGAGATCACGGAGACCGACAACTCTGGAATTGTCCTCGGTGTTCTCTGTGTCTCTGTGGTTCATAATCAAACAGATTGACGGAGGCCGGCGGTCCGGGGCTGCTTCCTGGCCCCTGCGTAGTTTTTGAACTCGTCGCCGAATTTCTGC
>CAVRNM010000111.1:0-9294 GCA_963722225.1 uncultured Verrucomicrobiae bacterium
TTTGCGTATTACAACTTCGTCAAGATCCATACAACTCTACGTGTGACTCCAGCTATGGCTGTTGGCGTGTCTTCTCGCTTGTGGAAAGTTGAAGATCTGGTGGACTTGGCCTGATGGACTACTTTGCCGAGCTAGCATCGAAGATCCACCTTTTGCATGGCTGCGAGGCCAAGCATCGGCAGACGGTGCCCGTCAAAGAGGTTTTCCGAGGGAAGACCGTTTGGAATGGCGAGGTTGAGGTTTTTGACCTAACCGGCCACGCCAAGGCCAAACGCTGCTACGCCTGGGGGTATTCAAACGACAAAAAGCCTGACAGCTTAGACGTAGTGACCGTGCTAGAGATTCCGCCCGTAGTGTCACCAGAAACGGCGGTCAAAATGGCAATTTCCGCCGAGATAAGCAGCCCATCCCAACCAAAACGACAAAACCGCAGAAATTAATCTGCGGTTCTCGTGAGGCTTTTAAGGGCCTCAATGCCTTACGGCATAAAGTACCGATACAGAGCGGCGAAAATTGGGAAAACTCAAGCGGAAAATGGATACCCCAGAAATACCCCACAAAAAACGCCGGGTTTTTTTCTACGTTGACGGATTTAATCTCTATTACAGGAGGTTGGAGCTAAACCCTTCATTGAAATGGCTTTGCCTAAGAACACTCGCTTCTGTGTGCATTTTTCCAACAGATGAAGTGGTTAAGATCAAATACTTCACCGCTAAAGTCGACCCGAGGTTTCCTGGTTCAGCCAAGCAAATCAGGCAGACCACTTACTGGGATGCGTTAAGGAATAATGGAGTAGAAATCATCGAAGGGGTTTTGGAGCCACGGGATCGGCAGTGTAAATCCCTCCAATGTGATTTGGCTTACAACAAGAAGCCGGAATCAAAATATTCCACGATGGCCGAGAAAATGACCGACGTAAATTTGGCCCTCCACGTCTATCGTGATTTTATTGAGCAAAAACCGGATATTGTCTGCGTTCTTTCCGCAGATTTGGACATATTGCCGGTATTGAAAATGATCCGGGACAAAAAAGAAAAGGTAATGCTACAGGTGATCTTGCCAACTCAGGATGAAGGGCTTTTTTATTCTCGGCTCTTATTTTACGAGCAAGTCGCTATTTTAAAGAAGCTTAGCGATACACATCTCAAGAAATCCCAGTTCCCCGAACAAGTCCAAATTTCTGCCGGGGTTTTTCGGAATAGGCCGACCGCTTGGTGTTGATGCGGCCAAATTAGGACATCACCCTCGCGGCCGCGCAGTTGCCTTTGTCTAGTGCTTTTGTTCTCATTGGTATCTTGCATCGAGGACTTTCACCCCGTCAGTTCACTCCCGTGCCGGGCACACACCAGCCATCGCTGCCAATTCGGCCGTCGGTCACGCCTCGTGCGTGCGCACGAGTCGCGCTCGCCCGCCTCATCGCAGGTCGGTAGCGTCGCCACCAGAAACCATAGCGCCTTGACGTCACAGCGTTGTGGCGTTACTCGTCGCCGCATGAAAAGAGCCACCGTTTACCTGCAAGAGGACCTCCACCGGGCGCTTCGGATCAAGGCGTTCGAGGCCGACAAGAGCGTCTCGGACCTGATCAATGATGCCGTGCGGGTCGCCCTCGAAGAAGATGTCGATGACCTGACGGAGTTGGAAGCTCGGCGACGTGAGAAGCCGGTGTCCTACCACGATTTTCTCAAGGAGCTCAAAGACCGTGGCCAAATATGACCTTCAGGTTCGTCCTTCCGTTTGGAAGGATGTGGAGAAGATCCCGAAAAAGGACCTGAAGAAGATTCTGGCCCGGATTGAGAGTTTGCGCGACGAGCCCCGCTCGGCCGCCAGCGTCAAACTATCCGGATTGGAATACTACCGCCTTCGACAGGGAGACTACCGAATCGCCTACGAGATCGACGATCTCCATTCAATCGTTACCCTGGCGAAGGTCGGTCACCGCGGAGATGTCTACAGAAGAAAATGAGGCGAACCAATCGCCGGATCCGAGGTCTGCGTCTGTCGCGTCTGCTGCAGGGCTGACGGCCCGCCAGCCGTGGCTGCGGATCATTGCGTCTTTCGACAAACCCATCATTAATGCAGCTTTCCACGCTGCCACACGACCCCAATTCCCATGAAAATACTGCCGCTAATCCTATTCCTCATCACGCTCGCCGGTTGCGCAACCCTCGCAGGCTCCAGGACGATCACCTATACGCCCGAGGTGCGAAGGCAGTCGGTCACCAGCGACACCTTGTTTCACGATGTGCTGACCGCCGTCGGGGGACTCGAGCGTTTGGATGACGCTGCGTATCCGGATGCCAAGGAGAGAACTCTGGTTCGCATCGTGGTGGTTTTCCCCTACGACAGCCATAAGCTGGGCAGTGAACGCTGGACGATCAGGCACGAGGCCAACCAGATCGCCGTGTATCAAGTGACGCTGGTTCCAAACGAGGATGGAACCGTCGATTTCACCGTCAGCAAGGCGCAATAACGGGCCGGACCAACACCCGAAAGAACTCCCTGGCGGTCCGCCGCCCGGCGCCGCAGGTTTTTGACGTTGGCCAACGATGCGCACGATTATGCAAGCGGGATGCTTCATGTTTTCCCTCCTTGGCGCCGCCAGTGGCCTCGGAACGAGCATTTCCCTCGCCCAGGACCTTCCCCAAAACGCCCCGCCAGACGTGGAACTGCGCCGGGGGTTTACCATCCCGAGTTCCTGGACGCGGCGGGGCGTGGTGCTGGAGCGACAGAAGGACGGGAAGGACTCCGGTCTCAGCGGCGATCCGTGCATTGTTTGGGATGAGGCAATCAATGGCTGGCGCATGGTCCTCTTTTATTACCCGCCGGGGCACGCCCAGGCCGTCTGCTTGAATCGTGACGATGTCGGGCCGGGACAGTGGAGATTTGAAGGTCCCCTGCCCGTCGCGAACCCGCAGGCAGTGGGCGGATTCCACAAGCCGTTCATCGTGATGGATCCGGACCATCCGAACCGGGCGGCGAAGATTGACGGCCGTTATTGCCTGCTCGTGGTGAGCGTGACGGGCGGCCATAAGCAGGTCCAGCGCGCGTGGTCCGAAAAGCTCGCCGGACCGTGGACGTTCGAGACCGAGGCGATCATCCCGCCCGGCGCGGAGGGCGATTTTGACGCCAAGCACACGGACGCGGTGACCGGCTACTATTTCTCCGAGCGGAAGGAATTCCTGTATTTTTACATGGGCTATCCGCAAGCCGCGCAGTCGCGCCAGATCAGTCCATTCGGTTCCGCGCAGGCGGTCGCGACGCAAAAGCTGGGCGAGAAGGTGGCGACAAAGCGCGGCGTGATCCTCGAACCCTGCCAGCAGGCCGGGCATTGGGCTTCGGGCTGGGTCGGCGGCCTGCAGCTCTTGCGCGGCGCCGAACACCGCTGGGTCGCCGTTGTGAACGCCTCCCCCACGGCGCCTGATCCCGGAAAAAAAGCCGTCTGGACCGAGGAGCCGCCACCGAGCCTCGGCGGTTTTGCCTGGTGCGACGAGGAATGGCCGGTGCTGGGCTGGCATTTTGCGCCCGCGCCGATTGAGTGGGTCAAAGACATTCCCAAGGAGGCGCTGGACGCGGGGGAAGGTTACAACCTGTGGCGGCAGTTCATCCACCTTCTGCCGGATGGGCGCGCCGCGCTTTTTTACAACAGCGGCTACTACGGCCGCGAGCAATTGTATCTAAAGGTTAGTGACAAACCCTGACCGGAAGCGGAGGGGACCCAATGCGTTTGGCAGAGGCAGACCGCCGAACAAATCGGCAGACTCTTGTCTTGCCCGGAACGGGCAGAAACCCGCAGCCGGAGTAGCCGACCCCGGCCCCTCCTCCGCGAGGCCGCCGACAACGCGAACATTGTATCTGGAGTCGAGCAACGAGTGGCGGGCGGTGCCACGTTCATTCGCGGGTCGCGGAAATGGGTGCAACCCCTTGGTCGGCTCGGGGTCCTGAGCCGGTCGAGCGGCTGAGCTCGCCGAAAGGGCGGCCTCAGCCGCACGGGGATTTTCGCGGCTAATTCCGTCGCAGCATCCGGCGGGCAAGCGCGAGCAGGCTTAGCACTCCGTAGAACCAGACGCTCGGCGCGCCGCCGCCACCGCCGCCGCCACCGCCGCTGGAAGGCGGAGGACTGACGGCATTGACCGTCAACGTGGCCGAAGCGCTGCTCACTGTGCCAGAGCTGTTCGTGACGTTGACAGTATAGCCACCCTCATTCGCAGTAGTTACGTTGTTCAGGGTAAGCGTGCCACTGGTAGCCCCACTGATGGCGCCGCCACCCAGGTACCATTGGTAGGTCGGCGCTGGGCTGCCGGTGGTCACAACAGTAAAGGTGACATTTGCCCCAGCCGTGACGGTCTGACTCTGCGGCTGGCTTACAATTGCCGGCGCCACAGGCGTGACCGCCAGCCGGATCGTGTCGTTGTTCGTATCTGCAACGAAGACCACGGCCGGGCTCACTGGTCCAGGCAGAAGTCCCGCCGCAGGAATCGCAGCACTGGCTTGCGCCGCAACGCCGGTTGGAAAATCAAAGCGGACGGCGGTACCGATCCCGTCGGCGGCCCCGCTGGATCCGGCCACACCGGCCAGGGTGCTGACCGCGCCATTGGAAGCGATCTTGCGCAACGTATGGTTGTCGGTGTCCACGACGTAAAGATCACCAAAGAGATCGACGGCAACGCTCGTGGGATAATGGAACTGGGCCTGGCTGTTGGCTCCGTCCGTGCTGCCGGCAACACCGCTTTGGCCGGCAACGGTAGTGACGGCGCCAGTGGCGAGGACCAACTTGCGGATGGCGTTGTTGTTGGTGTCGGCCACGAAGAGATCGCCCGAAGCATCCAAGGCCAATCCCTGCGGCCCGTGGAACTGTGCGGCGGAACCGGTGGCGTCAGTGAAGCCGCTCGATTCCCGCCGTGCCGGCGATTGTGGTGACGACGCCCGCCGCCGTGACCTCACGGATCGTGTGATTGAGGGTGTCGGAGACGTAAATATTTCCAGTGGTATCGACGGTGATGCCGGAGGGGCCGTTGAAGGTGGCCGCGGTTCCGGTGCCGTTGGCGCTGCCGCTGACGCCAGCCTGGCCAGCCAGGGTGGTCACGGCTCCGCTCGCAATGACCAGCTTGCGAATGGTGTTATTGTTGGTGTCGGCAATGTAAGCGTTGCCGCCGCCATCGACCGCGATTCCCGCGGGATGGTTAAACAGCGCCGAACCGGATCCATCGCTGCTCCCGCTGACGCCGGCCTGGCCGGCGAGAGTCGTCACAACTCCGGCCGGCGTGATCATCCGCACGGTGTCGTTGCCGGTATCGGCCACGTAGGCATTGCTGGAGCTGTCAACCGCGATGTCGGCCAGCATGTTGAATTGGGCGGCGGAACCGGTGCCATCAGAATGGCCGCTGGTTCCAGCCTGCCCGGCAAAGGTGACCACGGCGAGCGGCGCCTCGACGACCAAAGCCGCCGGCGTGGTGGTGACCGAGCCAGCGGAGTTGGTGACCACGCACTGGAACGAATCGCCATTCATCCCGGCACCGACCGAATTCACGGTCAACGAGGCCGTGAGGGAACCGCTGTAGGTGCCATTGTCGCTCAGATTCGTCCAGGTCGCGGTGCCGGCGGCCTCGCGCTGCCACTGATACGTCGGCGCGGGGCCGGCGGTCACGGAAAACACGACGTTTTGCCCGGCAGTTGCCGTTTGGCTGACGGGCTGGGCCGAAATCGTCGGCGGGACTTCCTGCAGAGAAATCACCGTTGCGGAGTAAGGAGCAACCGAGACGGAGAACGTCGTTCCCGCATTGCCGAGACTGGACGTCGCAATGTCAGCGGATCCACTGCCGGTTTCCGCGGCGGTGTCCTGCGGAATCCCGTAGGAATACACCGTCGCAGTTGGGAGCGGCACGAAGGACTTGAGGCTGACGTTGGCGGCGTAGGTGTTGGTCGGGCTCTTGTTGATCACCAGCAGACTCAGCGATCCATCGGCGCGCAGCGCGGCGTAGGCCGGGAGCAGCGTGGTGTCGCTGCTCGCCTGCACGACGGTGTCGCCACCACGCACGAAAAGCGACATCAGCTTCATCGTGTAATAGCTGGGGTAACCATCAAAGTAGGAAGGGTCCCCCCATGACTGCCCGGAAGGCGTGGCCAGAAGGCCGTAGTCCCCGTAGAGGCGCCACCCGTAAAGAAGACTGCTGTTGTTCTGCGTGTTGTCCTCGCCATTGCGGAGGTCCCACCAGACGAAGCCGTTGAATTCGGTCTGGAGCACATTCGCCAGGCTGTCGGCCAAGTAGAGCCCGTTGACCAGGCTCGTCGATTGCTTGCCAGGATTGGTGTAGACCGAATTGTTCTCCGTGATGTCCAGCTCGACATTGGCCGCGGTCGCAATGCCGAGATAGTCGTTAAGTTCCGCCCGCAATCCCGCGGCATCCGCGGCCCAGGATTGGCCGGACGAGCCAGCCCCCATTTCGGGCGCCATCAGGAGAGTATTGTCGTCCTCGGCCCCTGGTGCCTGTTCATACCGGTGATAGATGAGGAAGTCCGGCGTCACGCCGAGACCCTTAAAGGTGGTGAGCATCACCGGCGTCCAGCCGTGGTGGGTGACGAGCGTGACCGGGTTGGTGACCGTGTGAACAGGCGATTTTGAATCGAGCGCGTCCTCGCTGACCTCCGCGACGGCGCCGATCTTGATGGTCGGATCGACCTGCTTCATTATCGCCATATAGCTCGCGGCCACCGTTGCATAAGTGACCGGATCCCATTGCGCGGCGTGGTAGTCCGTCTCCCAGGAGCCATAGCACTCGTTGCCAATTTCCCAATATTTCAGACCGAAGGGAGCCGCCCGTCCCAGGCGGAGAAAATTATGGCCGTCGTCCGTCGCCAGCGGCGTGGAGGCGCGCAAGTTGGACCAGTAACCCGCCGTCTTCCAGTCGACGCCATAAGTATCGACGCCGAGCGTGACGTCGGATGGCGATCCCAACTGTGTGGAGGGGGAGTTGGTATAGGCGACCCAGGCCGCCGCTTGCTGCGGGGTTCCGGAGCCGTAGTTGGTCGTGATGAATGCCTGGGCGCCGGCGCCGGTGATGAGCTGAAGGAATTGGTCAAGCCCGGCTGACCATGTCCACGTGTTCAATACACCCGGGGCTGAATAACCCTTGTTGGTGCTCCAATCGTAGGCGTCGGAAGCGGAGCCGCCGGGGATGCGAAAGATCCCCAGGCCCGCCGCCTGCATGAGAGTCACCGTCTGGGACGCTGCTGTCTCCGGATCCCAAATGACAGCATTGGCGCCGAAATGGCGGCTGTTGACGGTGCGGACGGTTTGCGCCGCATTGACACTCACGTTGGCAACATTTTGCGCGCTGACCTGGATGGGGAGCGCCAAAACGGGAAGCAGGAGCCATCCCGCTCGGATGGCAGACCAAGTTGGCAATCGTCGCGACGACATAAGAGGACCGATTCGAGGGTTTTGGGTTGGTGAATCTATCGGCTGGAAAGAATGGCTGGGCCCTGGCGGCGGACTGCCCTGCCTTTGTGCTCCACATCGACCGTGAAACTCGCAGGGGGTTCGCCCTGGGCCAGTCTGACTTGAAGGGGACGCGGAATGACCCGATGTGGTTTCAACTTTGAGCACTGGGGCGCTGACGGCAATCGTGTTCTCGGAATCGGTCATCCAGAACGGGCAGTCCTGGCCAGAGGGCAGCGCGGTAATCTCTGCCCCGCCAAGTTTGCCTCCCGGCCGGCCGGGATTCCCCGCCGGCATCATTTTCCAGCCGGTCCGGAAGCCGGCGGCGGATTCGGAGATTCCCCCACCGGCGCCGGGCTGCCTGGTTCTGCCGGATCCTGATTCGAGGAGCTCACCAGAGGCAGGTCAAAATCGCTCTCGGGAAACGTCTCATTGAGCGTGATCTTGTCGAAGGACAGAATCAGTTTCTGTTCCACCGGCTGGCCATGGCTGTCGAGACTTTTCGTCGTTTGGATGACCTTTCGCGGAAAGCGCACCCCGCCGGCGACAATTTCGCCCTCCTCCCTGATGCTCAGGCCTTGGGCAGTCTCGGTCAGGAGAAGTTTGCCGCTACCGGGATCAAAATAGTGGTAGTACACGATTTCCGCGTCATGCGTGAAGACCAGCTTGGCGGCCGGCTGTCCATCAACCGAGGCGGAACCAAGGGCGGCAACCGTGCCCCCGCGCTGTTCGATGCCCTGGTAGAAATTCAGATTCTCCCAGGTATTCGCCTGCAGCTGCTTGACCTGATCCGGACGGAGCACATTGAGCTGCCAGCGATTGCGGTCGCGACTCTCCTGCTTTCCCTCCCAGGCGGTGGATCCGTCGAGCGCCGTTGTTTCGACCGACCCGGCTCCAGTGACGACGATCCGCTGCTGGTACGGCTTCTGAAAGATGATCTCGACGCCCAATTTTTCCGGTTTAGCCCCGGCCGGGGTTGCGTCGCCGGTCTCCAAGGTTCCGCTGAAATGCACCGAGTGAACCGCGGCCAGCGCCGCCTCGCCGCCGAGATAGGCCCGCGCCCTGGCGATCATATCGCTGACAGTCGGGGCGGACGCAGGCTGGGCACTCCCCAGCCCAACGATGCCCAGCAGGAGGAGAATGCCGGTCAGAGTCGCCGAGTGCTTCATCAGGGTAAAACTGTTCAGGGAGCGAACCTAGCCAGCGAAACCGGGATCCGCAACGGAAACCTCTATTCCCATTCGATGGTGGCGGGCGGTTTGGAACTGATGTCCAGCACGACGCGGCTGACTCCGCGCACCTCGTTCGTAATGCGGCTGGAGATGCGCTGCAGCAGTTCGTAAGGCAGGCGGGTCCAGTCCGCCGTCATCGCATCCAAGCTTTCGACGACCCGCACGCCAATCACCCAGGCATAATTGCGCTCGTCGCCGACCACCCCGACGGATTTCACCGGCAGGAACACGCAGAAGGACTGCCAGACCTTCCAGTACCAGCCCGACTGCATCATCTCCTCCTGCAGAATGGCATCCGCGCGGCGCAGGATCTCCAGCCGGTCGGGGGTGATCGCCCCGACCACGCGCACGCCCAGGCCCGGCCCCGGGAACGGCTGCCGCCAGACCACCTCGCGCGGCAGCCCCAGCTGCGCTCCCACGACGCGCACCTCATCCTTGAACAACTCGCGCAACGGCTCGATCAGGCGGAGGCGCATCCGGGCCGGCAGACCGCCGACGTTGTGGTGGCTCTTGATCAACGCGGCGGGATTGTTGCCGATGGCGACGCTCTCGATGACATCCGGATAGAGCGTGCCCTGGGCCAGAAAATCCGCGCGGCCGATCGACATCAGCGAACGCTCGAACACC
>CAVRNM010000112.1:0-8514 GCA_963722225.1 uncultured Verrucomicrobiae bacterium
GAACTGCTCACGCGGCTCAAAGCGGCTCTGTGCAAGCAGGGAGCAGGGAGCGGGGAGCAAGGGGCAGGGGGTGACAATCGGCTCCCCTCGCCCTCTGGGAGAGGGGCAGGGACACGTCTTCAGCCTCGGCTACATGCGCGACGACGCGGCGAAGGCGCGGTTCTTTGGCGGGCTGTCGGTCTTCATGTTCTCGATGTGCGGCATCGTGCTGGCCGACAACCTGTTCATGATTTTCGTTTTCTGGGAGCTCGTCGGCTTCAGCTCCTACCTGCTCATCGGCCATTGGTACGACCGCCAGTCGGCGTCGGACGCCGCGAAAAAAGCGTTCATCGTCAACCGCGTCGGCGACTTCGGATTCCTGCTTGGGATAATCTGGTGCTACCACGCATTTGGCACAACGAACCTTCTAGCCTTGGAGCAAATTGTCGGTGGGAAATCCTGGTTTATTCTCGGACTTACTCACTCATCCATCCCGGTCGCCATTCCGCTGCTGCTCTTCTGCGGGGCGGTCGGCAAGTCGGCGCAGATGCCGCTGCAGGTCTGGCTGCCCGACGCGATGGAAGGCCCGACCCCCGTTTCCGCGCTGATCCATGCCGCCACGATGGTCGCCGCGGGCATCTACATGCTCTGCCGCATCCAGGTGCTGATGGTGCCGCAGGCGCTTACGGTGATCATGTGGGTCGGCACGATCACCGCGCTGTACGCCGCGATCTGCGCGATCGTGCAGAGCGATATCAAGAAGGTGCTGGCCTATTCGACGCTTTCCCAGCTCGGTTACATGGTCGCAGCGTTCGGACTGGGGGCGGTGCGGGGTGATGCCACCGCCCATGATCAGACCGGCGCGGTGATGGTCCTCCGAGACGTGGTCGTGGCCACGGGCGCCGCCGCCGCGATGTTCCACCTTACGACGCATGCCTTCTTCAAGGCGCTGCTCTTCCTCGGATCCGGCTCGGTTATCCACGCCTGCCACCACGAGCAGGACATCTTCAAGATGGGCGGGCTGGCGAAGAAGATGCCGTGGACCTTCCTCACGTTCACGGTCGGCGTGTTTGCCATCATCGGGCTGCCGTTCTTCGCCGGGTTCTTCTCGAAGGACGCGATCCTCTTCCTCGCCCGTCAGAACAACATCGTGGTTTTCTGGGTGCTGGTCTTCACGGCGGTGCTGACGGCGGTCTACATGACGCGGCTCTGGCGCATCACCTTCTTTGGCGAGGCGCGCTCGGAATCCGCCGCGCAGGCGCATGAATCGGGCGCGAGTATGGTGGTTCCGCTGGCCGTGCTGGCCATCGGCGCGGCGCTCAGTGGCTACGGCTTTTTTTACGACCACCTGCTCGGCGGCGCATTCCGGGGCGTGCTTTCGCTGGTGCCGGAGCCCGAGGGTCCGGCCCATTGGATGATGATCACCGTGGGCACGGGGGCGATGTTCGTCGGAGCGAGCTTCGCCCTGGGCTATTACCGTCCGGCCGCCGTCGATCGTTTGCAGGCCTCCCTGCCGGTCGTTTTTGGGGTGCTGGTTTCAGTCAAGGAGTCGTTCGACCGTCTGTACGGCTACTACGTTGCCAAGGTGCAGCAGCGGTTCGCCGTGCTGCTCGACGTGGTCGACCAGGTCCTGGTCGCCGGCTGGATGGTCCGCGGCGGCAGCACGGTGGTGGGCTACCTCGGAATGGGAGCGCGCCTGCTCTTCAGCGGAAGGTTGTACGTCTACGCTTTTTGGATGCTGATCGGGGTGGTGATCCTGTGGGGTTTTGCCACTGGCGGATTCTGACACCATCGTGAACGACCTTAATGCCCAACTCCTCGTCCTGGCCCTGGCCGCGCCGCTGGCTGCGGCCGTGGCGATCGCGCTCGGACTTCCTGACCGGTGGACCCGGCCGGTAGCGGCGGCGGCCTTCGCCGTGCCCGCCGGGGTGGCGTTGTGGTTGTGGAGCCAGTTTCCCGCCGATGCGGCCATTCCCGCGGGACATCTGGGCTTTGCGTTCTACAGCCTCCATGCCCTCGGACTGGAGAAGATGGGGATTCATCTGACCCTCGGGCTCAACGGCATCTCGCTCCCGCTCTTTGTGCTCGCGGGCGTCGTGGGATTGGCCGCGGGCCTTTATGCCCTCCAGTCCGGCGCGGAACGGCTCCGGATCTACCTGCTGCTCCTGCTGGTGATGCAGGGCGGCCTGATGGGCGCGTTCGCCTCCATCGACATCTTCTTCTTCTATTTCTTCCATGAACTCGCCCTCATCCCGACCTTCATCATGGTCGGCGTCTGGGGGACCCGGAGCGAAAGCGACAATCGATACGCGGCGATGAAGATGGCGGTTTACCTGACGGTCGGCGCCATGTTGTCGCTGATCGGCTTGATCGCGATTTACCAGAAGAGCGGCGTGGAGAGCTTTGACCTGATCAATCTCCGCACGGCGCTGGCCGGGTCGCCGATGCCGGCCACGGTGCAGAAGAACATTTTTGGCCTGCTGATGTTCGGGTTCGGCGTGCTGGTGTCATTGTGGCCGTTCCACACCTGGGCGCCGCTGGGATACGGCGCCGCGCCGAGTTCGGCCGCGATGCTCCATGCCGGCGTGCTCAAGAAATTCGGCCTGTACGGCCTTATCCAAGTTGCTCTGCCCCTGCTGCCGGCCGGGGGCACTGCGGCCGTCGTCATTCCGTTGCCGTGGCTGCCGGACCTTCATACCACCTGGACCGGGCTGCTGGCCTGGCTGGCCCTCGGCAATGTGCTGGTGATCGGCCTGGTCACGATGGCCCAGCGCGACCTCAAGCAGATGATCGGATATGGCTCGGTCATGCACATGGGTTACGCTTTTCTGGGGATCGCCTCGCTGTCGGTGCTGGGGGCCGGAGGGGTCGTGCTGCTGATGGTCGGCCACGGCCTGTCGGTCGCCCTGTTGTTCCTGCTGGCGACCAGCATTCACCATCGGACGCAGACGTTCGAGATGTCCGAGATGGGCGGACTCGCGCAGAAGGCGCCCGTGCTCGCCGCCTTGTTCACGGCGGCGACGCTCGCCAGCATCGGTCTGCCGGGTTTCGCGAATTTCTGGGGCGAGCTCACGATCTTCGTCGCGCTGTGGAATTTCTCGCCGTGGATGACGGCGGCGGCGGTGGGCGGCATCGTGATTTCCGCGATCTACGGTTTGCGCGCGGCGGCGCGGGTGTTCTTCGGGCCGGCCTCGGCCGCGTTCGAGCAAGTCGCCGCGTCCCGGCCGCCGGTCGACCTGCGGTGGAGCGAGCGCCTGCCGGCTCTCCTTCTTCTCGCGACGCTGCTGTGGGTCGGCTTCTGGCCCCGCTCGCTCTCGGACCCCATCAACCAGACGCTTCAATCCGCCCTGGCCCGCCGCGAACCGGCGCCGGTCCAGGTGATTGTCGCCCGGTAATCCGCCCATGCCTGTTGCTGCCACACTCTCTTCCCTTCAGGATCTCGCTGCCTCCAACCAGTGGGCGGCGATCATGCCGGAATTGCTCCTGGCCGGCCTCGCGGTCCTGGTGCTCGGGTTTGAACTCGCGCTGCCCAAGGCCTATCGGGCGCTGATCCCGGCCATCGCGATCAGCGGCCTGGCCATCATCCTCTTGGGAGTGGGGATCCATTTCCACACCACGTTTTTGAACGACGACACGTTCGACCACCTGCTGCACCATTCCGACGGCGGGCAATTCATGCGGGTGTTTTTTCTCCTGACGGCGATTCTCGTCTGCCTGCTGGCCACGGTCACCCTGGAACGGCAGCCGGTGCCGAAGGCCGAGTTCTACCACCTCGTGATCGTCATCACGGCGGCGCTGATGCTCCTCGCGCAAAGCCACCACTTCGTGATGTTCTTTGTCGCGCTGGAGACGGTCACGGTGGGGTTCTACATCCTCGTGAGCTATTTCCGGACGAGCGCCGCCTCGCTCGAGGGCGGCCTGAAATACCTCATCCTGAGCGCGCTCAGCTCGGCGATCCTGCTCTTCGGCATTGTGCTGCTCTACGGGGTGGCGGGCAACCGTGCGTTGCCGGGCGCCACTGCCGACGCCATGAACTTCGGCGCCCTGCGCGGGTTTCTCGCCGCCAATCCCGACAATTTCCTGGCGAACGCGGGCGCCGTGCTCGTGCTGGCGGGAGTCGCGTTCAAGATCGGGGCCGTGCCGTTCCAGTTCTGGATTCCCGACGTCTACCAGGGTGCGCCCACGCCCGTGACGGCTTTTCTCGCCGTCGGTTCCAAGGCGGCCGGATTTGCCGTGCTGCTGATCCTGGCGCTGGATGTCTTCCGGCCGCTGCAGGCCGTGCTGGTCCCGGCGCTCTCGGCCATGGCGGTTGCGACCATTCTTTTTGGAAATCTCGCTGCGCTCACCCAGAACAATGTCAAGCGGCTGATGGGCCTTTCCGGGGTGTCGCATGCCGGTTATCTGCTGGTGGGCGTCGTCGCCGCGTTTCGCGAACCGCTCGCGGTGGGAGCCGTTTATTTCTACCTGCTGGCGTACCTGTTGGCCTCGTTCGCGGTGTTTGTGGTGATGGCGCACGTCTCCGGCGGCGATGACGCCGACCAGGACCTGGAACACTATGCGAACCTCGCCCGGGAACGGCCGTTTCTTGGCACGGTGTTGGCCATCGGCCTCGGCTCGCTGGCCGGGATCCCGCCGTTGGCCGGCTTCATGGGCAAGCTGCTCATCTTCATTTTTGCCTTCAAAGCGGGCCTGTACGGACTGCTTACCGCGGCGGTGGTCGGCGTGGTGATCTCGATCTATTATTACTTCGGCTGGATCAGGGCGGCGTTTTTCCCGGCCCGGCGGGCGGCGGATTTGGCGACTGCGGAACCGCCTCGTCCGGTGTTCACCCGCGTCAGCCTCCCGGTCGCTGCGGCCATGGTGCTGCTGGCGGCCGGCACGGTGGTGCTCGGATTCTATCAGGGTCCGCTGTGGGCTTGGCTGGTTGCGCGCTGAGGGGCGCGGGCATTGTCGAGTACGGCGGGGTACGGCGACCCCGCCCTGCAACGTTGCGCTAGACAAAAGACCGTGCTCCGGCCGGCCGTTTGATTTTTCTTCGTGCCTTTGCGCCTTTGTGGTTCAAATAGGAGCCCCTGCATGAAGGTCACTGGACTCGCTGTCGTCCCGCCTCCGACCGCCGCCGAACTGCCCCGCGTCACGCCGGAGCTGCTGGCCTCGGTGCTGGCACGCTATTCGCGCAGCAACGAGGGGATGGCGAGGATCATTGAGCGCGTTGACGTGGCCCACCCGGACGAATCGATCGACCGCATCCTCAAGTTTGTCGATTACGGACACGAGTCGATTGGCGGGCTGACGGGAGGCCTGGCCATGGCGGTTGACGACGTCTCCATGTGGCTTGCCTATAAGCTGTTTGAGATCTCGACCATGGCGGACGGCCAGGAATCAAGCACGCGTTACATCGCGCTGGACGCCTCGAATCTGCCGTCGCCCGCCGAACTGGGGATTCCTGACGATCTGGCGGCGCGTTGGCGCGACATCATGATTCGCGCCTTTGCCGCCTATCAGGCCGAATATGCGCGGCTCGACTCCTTGGGGAACGACGAGCCGGCGCGGGTGCGCGTTCCCGCGGGCGCCCGGCCGGCGGTGGTCGCCCGGATCCGGAAGAATTATGCGCTCGACCGCGCCCGTTACTTCATTCCGCTGGCAACCCGCACGAATCTGGCGCTCGTGCAGACGGCGCGGATGTGGGCGCAAACCGTGAAGCACCTCGCTTCCCTGCCCCAGCCAGAGGCCCGGGCGGCGGCGGCGGCCATCCGCGAGGAACTGATCAAACTGTCACCGCGACTGATGCGCCACAGCGGCGCCGAATCGTCCTACCAGGAGCAGGCGCAACAGGAGCTGGCGGCGTCCCGGCAGCTCGGGCTCGACCGACTGTCCGCCGAACCCCTCGCCGATGCGGTCTGGGTGAAGGTCGACCGGGAAACGCCGCCCTGGCTGCCCGAGCTCCAGCCCGTCGCCGCGGCGTTGTCGCACCGCGCGAACCGCTACGGGCAGTGCGGATCGGCAATCCGCCGGATGCGCGTGACCTTTGCCTGGAACAATCTCGCCATCGCGGAACTGCGCGATCTCAACCGCCACCGGACCGGCCACCGCCACACCCCGCTGATTCAAGCCGGCTTCTATCTTCCGCCCGAGGTGCCCCGGGCGCCCCACGCCACGCTGTTGAACGACCAGCTCATCCTGACCCGGGAGTTGCTGCAGCGCGGCTCGCCGGCGTATGTTTATTCGCTGTTGCTCGGGGCACAAACGCCGTTTGAACACTGCACGCACGCCGACAAGTTCATCTACGAGGCGGAACTCCGGACGGGCATGGGGGCGCATTTCCGCTATGCCGAACACCTGAGCGCGGCGCTCGGCGAATTCTTCAAGCAGGTGCCGGAGGCCCGGTCCTGGGTGGTGGAGGGCACGGCCGAGCCGGAGTGAATCAGTTCCCGACCGGGCTTCTTTGGGATTGCACTTGGCGGCGGAGCGTTGAGCAGGAGGAGGTTATCATCGGTCGGTCATGGTCTGGCCAAGCCCCCCTTGGGTTGCCTCCCCGCGCGCCCTTTGCCAACCGGGATGTTTCCATTTGTACTGCCCCTTGATTGACTGCAATACTTCCCCCGCATGTGCGCGTTTAGAGTCCTGCAGTTCAACATTCAGTTCGGCCAGAACTGGAATGAGGCGGCCCCAGACGCGGCTCCGGTCAATCTCGACCTGACGATTGCCGAAATCCGCCGCCACAATGCTGACATCGTCCTCCTGCAGGAGGTGGAGCAGACACTGCCGGGCGGTGTGCAGCCGGATCCGCCGCCGAATTTTGCGCGCCTGCGGGCCGCGTTTCCCGCCTATGACGCATTCTTTTCCTATCCCAAGGCGGACCCGCGGGAATTGCCGTTTGGCATCGGGCTGGCGATCTTGTCCAAGACGGCGTTGGTCGATCCGATTCGCCGCGACCTGCCGTCTCCGGCGGTGGAGTTTGATTTCCAGGGCGAGCGCAAGACGCCCACGGACCGGCTGTTGATCGGGGCGATGACGACGATCGCCGGGCGCCAGTTGCGGATCTTCAACACGCATCTGCTGGCCTTCTTCATGCTCAATGCCGACAGCGAGACTCAGCTCAGCCAACGGCAGTTTGTCATCGATCAGCTGGCGGCGTCAACGGGTCCCACGGTGTTGGGCGGCGACTTTAATGTCAGCAACCACGCGACGCTCGTGGGGGAGTTTGACCGCGTCGGCTACCGGACCGTGCAAACCAGCGAGGTCACCTGGCGCCGCCGGCCGTACGTGCTCGACCACATTTTCTACAACCGCCAGCTGCGGGTCGCGGGGCATTCCGTCAGACCCACGGACGCCTCCGACCATTGCCTGCTCCTGGGCGACTTCGAGTTTGCCTAGGATTTTGCCCCGGAGAATCCCCGGCGCGCCTTCTGTTTTTCCTCCTCCTTCTCCTCGGCGAGACGCGCCTTTTCGCTCGCGAGCTGTTGCTTGATTTTCTCCGCCTCATCCCACTTGCTCGCGGCCAGCATCGCGTCGAGCTGCTGCTTCAGGAAGATCTCCCGTTCGGCCGTCTTGCCCTGGTAAAGGCGGTCGATCCAGGCCAGCGTCGCCTTCTGCTCGGGAGTGAGCGGCTTCGCGGCGTCCGGGTCCGACGCTTGCAGGCGTTTCATGGCGAGTTCGTAGGCGCTTTTCATAATGGAAGAAGAGGGAATGCCAGAACAGGCGCAACGGTCGCGCGACGCAATCCTGGATGCGGGGTGGGTCCCCTCTAAGCCGCTTTGAAGAAGCCTATGGCCGGAAATCATCTTCCCTCTCCGGGCATACGAACCGGGCGGTCCAGAATGCCAATGTGGAACTCAGGAACCCGGGATGCGAGGTCGTGGATCGCAGCGGGACAATTCGTCGCTGGCCGGACCAGCTTTCCTGATTTCCACATGGTCAGGACGCACCAAACGGTCATTCGATCGCACACGCAGTTCGATCTTCCTCCTTCCGGGCCGCAGTTAGTGGCTACAATATTCGTGAAACCGTTCTAGTTTCCCAGTCTCACGCCCAGCGCGATCAGGCAGGCTGTCAGGGCGAAGGGAGCCCAGAAGCCGCCCCGTTCCCGCCGCCAATGCCAGGAGTAACCGCACAGACAGGCGGCCAGCAAGGCGGCAAGTATGGCCGGACCCATCCAGGCGGCGCGGAACTGGGCGGCTTCGTAGACGCCGGGCACGGCCAGCGCCAGCCGCAGCAACCGATCCATGAACCAGATCAGGACGAGTCCGGCGTGGTTGAAGAGCAGGCTGCCCGGCAGAAAGCCGGTTAGTCCGCAGAGGAGAGAGATGAATCCGCCGCCAACGATGAGGGTTGAGATTGGAATCAGCACCAGGTTGACGGCCAGCGAGCCCGGAGTGAGCAGCCCGAAGAACTGGAGGCTCGAGATGGTGCTGACGAGCGAGGAGGCCAGGCCGATCCCCAATGCTCCGAGCAGGCTCCGCCATGCCACGTCGATCCACCGATGGTACCACCGCCACGTTGATTCCGGCAGCGCGGTGAACAAGCAATGCGTGA
>CAVRNM010000113.1:0-4243 GCA_963722225.1 uncultured Verrucomicrobiae bacterium
GACGGTGCACGAGCGCGAGGCGCTCAATGGCACCGAAGCTGCGATGAACAGCGTCGCCACCAGCCCGAAGAGTGCGGGCGAATGTTTCCGGCCATCTTGCTGCCGGTGGCGGAGATGGTGAAAAAGGAGCCCGAGCGCCGCGGCCGTCGCCAGGAGCGTGAAGGCGCCCCAGTGATTGTGGTAGATGAAGCTGCAAAAAACGTCTCATTGGGCGAATGCACCATGCCGAAATAGAGGCCGGGGGCATGCGCAAGTTTCTGGAAGGTGCCCATGACGGCGAGCAAGAGGGAATTGGCGGTGAAGACGAACAGCAGTCGCCGCAAGATCCGCCGCTGAATCACCACGACCGTCAGGTTGAAGCAGGTGAGATAGATCGCATCAAACTGGCACAGGGCGCGCAGCGAGAGCACCGGCTGGGCAGAACTGGGCCAGCCCGGCCGCCCGCCGCTGTTCATCAACACCTCAGCCCCGTTCACGAGGGCGCGGGTGAAGCTGGGGTTTTGTGCGCTGGCGATAACCAGCGCGTTGAAGCAAGCCAGCGGCCAGAGCCAGCGCAAACCGGAGGGCAGACTCTTGTGGCGCCTCCACCGGAGCGTGCAGGCCGATCCCATGATCACCACGGCCAGGAGGCCCCACCCGTTGATGGCGACGCGGGCCAGATCAGTCTCACCGCCAAAATCCCAGCTGGTGAAAACCACGAGGCTCGCGACGTGCAGCAGCGTGGCCAGCTGCAGGAGGTGGGCGCCCCGCGGCTGCGGCCGGTCGGGCAGTCCCGCGGATCCTGCTTGGGCCAATTGGACCGGAAGGTCGGGCGCGTTCATGAAGGCGGACGCCTCAATCGGTCGTAGAATTCCACCAGGGTGCGCGCGGCCTCCGTCCACGAATAGCGGGCCAGCACCCAGTTCCGGGCCTGCGTGCCCCGTTGTTTGAGCTGTTCGGCGGGCTCGGCCAGGGCCGTGCGCAGCGTGTCGCGGTACGCCTCCCAAGGCACGCACCAGCCGGCGTCCCGCGCCGAGACCTCCGCCCAGGGCGTCGTGTCAGTGACCAGCACGGGCACGCCCCAGGCCATGGCCTCGGCGATGACCATTCCGAAGTTCTCGGAGTGGGACGGCAGAAGGAAGAGGGATGCGACGACGTATGGCGGGGGGCGACCGGTGCCGTCGACGACCACGATGCGCTCCCCGGAAGAGTGCCGGCGGGCGTAGGCGGCGAGTTCCGCGACAGCGTACTCTTGCGGGAGGCCGGCCACCAGCAGCAACCACTCCTTGGGCGCGGTATCGGTCCAGAGGTCGATAAGCTCAAGCAGCCGCTTCTTGCGGTGGAATCGGGAGTAGAACAAGGCCACCGGACGCGAAGGGGTGGCAGGGCAAAGCTGTGACCAGACCTCTTGCGCATGAGTCCGTTCCCCGTTGGAGGGCCCTTGGACGCCGTTGGGCGCAATGCAGATGGGTTGGCGGAAACCACGCCGCCGGATATCGTCAGCTTCATCGGTGCTCGTGGCATGCCAGCCATCAGCTTCGGCCAGGGCGCCGGGATGCACCAGACTGGCGGCGAGCCGCTTTTTCCAACGCCGGTGCTGCCAGGCCCAGTCGGTCATCATTCCCCGGGGAGAGACGACCAGAGGCCGCTCCGTCCTCTGTCCGGCCTGATGCGCATAATGAAGCGTCCGCAACCAAAGGGCGTGATGGTGGATGCAATCGTAGGCGTCTTGAAGGAGATGTCCGCTCAGGCCGGCCGAGAAGCAGAGGAACTCCGGCCGGTCGCGCCGGAATTGCAGCACGCGCAGACGATCCTCCCGAACCGGATCGGCCGCCTGACCGGGGCGGGTGCTGAGCAGGTCGACGTCATGGCCCAGGGCGGCGAGCGCGGCGGAAAGCTGACGCACGGACCGGGTTGGTCCTCCGTGTTTCTCCTCCAGGCTGGGAACGATCTGGCAGATCCTCATGGGACAACAGGACCACAGACTACAGGACTACCTATGAGTGAATAGCGGTTGGACGCAAAAAGCCGCAGACCACAGGGCTGCCGTACCTGGCTACCACCCACCGATTTACAATTGCTTCCTTTTCGACCGCTTGGATCAGGCCATGAAGGCACGCGAAAGATCTCTTTGTTTGATCGTGGAGCGCGCCGGCATCTTCCGTTGAAAGATAATGGAGCCGACGAGAAAGATGGATGAAGTACTGCGTCTCTGACAATGAGCCGCGGGCGATTTAGAGAAAATGTAGATAGTCTCTTTTGCTCTCACGGGATGAGCCTTCGACAATATTTGCAGGAACAGAATATGCCGCACGTCGGATCTGGCTGGTCAACCAATAGAGTTCTTCACGCGGGAAAGAGCGGGTCCGCTCATAGACCGCGACCGTCAAATCGTCTGCCATTTTCCAGGCTTCGATCTTGGTATAGTCTCTCACGGTCGGTGGTCCTGTAGTCAGCAGTCTTGTGGTCTGTATTGGTCACCCGGGGATCGGCCGTTCCTTGATGGGCCGGCAGGGATGGCCGGCGCACACCATGCGCGGGGGCAGGTCTTTGACCACCACTGCGCGGGCGCCGACCACGCAGAGCTCTCCAATGGTCACGCCGGGTCCCACAAAGACGTCGGCACCAAGCCAGGCATTGGAAGCGATCGTGATGGGCCTGGCGACCAATGGCATGTCCCACCGGGAGTAGTCGTGCGTTCCGGCACAGAGATGACAGTTTTGGCTAAGGTTCGCCCCGTAACCGAGCGTGATTGGCGCAAGATTGTAGAGGTTGACACGGCGACCAACCATGACGCGAGGCGCGAGCGCTAACTTCCAAGGGAAATAGACCCGCGCTGACGGGAAAATGACGACGCGCCCCGGCGAGGGAATGTCCGCGCCAAACAGCTTCAGCAACCAGGCCCGCCACCAGTGCCAGGGGCGCGGACTCCAGCGAAACAGGGTTGCTTGCACCAGGGACCACAACCAGGCGAGCAGCACTTCGCGTCTGGGGTAGGGCGTTACGCAGCCTTGGCCGAGAAAGGGGGGCATATCTGCCATGGCGGGGTTCAGGTTCTCTGATTCATTGACGGCAGCAACGCAGAAAAATCTGCCAACAGGCGGTCGGCGAAGCAGGGAAAATCGTAGGGTCTCGTTGAGGCCTGGGCGGCAGCGGCCAGTCGGACGCGCCGGGCGGGATCGCCGAGGAGGCCGGCCAGAGCATCGGCCAGCCGTCCCGCCGCGTCCGGCGCGGCCTGATCAAAGACGGTTCCATTCTGTCCCGGGTGCACGAAGTCGGCGAAGCTCTTGAGGCTGGACACCACCGGCACGGCACCGGCCGCCATGGCTTCCGCCACCGCCACGCCGAACGTCTCGCCATGCACGGCCAGACTGGGATAACAAAAGATATCGATCTGCCGGTAGATTGCGGCCAGGCCTGCTTCGGAGAACTCCGGCGCCAGCCGGCGGAATCTCTCGGGCAGCACTTTGGCCAGCCGGCGGTCGAGCTCAGCCGTGAACTCGGGCCCGGAACCGCCCCGGGCCACGTCCGACGGCCCGCAAAGCAGCAGACGCCACGCCGGCAGGTTTTCCCGGGCAGCGAGCTGCGCGGCCGCGGCCGCGAGGAGATCGAGCCCTTTCTCGCGGTGCAGCCGGCCGACATAGCCAATCGTAACCGGATCGCCGGCCGTGGCTGGTCGCGGCGATCCGGCCAATCCGGTCCAATCGAGGGGATAGCCAAATACGCGGATGCGCGGAGCGAGCCCGGGATTCTCGGCGATGACCGCCTCGCGGACGACCGAGCTCACCGCGAGCACCCGGTCCAGCCGGCGATAGAGGCGAAACTGGCCCTTGGGTATCCGTCCTGGCATGACGACCAGCCGGCCGGTTCCTCCCCGGAACCACCCAAGCCACACCGGCAGGGCCACACTGTTGACAATCGTGACGTCGGCGGGTGGCAGCGCGCGGCCCACGCGCCGGCTCCAAAGGAGATCGAGCCACAAGTTGCGCGGAAGACTCGACGTGTGCGCATGGCCCCGCAAGCGCCGGTGGCGGACACCTTGACACACCTCGTTCGGGGGCAGGTCCGGCCAGCGCCGGGAAATGACGGTCACCTCATGCCCCCGCGCGGCAAACTCTCTTGCCAGTCCGTGCCAGGTCTTCTCGGTGGCGCCGCCGGCCAGCGGCGGCACCGGGAGAAAGAACCCCATGGCGACGTTGACCCTCATGGAGATTAAGGTTGAGAACCGGACCCAGCCCCCGGTTTGGGTCGTAAGAACCCGACG
>CAVRNM010000114.1:0-5034 GCA_963722225.1 uncultured Verrucomicrobiae bacterium
GTGTAGTGTAACACAAGTTCCTGTCATAAATATCTGGACTTTCCCTGGGTCGGCGGTCAGCTTGGAGCATGAAACGAAACGGACGAGCAGTGACGCCGGTGACAGTGACGGAAGAGGAGCGTGCCCACTTGGAGGCTTTGACTCGCAAGCGGAACGCCCCGGCTCGGGAGGTGAGCCGCGCCCGGATGATTCTGCTCGCGGCCACGGGTTGCAGTAATACCGAGATCGCCCGCCGCACCTCGGTGTGTGCTCCCACGGTTAGCTGCTGGCGGCGGCGGTTTAATCAACGGGGACTGCTCGGGCTGACGGAACTGCCGCGGAGCGGTGCCCCGCGTCAGATCACCGACGAGGCGGTTGAGCAGGTTGTGCGCACCACCCTGCAGCGGACCCCGGAAGGAGCGACCCATTGGAGCACGCGCCGGCTGGCCGCGCGGCTGGGCTTGTCGCATCAAAGCATCGCTCGGATCTGGCGTGCTTTCGGCCTGCAGCCGCATCGGGCCGAGGTGTTTAACCTCTCCACCGACCCCTATTTTGTGGCGAAGGTGCGCGACGTGGTCGGGTTGTATATGAATCCGCCCGCCAACGCTTTGGTGCTGTGTGTGGACGAAAAAAGCCAGATCCAGGCCTTGGAGCGATCCCAACCGATCCTGCCGCTGCGTCCCGGCCATCCCGAAGGCCAGAGTCACGACTATTTCCGCCATGGCACCACCTCGCTGTTCGCGGCGCTGGACGTCGCCACCGGACGGGTCATCGGCAGCCTCAAACCCCGGCACCGCAGCCGCGAGTTTCTGGCTTTTCTGCGCCAGATCGAACGGGAGGTGCCCGCCGGCCTCGAGATCCACCTGGTCAGCGACAACGACGCCACCCACCAGACCGCGACCGTTGTCCGCTGGCTGCGCTCGCGGCCCCACTGGGCGCTGCATTTCATCCCGACCCATTCGAGCTGGCTGAACCAAGTAGAGCGCTGCTTTGCCTTGATCACCAACCAGTCGATTCGCCGCGGTTCCTTCTCCAGCGTACCCCAACTCAAGGAAGCTATCCTCGACTACATCGACCGTCATAATGCCCGCCCGAAGCCGTTCCGCTGGACCGCCACGGCCGATTCCATCCTCGGCAAGGTCGCAGCAATATGTAATGAACTTCGGTGACACTACACTAGAGCAGTTTCCCGAATGCGGAAGCCGCCAATTGCGGCCCGGAAAGAGCAAGATCTAGCTACGGTGCGGCCGGATAATCGTTTGGAACGCCCTAATTATGTGGAAATCAGGAAGGCTGGTCCATCCGGCAGAGACTTGTTGCACTGCGATCTTCGACCGACTGGGCATTGCCGCACGAACTGCCAGTGTCGGGCGTACGTGGCGCGAAGGTCCGCCAGTGCAGTAAGTTATACTCAATGGTTCCCCGGATTCCGGAGTTCCACATTGGCATCCTGACCGCCCGGCTGGGGCGCCGGAGAGAGGGGATTCGATTCCCGCGGCTCGCCGGGACGCCCGCCCTCAGACGTGTCCATTCAAATTGTAGGAAGCGCGCTTGCGCGCGATTCCGGGGAAATAATCGCCCGCGAGCGGGCTTCCTACACCGGCACAGCAACCGGCTTGGGAACGCACGAGGAGAATCACCGGCAATAGTATGAGCCCGAGGGCGGACGCCCTTCAACCGCCCCAGACCTTGAAATCCTTCAAGATCGAGCCGCCGACGAATTCCCTAAGAATCGAGTTGTCGGGAACCCATTCCGTCTCCATCGCCAGGAACCAGTCCAGGAACGCCAGCAGGCGCTGGGCTTCCACGAATTCCGGGGCGCCGTGGGCCACCTGGCGCAGCAGCGGTTCCGCCAGCGGACGCAGGACCGACAGTTCGTAGGCCAGGGCGGAGTTGAACATCACGTCGGCATTCTCCTGGTGGGGGAAAATGTGGAGCCGCTCGCCGCGCCGAACCGACTCCCAGCGGCTGATCGTGTCGCCGGCGTTGTAGCCGCGGTCCCGCGCGTCGCGCACAATGCGGCGGATCAGCCGGGTGTCGGTGGTGGAGACGCGGTTGTGGCGGTCGAGGTTGAGCTGCGTGAGCGCGGAAGCGTAGATCTTGAAGGATTGCGCCGCCAGCTCCCCGGAGATGAGCCGCGGATTCAATCCGTGAATGCCCTCGAGGATGATCAATTGTTCCGGGCGCAGGCGGACCACGTCGCCCGGCAGCTGCCGGCCCTCGGCAAAGCTGAAGCGCGGCAGCTGGACCTCCTCGCCCGCGAGCAGACGCCGCAGGTGGTCGCCCAGCTGGGTCAGCTTGAGCGCATCGATCGTCTCATAGTCCAGCTGGCCGACGGCTTCCCGCGGGGTGTTTTCCCGTTCGGTGAAATAGTTGTCCAATTCCAGGGCGAAGGGCGACAGCCCCAGCGCCAGCAATTGCACGGCGAGGCGGCGGGAAAAGGTCGTCTTGCCGGAGGACGAGGGCCCGGAGATCAGCACCAGCCGCGCCTGCTGCCGGCGGTCGGCGATCTGCCGGGCGATTTCCGCGATATGCTGCTCGTGCAGGGCCTCCGAAACCAGGATGATCTCCCGGCTGCGGCCCGCCTTGATGGCGTCGTCGAGCGCGCCCACGCTCGGGATGCCCAGCCGCTCCAGCCAGGCGCCATGCTGGCAAAACGCCGCCAGCAGCTTCGGCGAATCGACCATCGGCGCGAGCTGCGTGGGCGTGTGCTGCCGCGGGTAGCGCAGCGCAAAGCCGCCGTCCATCGCCGCCAGATCAAACCACCGCAGATACCCGGTGGAGGGAACCATGAAGCCGTGGTGGTAATCGACGCGCTCGCCCAGCCGGTAGAGGGTGACGGTGGGCTGGCGGCGGTGGCGCATCAACCGGGCTTTCTCGACATCGTGGTTGCTCTCGAAAAACGCGATGGCCTCGGACACCGCCGCTTCGCGGCCACAAATCGGCAGATTCTGCTCCACGAGCCGGCGCATCTCGGCGGCCAGATTCTGCAGTTCGCCAGTCGTCAACGGCTCCCGCCCGCGCACCTCGCAGAGGTAGCCGCCGGAAGCAAGCGAGTGCTCGATGAGGAGCAAGGACCGGGGAAACAGACGGACGAACGCCGCCTCGAGGAGAAACGTCAAGGACCGGCGGTAGAGCCGCGCGCCATCGGCGTCCGCCATCGTCACGGGGATGATGCGCGCCTCCATGTCGACCGGACAAGTGAGCTCCTGCAAATCGCCGTTGACCACCACCCCCATCAGCGGCGCGGGCAGTCCGGCGACAATGGGCTGGAGGAGACTTTCAGCGGTCGCCCCGCGCGGCCCGCGCAAAGTGCGGCCGTCGGGGAGATGGATCTCAATCTGCTCGCTCGGCGTGGCAAACTCGCTGGAGGTCATAAGGTGTGGATTACGCTTTGAAAAAGCGATCGGGACGACGATAATATCGGCTCAATTCGGCGCTTGGCGGAACGAACTTGTTGGAGGGCGGCGCGCTGTCGCCGCCCAATTCCCGAGCGGCGCTGACGGCGCAGCGCCCTCCATCGCACAGCGCAACGGAGTTTCCGGATCGGCTCTAGTGTAGTGTCACCGAAGTTCATTACATATTGCTGCGACCTTGCCGAGGATGGAATCGGCCGTGGCGGTCCAGCGGAACGGCTTCGGGCGGGCATTATGACGGTCGATGTAGTCGAGGATAGCTTCCTTGAGTTGGGGTACGCTGGAGAAGGAACCGCGGCGAATCGACTGGTTGGTGATCAAGGCAAAGCAGCGCTCTACTTGGTTCAGCCAGCTCGAATGGGTCGGGATGAAATGCAGCGCCCAGTGGGGCCGCGAGCGCAGCCAGCGGACAACGGTCGCGGTCTGGTGGGTGGCGTCGTTGTCGATGACCAGGTGGATCTCGAGGCCGGCGGGCACCTCCCGTTCGATCTGGCGCAGAAAAGCCAGAAACTTGCGGCTGCGGTGCCGGGGTTGGGTCCGGGCGAGGATGGAATGGGTGGGGAGGGAACGGTTGGGGGGCATTATGACGGTCGATGTAGTCGAGGATAGCTTCCTTGAGTTGGGGTACGCGGGAGAAGGAACCGCGGCGAATCGACTGGTTGGTGATCAAGGCAAAGCAGCGCTCTACTTGGTTCAGCCAGCTCGAATGGGTCGGGATGAAATGCAGCGCCCAGTGGGGCCGCGAGCGCAGCCAGCGGACAACGGTCGCGGTCTGGTGGGTGGCGTCGTTGTCGCTGACCAGGTGGATCTCGAGGCCGGCGGGCACCTCCCGTTCGATCTGGCGCAGAAAAGCCAGAAACTCGCGGCTGCGGTGCCGGGGTTTGAGGCTGCCGATGACCCGTCCGGTGGCGACGTCCAGCGCCGCGAACAGCGAGGTGGTGCCATGGCGGAAATAGTCGTGACTCTGGCCTTCGGGATGGCCGGGACGCAGCGGCAGGATCGGTTGGGATCGCTCCAAGGCCTGGATCTGGCTTTTTTCGTCCACACACAGCACCAAAGCGTTGGCGGGCGGATTCATATACAACCCGACCACGTCGCGCACCTTCGCCACAAAATAGGGGTCGGTGGAGAGGTTAAACACCTCGGCCCGATGCGGCTGCAGGCCGAAAGCACGCCAGATCCGAGCGATGCTTTGATGCGACAAGCCCAGCCGCGCGGCCAGCCGGCGCGTGCTCCAATGGGTCGCTCCTTCCGGGGTCCGCTGCAGGGTGGTGCGCACAACCTGCTCAACCGCCTCGTCGGTGATCTGACGCGGGGCACCGCTCCGCGGCAGTTCCGTCAGCCCGAGCAGTCCCCGTTGATTAAACCGCCGCCGCCAGCAGCTAACCGTGGGAGCCCACACCGAGGTGCGGCGGGCGATCTCGGTATTACTGCAACCCGTGGCCGCGAGCAGAATCATCCGGGCGCGGCTCACCTCCCGAGCCGGGGCGTTCCGCTTGCGAGTCAAAGCCTCCAAGTGGGCACGCTCCTCTTCCGTCACTGTCACCGGCGTCACTGCTCGTCCGTTTCGTTTCATGCTCCAAGCTGACCGCCGACCCAGGGAAAGTCCAGATATTTATGACAGGAACTTGTGTTACAC
>CAVRNM010000115.1:0-3449 GCA_963722225.1 uncultured Verrucomicrobiae bacterium
GGGGCTATCCGAAAACCCATGGCAGAGCTGGATTCGTAGGGGCGCGATCTTGTCGTGCCCTCGAAGAGGGGCGCAGCGAGCCTGCGCCCCTACGTTCATTCGCGGGTTTTCGGATAGCCGCTTGAGATATGTGGGCTAGGTGGTGCAGAATTCGATGATCTGCGGGTTGAGGAGCTGCGCGAAGTCCCTGTAGGCTATTTTGATGACGTCGGTGTAAACAGAGAGAGGAATCAGCTCAGGCGCACCGGCTGGCGGTGCGCGCCCAGCTTCCTGGTTGGGGCTCGAACCGGCCGGCGATCTCGCCTCCGCACGCCTGGCAGCGGCTGCCGTCCAGCTGGTATACGTTCAGTTCGTACCCGTCGCGCTCGATCAGCAGAGCGCCGCAGGACGGGCACCATGTGCTCCCGCCTTCACGGTCGCGAACGTTGCCGGTGTAGACATGCTTTAGCCCCTTGGAGCGGGCGATCTCCCGCGCCCGCGTAAGGGTGGCGGGCGGCGTCCGGCGGGTGTCGAGCATCTTGTAGTCGGGATGGAATGCGGTGAAGTGCCACGGCACCTCCGGCCCCAGGTTGGCGGCAAACCAGTCGGAGGCCTTGTCGAGCTCATCGAGGGTGTCGTTCTCGCCCGGAATCAGCAGCGTCGTGACTTCGAACCAGACGTTGGTTTCCCGGCGCAGGTAGAGGAGGGTGTCGAGCACGGGCTGAAGTTCGGCAAAGCAGAGGCGGTGATAGAAATTCTCCGTGAACGCCTTCAAATCCACGTTGGCGGCGTCCATGGCCCGATAAAACTCGGGTCGCGCCTCGTCGGTGATGTAGCCGGCCGTCACGGCAACGGTCGCGATGCCCCGCTCGCGGCAGGCCTGGGCGACATCGATCGCATATTCGGCGAAGACGACTGGATCGTTGTACGTGAACGCCACCGACCGGCAGCCGAGACGTTCTGCGGTGTCGGCGATGCAGTCCGGCGAGGCGGCCTCGCTCAACCGGTCAAATCCCGTTGCCTTGCTGATGTCCCAGTTCTGGCAGAACCGGCAGCCGAGATTGCATCCGGCCGTGCCAAACGACAAGACGCTCGTGCCCGGCAGAAAATGGTTCAGCGGCTTTTTTTCAATCGGATCAATGCAGAAGCCGCTGCTCCGGCCGTAAGTTGTCAGCACCATCCCGGGACCGGCCCGTTGCCGGACAAAGCAGAAGCCGCGCTGTCCGTCCTGCAGCTTGCAGAAACGCGGACACAGCCGACATTCCGTCCGGCCGTCGGGCAGCAGGGCCCACCACTGAGCCGGATAGTCGGATGGGCGCGGATGGCCGTCCATGATGCTAATCTCCTTCCTCCACGAAGTGCGGCTCCTTGAAGCTTCTGGCCGTGAATCGCTGGATGCCGATCCTCTCGCCGGGTGCAACGCCGGCCTTGCGCCGGGCAATCGCCAGTTGCTGCTCCACCGAATCGATCCCCGCGATTGCCGGCAGCAGGAGGCCCCGGCGCCCGTCGGCGGCCGACACCAGAACACCGTAGATTGCGGGGTCAAGCCCTGCCGGGGACGCCACGGGCTCCAGTTCTCCGAGCACGCTGACGCTGTATCGCAGCTGGGGTAGATCAGCCGCCCGCACCGGCGGGAAGCGGTCATCGTGGAACGCGGTCGCCACGGCATTGTGCCAGGTTTCCCGCACCAAGTCGCTCTCCGTCGGCTGCACTGAACCCCGGCAGCCGCGCAACGCTCCCTGGTCCGTTCGCAAAGTCACAAAAACGCCGTGGCGCTCGGTCAGCTCCCCGGCCGCCTGGTCCCGCGGGGATTTCGATCCGTCGCGGAACTGGGCTTCGACCGCGCATCGCGCAACGGCCGGCAGATCCGCGAAGCGGGAGAGGGTTTTGCCGGCGGTCTGGTTCGTCGACGCGTCGCGCGGTTTGGAATCCTTTGGTTCAAACAGGATCGCCACGCCGTAACCGACCCCAAACGGTCCTTCATAGCTCAGCACCGCATGGCCGTCCGTCCGGTAACCAGTTGCGGCCAGGGCCACCGTGGTGGAATCTGCGACATCCTGCGCCGCCAACTCCTGCAGACCGGCATCGATCAGGCGGAGGTCACGAAATGCGCCTTTTTGCAACAGCGCGATAAACGTCTCGTCGAACCGGCGGGCTTCGGGGTGAAAGCCGCAGGGTGCCATGGAGGTGAGCCGGTGGCTCATGTCACCGCTGGCGATGATGGCCGTCGGCCGGTTCAGTTCCTGCGCCGTGGTGGCGATCGCCTCGCCCAGCTCCTCGCAGTCACCGTCGGCGGTGTCATCCAGGCTCAAAATCACCGTCGGGCCCTTCCATCCCGCCGAGACGAGATAACAGAGCGGCACCATGGCGCCGTGATCAAGGTGCTCGCCGGTGATCCTCCACGTCCGCAGTCCGCGGCGGGCGGCGGTCGCTTCGAGCCGCTCGGCAAAGGCCCCATCGAGCGGCAGGTCCACGCGATCCTTCGGCGACTCGAACTTTTCCAGCGAGCCGCGCAGCCTCTTTGTGCTCCAGATGCCGAATGCACCCGGCTGCCGGGGCGAGTGGGGGGAAATGAGCACGACGGTATCCGCCTGTGCCGCCATGGCGTGACTGGACACCGTCGCCATCGCCTGCACCGTGGCCGCGACCTCCGCCAGGCGTTCCCTCCCCACGCCGGGCACAAGGATCGGCGCGTGCGGCATCAAACCCGCGAAGACAATCGGGCCATCCACCATTTCGTCACCTCCGGTTCGAAGTCTAGCCGGCCAGCAGGCGTTCGCCAAGCAGAAGTTTGGCGCCAGATGCCAGATGTCCCACGGGACCCGTTGGGCTCGTTAATCGGCGATGGGAACGACGTTGGCCTGTGGCACATGCCGGCCGATAACCTCACGAGTCAGGTTGAACCACTTTTGGCACCGGTCCAGGACGGCGCTGTCGGCGGTGACGATGATTTCGGCGGTTGCAGCCAGGACTGCATCCGGATTCTGAACACATTCGACCTGCCATGCCCAGCCGCGCTCCGCCGCCAGGTCCGCCATGATTTTCCTCAACCGGCCGCTGTTCGACACCGGACGATCGAGGTACCAAATCCACGTTGCGGCGCCGTAGACGGCCGTCACCCGGCCGAGCAGTTCCAAAGCCGGCAGGGTCTCGGCCACCTTGCGATAGGTGCCGTGCATTCCGGCGATGTCGCGGTAAGTTTGGTCCCAGGCGCTCAAGATCACGCCGCCGCCGAGGGCCACCTCAACGGTCGTCAGCACGTTGTAGCCGTCCAGCCAAAGTGCCTGTCCCGCCAGGCGTTCGGCGGCCACCTGGCGGGCCATCCGCTGGGCGCGGGACGCATCGGAGCAGGCGCAGCGCGCGACAGCCGCACGCTGCCGAACCGCCAGTTGATGACGGTCGCCGACCAGCTGCAGCGCCGAAGGCACCGCATAGTCACGGCTCAACAGCCAGCAAAGGTCAGCGGCGGC
>CAVRNM010000116.1:0-3602 GCA_963722225.1 uncultured Verrucomicrobiae bacterium
GGTCCCCCCTTCAAGCGGCCCGGCGCGCCTTGACGGAGCCCTGGGCGAAAGAGAACGTCGCCGACATCAAGTGCGCCGCAGATCGGCCACGATTTCCCCGGTCTTTCTCACCCGGCCAATGCGAGGAAAGATCCTGGTGACGGCAAGCACGTGTTCTTTTGGCGACAGCGCCGACATGGCATCTTCAGCAAAAATCTGGTTGTAGCCATATTCATAGGCGAACCGGGCGGTGCTCTCGACGCCGATATTGGTCGAGATTCCGCACAAAACAATCGCCTCCATGCCGCGCCTCCTCAATTCCAGATCGAGCTCCGTCCCGTAGAAGGCGCCCCACTGGTGTTTGGTGATGACGAAATCGCCTGGTTTCGGCCCCAGCTCGGGAACAATCTCCGCCCAGTCCGGCGGGGGAGTCGGAAGCGGCATTGCCACATCCGCCACGGGCCGCAGTGCGTCTTTCCCATCCGGAGATGGCCTGACCCGCACCAGAAAAACCGGCATGCCATTGTCCCGGAACGCATCGGCGAGCGCCGCCGCGTTTTTGACCACGATGTCCGGCGCATAGGGAGCGGTTTGCCGTCTGACGATGCCTTGCTGGAGATCAATGACCACCAGCGCCGTTCTTGATTTATCAATCAGTGTGTTAGTCATGCCTGCGATATTGCCCTTCCTGAAGTCCCGCGGGACCGCGGTCCCGTACCGGCGTGGATGAGTGAATCTCGGCGGACTGGCTCGGGCAGCGCGGCAGCGCCGGCGCGTGAGAATGTTGGGTGTCCGAGGCCCCTCCAACGATTTCAGCTGAAGCCGAGGACCGGATGCGGTACGTAGAGTTCTTCAAGAGAGACGATCTCCTGCGACGCGAGGCGCAGGGAAAGCGCAGCCACGGCGTCCTCCAGATGATGCGGCCGGGTGGCCCCGACAATGGGCGCAGTGATGAACGGCTTGGCGAGCATCCAGGCCAGCGCGATCTGGGCGCGGGGAAGGCCGCGCTGCTCGGCGACCTGTCCCAGCCGGTCGACCACCTGGCGATCGCTCGCTTCGGTCCGTGAGTACAGGCTGATTCCAAATTGGTCGGTCTGGGAGCGCTTGGTGCTCTCGGCCTTCCAGGGACGGGCCAGGCGGCCGCGCGCCAGAGGACTCCACGGAATGACGCCGACGCCTTCGGATCGGCACAGGGCCATCATCTCGCGCTCTTCCTCCCGATAAAGCAGGTTGTAGTGGTTCTGCATGGAGACGAAACGCGTCCAGTGGTGCCGATCCGCCAGGTAGAGCGCCTGGGCGAACTGCCAGGCGTACATGGAGGAGGCGCCGAGGTAGCGCACCTTGCCCGATCTTCACCACGTCATGCAGCGCCTCCAAGGTTTCCTCGATGGGCGTCTCGTAGTCCCAGCGGTGAATCTGGTACAGATCCACGTAGTCCATCCCTAGCCGGCGAAGGCTCTCATCGAGCTCGTGAAAGATGGCTTTGCGGGAGAGGCCGCGGCCATTGGGCTCGTCGCGCATGACCCCGTGAACCTTGGTGGCGACGACGACGGACTCACGGCGGGCACTGCGCTTGAGGAAACGCCCAAGCACCTCTTCGCTGGCGCCGCTGGAGTAGACGTTGGCGGTGTCGAAGAAGTTGATTCCCAAATCGAGCGCCTGGCGCAGGAAAGGCTGGCTGTCCTCCTCGTTGAGGCTCCAGGCATGGCGTCCCGCCTTGGGTTCGCCGGCAGCGGGCGCGCCATAGGTCATGCAGCCGAGGCCAATGCGCGAGACTTTGAGGCCGGTCTTGCCCAGATTTGTATAGTTCATTTTCCCTTAAGCGATTCCGCGGCGAACGATGTAATCCGTCTTAATATTATGGTTCGAATGCGACCGATGACAAGGGGCATTGGAGGATAGGCGCCCCGGTCGGCCGGGCTCCGCGTCACGGCCCGCCCCGGCAAGGTTCCCCGGACTCAAGTCATCCAGGCTGAACTGAATCCGCGGCCCAGGAACAATGACGCCAAGCACGGTCCGCCTTCCCTCGCGAAAGCCCCGGCGGCTAAAAAATCGACCAACGGATAAGTTGCTGCCGTCCGTTAAGTTCGGCCTCTTCTGTCAGCCGGCGGGCGGAATACCTTGTAACGGGAAGAGAATTGTGCCGTCTGAATCTGCTAGCAGCCTGTCGGGCTTCGAGCCCTTCAGGCTGCTAATAGGAGGCTGGCCGGACGGAAGTCCGACAGCCTCCTAGGAGACGTGAACATGAGAGCATACCCAACAATCTGTGCCATCCTTCTCTCAACCGCTTTCGGCGCGACCACCGCGGCTCAATCCCTGAATCAGGTCCCGAAGTCTCCTGACCAGCCCGCGGGACAGATTCCATCGTCCATCGCAACGGCAACGCTGATTGATTTGAAACTGAATCCAGACGAGGTCATCAATATCAAGCGCCTGCCCAGTGTGGCGGAATTGGCGGCGGTGGCTCGGGCCCATGGATTAGTCATCGAAAAGATTGTGCTGACCAACGCGCAGATCACCGCTGTCTACAAAGACCAGAGCAACCAGTTCCATACGGTTTGTTATCAGTTTCCCCAGGAAATAAGCAGCCAACCGGCTTCCGCGATGGCCACCGTCGCCGCAGTTGCCCCGGCGCTGGCGGTTACTCCCACCTTTGTCTCTCCCGCCCCAATCGCTGCCGAGGCTGTCCCAGCGGACGATTATGCCGCCTACGGCGAGCCGATCTACTATTCTGGCTACTCCCCATACCCTTGGTTCGGGAGCATTCCTGCATATTCGCGAGCCGGCCTCCATGCCTATCGCGGCTACCACGTCGGGAGTTACCGCAGCGCCACGTACCACGGCGGAAGTTATCGCAGCGCGACCTGCCGCAGCACAAGTTCCAGTGGCGGCGGCGGTCGTTCTTCTGGCCGCTGGTAACGGCGTACCGGGGCTATCCGCTCGGGCAACGCCCCCGGGTTCAACGTCCAGGAACTCCGGCGCGATTGACGGCAGAGCGCGCCGGGACGATCTGCCTCGAGCCGCGAGTCCGCGCCAATCTGCCTCCGTGGCATTCCCGGCAGACGCCAAACTCCTGTCATCCGAGTCTTTTGGCTGGCCTCCTCTGCGATCTTGTTGGAAATCATCCGGTCATGAGCCTCAAACGCCTTGCGCCCGCCTGGGCTGCATTCCTCGGTTTGCCCGCCGCCTTCGGTTTCGCCGCGCTGCCAGCCGATTACCAAGGGAAACCTTTTACGGACGAGTATCACCAAACCGGCCCGGTGAACATTCCCGGCATCGTGCAATGCGCCCTTTATGACCTGGGCGGCGAAGGCGTCGCCTATCACGACACCACGCCTCTGAACGAGGGCAGCAACGGGCTCAATCGCCAGACCACGCCGGACAATCACCAGCGGACGCACGGCTGCGATTATATCTGGCATTTCCGGGCGAATGAAGCGGTCGATCTCTCCTACGTCAAAGATTGGGCGGATCTCAACCATCCCAATGCCGTCAGCCCGGCGATCAACCAATTCTACATCGGCTGGGCCGACGACGGCGAGTGGACGAACTACACCGTCAATGTCCGCGAGCCCGGCACCTACTCGATCAAAGCCTTGTATTCCTACATGAAGACCGCGATC
>CAVRNM010000117.1:0-4156 GCA_963722225.1 uncultured Verrucomicrobiae bacterium
GAGGCTGTCCGAAATGTCCGGCAAGAACCGTAGGGGCGCAGGCTTGCCCGTTCGACGAGCTCAGGGTCCCGAGCTGGTCGAGGGACTGCGCCCATTCTCGAGGGGCGCGACAAGTTCGCGCCCCTACGGATAGGCGCAAAATTGAGGATCAACCGACTTTTCCGACAGCCTCCTAGCCGAACACGCGGCGCATTTCCTCGATGGCCGAGGCGGGTATCGGCACCAGCGGCCCGAGCGGCCGGCTCAAGACCAGGGCCTCCGCCGTGGCTTCCAGCACCTCGAGCCGGTCGAAAGCGTCGGGCACGTTCTTCCCGATCACCAGGGCGCCTTCATTTTCGATCAGGACCGCCGGCCGGCCGGCGAGCGAGACCGCACCCGCGATCCGGTCCGCGTCGGCCACCAGGCAGGAGTAGGGCAGCTTCACCACTTGGTTGAGGACCAGGTAGCTCTCAGGAATGGTGTAGGTGCTGAACGCCGCGCCGGTCACACAGAACGCGCCGGCGTTGGCCGGCTGGGCATTGATGATCGCGCCCACCTTGGGATTCAGCCGGTAGATCGCGGCGTGCAGGCGGGCTGTGCGGCTCGGATGCTTGCCGGGTTCGCAGGCCTCCGCGGTCGCCCGCACCAGGTCCGGCGGTTCCAGTTCAAGCCGGTCGCGCCGCCGCGGCGTGATCAAGAACTGCTCCGCCTCGAGTCGCGCGGAGAATGATCCCGCCGTCGTGGTGAACAAACGCCGCTGGCAGGCGCGATGCACGAAGCGGCAAATCTGGGCACGGAGCTCCTTCTCGCCGGCGGTGGGCCCGGCCGGCGCCAGTTCGCCTGGATCCGGCGGCAAGCGCTCGACCAGCCGATCGGCCGGCAACACCCGGACGTCCCCGATGGTCGCCGCCCGGACCAGCATCTGCGCCACGGATTCGAGTGTCTCGAACCGCTGGAACGCGTCGAGCAGGTCCCGTCCGCCCACCACCACCCCGTGGTTCTCCAGCATGACGCAATCCGCGCCCGTCGCAAAGGCCTCGGCGATATTCCGCCCCAGCTGCTCGCTGCCGGTGCACGCATAGGCCGCGTAAGCCACGCGGCCACAGACGGCGTGGGCCAGCGGCTGCACGCGAACCTCCGGGAGCAACCGACAGATGCTGAACGCCACCAAGGCTCCCGGATGCGCGTGAACGATGGCCTGGAGGTCCGGCCGGCGCCGGTAGATTTCCCGATGGAACGGCAACTCCGACGACGGGGGATGCCGGCCGGCGCTGGTCCCGTCCGGCCCCACGCAAACAATGTCCGCCGGCTGCAGCTCCCCCTTGTCCACCCGCGCGGGCGTGATCCAGATGCCGCCGTCCGGCTCCCGGATCGACAGATTCCCGCCCGACGAGGTGGTCATCTGGCAGCGGTAGATCCGCCGCATCGTCGCGACGATTTGTTCCCGCGGGTGGCGCCGGTCGGTGCTCACGGCTCCGGCTTTCCGCTCTCCAGCAGGCGCACGCGGCGGTTCTTCTGGGGAAAGGACAGGGTCACGACCGTGCCGACGCCTTCCTTGCTCTCGATGCCCACCTGTCCGCCGTGCGCCCGCATGATGCGTTGCACCAGCATCAGGCCGAGGCCATGTCCGTCGGGCTTGGTGGTGTGGTACGGCTGGAACAACCGCGACAAATCCTCCTGCCGGATGCCCACGCCGGAATCGCCGAACATCAGGTAAACGGAATCATCGTCGGCGCGGGAGACGATCTTCAGCCGGCCGCCCGGCTCCATCGCCTCGATCGCGTTGCTGATCAGGTTGAAGAAAACCTGTTTCAGCTGGTTGCGGTCGGCCAGGATGACCGGCAGGTCCGCCGGTGTCTCCGCCTCCACCTTGATCCGCCGGTTCCGGAATTCGCCGGCCTGGAAGCGCAGGACCTCGTCGAGCACATCCACAACGTTGGTCTCGGCCAGGTCCGGAGCCCGCGGACGGATGGCTTCGAGAAAATGCGTGATGATGCCGTCGAGCCGCTTGACCTCTTCCTGGCAGATGCCGATGGACTTGGCCAGCGGTTCGGCCTCCCGCGCGCCCTTCAGTTTCTTCAGTTTCCGCTCGATGAGCTGGAGATGAATCGTGAGCGAGTTGAGCGGATTGCCGAGCTCGTGCGCCACTCCCGCCGCCAGCAGCAGGACCGACGAGGTTCGCTCGTCTTCGATCAAACGCTCGGTGCTGTGCTTCTCCCGGGTGACGTCGGAGAGGATGACGGTGAACCGCCGCGAATTCTCGCTCACCCCCTCGATTTGGAACGGCACCATGTACAGCCGGATGATGCGCGGCTGCGGATAGCTCAGCTCGATTTCGCGCGCGACGACCGGCACGACGCTGCCATCGGCCAGCGAAGCCTCCAGCGAGGAATGCAGCCCCGGCACCAGGCGCCAGAGCGTCGCGCCCGTCAGCTCGCCCTCCCGGAGCCCGATCAGCCGCTCGGCGGCAGCATTGGCGTACTCGATCACCCCGCCCGCGCTGATGACCAGAATCCCCTCGTGAATGGTATTGAAAATCGCCTCGAACAATGACCGTTCACGCGCCAGGCGCTGAACCAGATTGGCGAGGTTGACCGAGTCCAGCGTGTCCAGCCTTCCGAGCACGCGGTCGAGAGAGCTATGTTTCCTGCCGGCCATAAACGGATTGTTGCCTCACCGCAATGCGCCCGAATATTCCGTCCGACGCAAGACCGGGATTAGGCGGCGGCTGGATCCATGCGTTCTGTGAGATTCAGTCATCAAACAGGCCCAACTGCGCGGGATCCACACGGCCGCGCATCAGTTTCCGCAGGAACATCTCCCGGTGGGCCCGGCACCGGCCCAGCCGGAGGATGGCCGCGCAATGCTCGTCGGTCCCGTACCCTTTGTGCTGGGCGAACCCGTAGCCGGGAAACTGCGTCTCCAATCGCTCCATGATCCGGTCCCGCGTCACCTTCGCGACAATCGAGGCCATGGCTACGCCCAGCGAACGCGCGTCCCCCCGGACCACGCCGGTGTGCGGATAGATGAACCCGCGCAACGCCAGTCCGTCGACCAGAATGCGGCACGAGACCTGCGGCTGAAAACCCCGCACTTCTTCCACGCTGGAAAACAGGTCGGGCTCGACTTGTTTCGCGAACGCGGACGGCGGATGGATGCATTCCAGCGCCCGCCGCATGGCCAGCTTGGTCGCTCCCAGGATGTTCAGCGTCTCGATTTCCTCCACCGATGCTTCGCCGAACGTCGCGTGCACCTGCCCCTCCAGCACCAGCTGTTCGATGTCGGCAAAAATCTCGGCCCGCTGCTCGGGCGTCAGCTGCTTCGAGTCATTCACCCGGCCGCCGCGCGTGACCGCCCAGCGCCCCTCGAGGAACTCCTTCGTCACCAGCACCGCGCCCGCCACGACCGGCCCGGCCAGCGCCCCCCGTCCGGCTTCGTCGACGCCGATCAGCTCGGCCAGGCCTTCAATCTGCCTCAGGTCAAAGGCGCGGAGTTGCCGGCGTTTGGGCATGGTCAGTCCCCCGCTCGCGAGGGACTTCGCTTCCATTCCGTCCGCTCCTTCGGCTCCGGCAGCGGCAGCTCGCCAAGCTTCCCCGCCGCCGCCACGACTTCGTAGGCCGTGCGGAAGTGGAGCTTGGCGAAGTCGCCCAGCGCTCCGACGCCAAATTTCTGGATGATCTGCGCCGCCTGTTCCTTGACCCGGGCGCCCGCGCCCTTTTGCAGCGGGCCGCCGAACCGCCGCGACAGCTGCTTCATCACGCGGACGTATTCGGCGCGCGCCACGATCGAGGCGGCGGCGACCACCGGGTCCTCCTCGGCCCGGGGGCGCATCTTCAGTTCGAAACTCCTCACCTCCTTTTTTGCCAGTTCGCGCTGGGTCAGCGGCTGCTCGGAAAACTGGTCCAGCAAACCCCAGGGCACCCATTTCTCATTGAGCGCCTGGTTGAGCGCGGTGGCGTGCTGCCACGCGAGCAGGCGGTTGAGATTGGCGCCCGGGCGCAGCATCAGCTCGTTGTATTTCGGCATGCCGCAGAAACAGGTCTTCGCGACCGCCCCCGACGTTTTCCGGATCAAGTCGTCGAGCTTGAGAATCTGCGGATCGGTCAGCCGTTTGCTGTCCTTCACCCCCGCCTTGAGCCACCCGTCAATCGCCGGCTGGCCGGCAATGACCGTGGCC
>CAVRNM010000118.1:0-17609 GCA_963722225.1 uncultured Verrucomicrobiae bacterium
GTGCCTGCGATGGCCCGTCGCGCTTCGTCCGGGCACTCCGGTTGCACATGGAGCCTCGCGCAAGTGCACAAATTGCCCTGATGGAGCCTGTGATTTTAGGGCGCCGTTTTGGCGAATTGCAGCCCATGGGATGGAAACAGCTCGGACCCAAAGGATTAGATCGGACAGGCGAGCGTCGGCACAGCCGATGCAAGGCCACATTCGCGCCGGCGCCAAAACGGCTCCGGCGCATTAACCAATCAATTCGAATCCTATGGACTCCACAAATCTCACTCCTGCAACTTCTGCTCCGGTTGCGAGCGCTCCTGCGGCCGAACCCACACCAGCTCCGGTTCCGGTCGCAGCCAGTGTAACACCCGCGCCAGCGGCGGCGCCGGTGCCGGCCCCGACATGGGCGGGCAAGTCGAAGAAAGTGCGCGGCGCCAAGAAACTCTGAGTCGGCCGTTGAGGCGCTGGAGATTCGGCCAGCCGTTCACCATAGCGATCCGGGTTGTCGGCGTTGCCGGATGAGAGGAATCATCCAAATGCGACGCCGGCCGCCCGGATTTTTCATTTTGCTTTGAGGCGGGGGAATGCCGGCGATCCGTTGGGAGCGAACGACAGGAGAACCCGGACAACGAAGTCAGCCTAAAAGAGACAAAGGGGAGGCGATCCAGGCATAAGAATTGCATATGAAGCATCCATGGATGCTCCCCCCGATCGACCGCCAGTTCGCCCAGCGCGCGAGGTCGAGACGAAGGCGCCGCCCCATTGGAAACGGGTGACCGACATCATGTTCAGCCTGGCCGCAATGCCAGTGCTCGCCTCCTGCGCCTTGGTGACTGCCGCGGTGATGGCACTGGTCTCACCAGGGCCGGTGTTTTTCCGACAGGAACGCATTGGTTACCGAGGCCGGAGATTCATGTGCTTCAAGTTCCGAACCATGCATGTCGGATCCGACAGCAGAACTCACCAGCAACATTGCGATCAGCTGATTCGTTCCAACGCACCGATGGTAAAGATGGATGCCCGGGGCGATTCCCGGCTGATTCCCGGCGGCCGGCTGATTCGCGCCTCGGGCTTGGACGAGCTGCCCCAGATCATCAATGTGTTTCGAGGCGAGATGAGCCTGGTCGGACCTCGGCCGTGCACGCCCTACGAGTTCGAGCAATACCTGCCATGGCAGCGCGCGAGATTCAATGTGATGCCTGGATTGACCGGCCTGTGGCAGGTCTCCGGCAAGAATCAGACCACTTTCGAGGAGATGATCTGCCTGGATCTTGATTACGCTGAGAGAAAATCTTTTTTGCTCGATCTGAGAATCATGGTCCGGACCGTTCCCACCCTGCTCCTGCAACTCCGCGGCGCAGGCAGTGGGCGCAGGTGATTGGCAAAAACCGGGAGATCGGATTGAGCCAGCGCGCGCGGATGGAAATCAATCCGCCGATTTTGAGTTCGCAGGCTTGCATCCTGGCAGTCGGTTGTACTTATCTTGGGAAAGCGAGGCCCCGCTGCGGCCTCCGTTTGATTGGATATCGGAAAGACTGAAGATGATTGCGGTAGTGCTTACGGTGCTCGGGATTGCGATTCTCGCAATTGTCGGAGGAGCCATCGTCGTTTGGGTGGTGGCAGCGCATGCCCCGGAGGGCTTTGAAGACGAGCTGGGCTTCCATTCCCGGGCGGGGCCGCCGACGGTCAAAGGCTGAGCCAGAAGCATCAAAGCGAGCGCATTCGTGAGATCGTGAAGAAGGGCGGACTGCGGCGAAATGCGCCAATTTCTGGACGGCAAAGCCGAGTTCCTGATTGAAAATCGCCCGGCGTCCTCATCAATCGGCGCCTGCCAGAGAGCAGTTGTTAAACGCCAAGATCGGCCGGACATCCATGGAGAGCTCAAATTGATTGGTCGTATCCGTGCCCGGGCCGCCCTGCACGTTAGCCACGCTGACATCATCCACAAACTGCGAAATCCCGCAAAGCGACCAGAACATGCTCAAATCAGAGTTGCTCGGAATGGAGTCGCCAATGACGGCGATGGTCTGGCCAGCACCAGTGAGATTGGGCGCCTGATAAACTGCCGCTACGGCAGCCGGGGTGATGAAATCACAATCGGCCACCAGTTGCTGGCTCTGGTGCGAGAGCGGATGGCGGATCAAATGCGGTTGGAGACCCCGGATGCCGGCGACCAGCCCGGCGATTTCATCCGGCAACGAAGGTGCGGTCACAGCCGAGGTGAACTCGCCATCGGCCGTGGCGACCCGCGCGAGCTGGACGCCAAAGGCCGCCGCAACCTGGGCATTCGAGCCGCGGGCGAAAACCGCATGCCGCGAGCCGGACTCAAGCGTGATCTTAAACCCCTGTGCCACCAGCCATTCTCGAACCTTGGCGTAGTCGGCAGCTGTTGGCAGGTAAGGCTCGAGCGCCGCCCGCGAAAAGATCTCGCCGCGAGTGACGCGCGCTTCCAGCTCGTCCCGGTTCCGCAATGGCAGTGCGAGGTCGAAATCGATCTGGGCGGCCATTTCAGATGGCGTGAGTGCCGTCCGAACGATCCGGCCATATGTTGTCTCACCGCCGGCCGCTCGGGCGGCTGTCGCATTGGCAACGGGAACGATGCTTCGCGGGAACGATGCCGCCCGCATCTGAAGCACGGCGGCGAACAATGCGCTGCAAATGGCAAAGCCAGTTCGGCGAAAACGCATAAGGTCAAAAGGTTTGATGCGGATGGCGAACGACGAAGTTCCGTCGCGCTCAGGGGTAGGCAAGGCGGGGCGCCTGTAGGGGTTATGATTCAAAAGTTTCGAATTGTTGTCAACCCCACGACCCTGGCGAGAATACCCTAGAGGCTGCCGCAGTCTCCTGGATCCCATCCAGTCCGATCCTTCTTGCGCGTGCGCGAGTCCCTCCGGCCCATTCAGTTCCGGCTCTTACACTCGACCTTCGCACACGGATTTGAATCGTTAATAGTGTCTTTTCGATTGCCGCTCGGAAGCCGAGAATAGATGGCGAGGCCAGTCACATCTGACAGCGGTTGCCGTTAAGCCAGAACCGAGCAAAAGCAGCAAAATAGCTCCGTTTGGCAATGCTCGGGCAATATTCCCCCGCGCGACGAGGGCCGTTCCACTCAAGCTCCGAATTCCTCGGGGCCCAGCGCGCAACAGACCTAGGCAACTCCGGAGGCCCGATCTTCGTGAACGTCAATTAAATCAAAGAACGTCTCGATCGATCGCCCCTCAAATCCGTAATCACGCAAGACATGCCAAGTTGATGATACGATCGTATCAAAAAAGTGGCAATGGTTTGGAGTGCCCAAACAGAATGCCCTGGGGCATCGGAGGTGCCCTTACCGGGAGCGGGCCCAGGCCCAGCCGCCCGCCGCAACGGCCAGGACCCAACAAGCCAGCACCCCCGCCGTGCCAGCAGCACCGAGGCCGGGCACGGGGAGCGCGCTCCACGCGGCCAGTCGTTCCGTTAGTGTCGATAAGAACGCGACGACCCCCGACCCGCCCAAAACTGCCACCTGGCCGCACCCCAGCAGGACTGCTCCGACCAGCAGAGCACTGCGCCGGCGTTCCGCGCGGCGCCGCGGCGGAGGAAGGGCGGCGAGAATCCGGTTGGTGAACCCGCCATCTTCGACGTAGTGCTGGGCGGCTTCGCGGAGCATCTTCTCGATGCGAGCGTCGTCCGCGGACGCATCTGCTGGCGAGGTTGATTCAGGAGTGTTCATGGCAGGGACGAGTCCTCGATTTCAGGCGGGTGCCCAGGCGCCAAGAATGGCGCGAAGCTTGTCCTTTGCCCGGAAGACATGCGTTTTCAACGTGCCCAGCGGGCAGCCGAGCACACCGGCGGCCTCCTCGTGCGTAAGGCCCTCCACGTAGCACAAGTGAATTGCGGATTGTTCGTCCGTCGAGAGGCGGGCGAGCGCGCCGGCGAGATCCTGCTGCAGGTCGACCGCAGCCGGGGCCGCTGGGACCGAGGTTTCACCGCCCGCAGCGGCGTTGGCCATTTCGCCGTCGCCCGTCCACTCGACCGTCTCGCGCTGGCGGCGGCGTGCGGTCCGAAACCGATTGTAGGCGATGCCATGCAACCACGTGCCGAAGGTCGATTTGCCGTGAAAGCGGGCGAGGCTTCGGTAAGCCTCAAGGAACGTCTCCTGCGCCAGATCGTCTGCCAGCGCCTGTTGACCGCCCGTCAGCCGGCGCAGGAATCCACGCACCGCCGATTGGTGCTGGCGCACGAGCTCACCGAAGGCATGCCGGTCGTCGTTGGCCAGCACCCGAGAGATGAGTTCTGTGTCGCAACGATTCACTCGCGGACTCTTGGGGACGGCTTGGCCTGCCAGAGGTTATCGTAAGGGCGAATCCGCGCGCGCTCAGGGCTTGTGCTCGCGGTTCTTCTCCGCGCGTTCGAGCGCCCAATTGATGAGGAGCGCGACGCCGATAAGTCCGGGAATGAGCCCGAGCCACCGGAGGCCGTCCGGGACGCCTTCCGGATGCATCGCATCGAAAAAGACGTACAAGCCGATGCCGACGGCAATTGCGATGAGGCCGCCCCGTCGATCATCGCGCGCCTTCCGGGCGAACAGGGCGGAGAATTCGGGTGGCAGCGGCTTGCCCTCGATCAATTCGGGTGGCAAAGGCTGACCTTTGTCCAGGGCGCGCTGGATGGTTTCATGTCGGAGCTTGTCTTTGTGCGCCTTCTCGAGCGCCCCAATGATGATGATGCCCAGAACAAAAGCCATCCCGGCGATCGGGATGAGAAACGGCCCGTAGATCATGCCGAGGCAGGCATGGGGAAGATGGCAGAAAACAGTTCCGGTGGTAATGAAGTCGAGTGATGTCATGGTGAAATGTTTGCTCTACACCCATGAGTGGTCGCCAACAGGGCGTTTGGATTCAAGAATCGGGCTGGACCATTGCAGGCGGGACCGGGGACGGCAATGCCATCCGTCGAGTGACCCGGCAGCTCAGAATTGTCGAGGGCAGCATGGGCGGCCCCGCGCTCTCGGTCATCTAGGAGGCTGTCGGACTTCCGTCCGGCCAGCCTCCTATTAGCAGCCTGAAGGGCTCGAAGCCCGACAGGCTGCTAGGCTAAGTGAAACCCTCGGGGAAGACCGGGCTGTTCAGCGGATGCCGAGTGATTGCTTGGCCACTCTCATGTAGCCCGGCGCGCAGGCCATGCCGGCGTGCCACGGAGCGGCGCAGTTCATCTGAGGTGTGCAGTCGGGGCGAAGGACACCACCGAAGCGGTCAATGGAGAGAGAGTGCAGAGGAGCCATTGGTGCGCTCAATCCCCGGTATCCGTTTTTTCGATTAACGCCCCGACCGCTGGGTGGAGTATGCTTGCGGCAAGACCAAGCGGATTAACTCTCATCAAGCAACAACCTTGGAGGCGATTTATGAACGCACGTAATCTCTGGGCACGTATTCTGATCATTACCGGAAGTACCGCCATGCTGGTGGGGGCCATCGACCCGATGGAGGGATCGCTCGTCATCTTGCCAGGCAGCGCGCTGGTCGCGCTTGGCACCTTCCTGGGCGAAAGCGAACGCCGGTTGATTGTCTACCGGGTGTGGGTTTTCGTTCTGATTGCGATCGGGGTGGGTGCGCTGTGGGGGTTCAGCATGGTCGGAGGCTTTGGAGGCCATTCTGGCCGATCTATGTGGTGGGGTATGCTGGTCCTTCCTTATCTGATTGGCTGGTCTATGGGCATTTGGGGGCCGGCGACCCCGCGCTGGGTGCCGGTACTGGGCGTCGTGGTCGGCCTGTGGTATCTGGTGATTCCGGTGATGGTCCTGATGCAATCGGAATCGGATCCGAGGCGACCGGTTGTCCCCGAGGCTCTAATCGTCATCGCCCTCGTCGGCGTGCTGACCATGGGCGGCTGCATCGGCCGGCTAAGAAAACGAGTCGCTGGGCGACCATCGCCTGCAGTGGCCGTCGTTTCTTCGTGATTCAATTCCGACATTTCGCAGGATCTTCTCCTCTTCGCCCTTCCACCCCGGTCACCCGGCAACATGGGCACCCGCGATAGAACGCTGGATGAACGAAATCGAGTTGAGCGACGATTGCAGCGAGTCCACTGCAACGAAGGGTCAGGTGCCGCCCTGAACTTCGACCAACGCCCCGGTGGGCCTGGAGCTGCGTCAGTCAGGGTGGTCCGGCTTGGAATCACCGGCGGCGGACAGCGTTTGAAGCGTGATCACCTTTTGCTCGGTGTTGCCAGCGATCTTCAGAATAAGAGTGACGATCGTCCCGACGCTTGAATCTCCGATGCTTGAATTCATCGGCTCCACTTCGGCTGACTGACCCGGATCGAGCGAGAGCTGACTCGGCTGAATCGCGAAATTGCCGAGCGTCGAACGAAAACCTTCGATCCTGAAAACAAGGCGCACCGGGCTGTGATTGCTGAATCGCAGGTGGATATTCACCCCAGGCTGGAATCCCATCTCCCCCGTCTGGGGCATCGGTAACCACGTCCCAGGCTTTATCTGCTCCTGGATTTGCCACGGCACCTGCTGCCCCGGCCATCTCCAGTAGCTATACCCTGCGGGAGTCTTTGGAGGCAGGCAAACGTCGTTGCCCACCACCGCCAATTCAGGGAGGAGATCGCCGCCCAGGAACGAGGTTTGGCCCACAAGCGGTTCGGCGGGTGCCGTCTCCATTGTGCGCGATGCAGGACTACCAGTCGCATTGTTGCTCGAACAACCGACCAGCAAGACCGTCGCCGGAAGGCAGAAGCTGCAGGCCACGATGACAACCTGTGGCAGGCGTTCCCGTCTCTTGGAATCGAGGTTGTTCATACCGACTGGTCCGATCCTCTGAAGGCCCCCGATCATCCGGTGGCGTTGTTCCCTTTCCCAAAGCGAATTCCCTTCACGATCGTACGCCTGTCCGCTCCCTCCGTCCCGTCCCAGAACGAAAGCGCGAACTCGTTGCCCGTCTTGGTGGCCGTCATGCGGTAGACATGCTGGGCAATGACGGGTATCTCAATTTGTGCAGTAGTCACAGTCCAGGCAAATGAGTCTCCCAATTCAACGACGAGGCAATGATGGCCCCGGGGAGACGAAGATCCTGCTGAAATACCAATAAGGGAAACCCGCGCTGTCCTGAGGCTGGCCGCCAACTGTTCTCAAAGGCGACGTTTTAAGATCAATCCGATGAAGATGAGGAGAAGTGAGGCCGGGCCAGAGTTTGTCAGGATCCGAAGATGCCGGCCACGGACTTGGCCAGTTGGTTCGCGAGCAGGGGAAGAGCCGCTTCGAACTTCAGATTCACCTTATTTGCGGTGGAGATGATGCGGGTCTGGTACTTCTTGCGGGCCTGCACCGAATTGGCGGTCTGGAGCACATGGGTGGCATCGCCCTGCTGAAGGTTCGAGGACGCGGTCTGTTGCACGGGCTCGTCGGAATGCTCGAGAACCTGCAGATCGGTGATCACCGCGTAGGTCACGTTCTTCACCAAGGAACCGGCCACCAGCTCGGCAGTACCACCGATGAGAACACCAATGGCCGCATACTTGTTGGAGTTATTGTAGGAGTTCCAATATCCTGCCTTATTGTAACCTGCCGCGGTACCAGCAAGCCCGCCCGCGAGGGCACCACCCCAACCGGCGTAGAGGGATTGATGCAGAGCGGAGGGATCCGCCGTCCCCACCGAGAGCACGTTCATCTGCAGGATGTAGCAGGCCTCCTTCGCATTATCGGTGACCGTGTAGCCCTGACCCGCCAGGCGGGCAACGATCAACGGACGAAGCTCGAACTCCTTGTCCGAGGTGTTCCTGATGTCCAGGTAGACGGTCTTCGATGTCCGGTTCTCGACGTCCAGGAATATGGTGGCCGACATTTCCGAGGAAACCTTGAGGTCCTTGTGCTCCAGGGCCACTTCCGTGGCGGCGCAACCGGAGAGATTGATGACGGCGAGGGCAGCGAGCGAGCAGAGGGCGACGATGCCGACTCCAATGGCGATTGATGCTTTCATGGGAATATTACCTTTCGAATTGTGTAATTATGCGTGAGTCCCGAGCGCTGCCTTCATTTCGCAGAAGCCAGTTCCGACTCGCGCCAGATCTTGCCGGAGGTGATGGCGGAAATCAGATCTGCGAATACAGCCGTGCTGCCCGTGGCCACTTGGCCGTTGCGCACCGGTCCGAATGAGGCAGAGCAGATTATTTTCACAGAACGATCAGTTCGGAAGCAGTGTAGCGGAGTCGCGCGGCGGAGTGTTAATTGATAAATCCGATGACAGGCATTGGGTGGGCCAATGTCACGATGAGCGATGGCAGCGCGGAGAATCGCGGATAGCATCGAATGCCCCGCGAGCTTTGAGCGCGGTCCTTTGGATATTTGCGGCTTGCTTCGGCCGCCTGCATGCGGGAGCAATTCTATCATGTCACCCGCCGAAGAAGGTGCGCTTCCCCCGCAGTGCCGTCTGGTGCCAATCATTCTTGCTGAGCCGGCGCCCCCCGTAAGGATAGGGGCGGTGGTGCAGATGGGCGCAAAGGGTGATGTTCCGCCCGCGCTGATCTTGCTCGGTTCGTCCTGGCTCGGCCGCGCCTACCTCGGCGCGCTGTTTGATGCGCGCGACCGCCTCTTGGCTTGGCTCGAACTGTGGGTGCAGGCGTCGGGCGAAAGCGCGGCGCAGGACGAGGGCGAGGCCGGCACCAACGCCGAATTCGACGCCCGCTGGCAACGCTGGGCGGGGGCGCTCGGTCGTGATCCCGCGCTGGTCGCCACGGGTTGGGAGGCGGTGCATCCGCGGCCGGTATGGCTGGACGCACGGAATGCGCGGGCCGTCGAGCCGCGTGATGCCGGCTCGGGCGAACCGTATGTACTTTGCACTGATGATGTCGCCCTGGTCGCGGCCGGATTGGAGCCGTTCAGCGATTCCCGGCACCGCTATCTCGCGGTGAAGGGCCGGCCGGCGGCGGGGTTTCTCGCCTTGACGGCCGACACGCCGTCGGGCGCGCGTCCCGCCGGCGAGGCGCTGCCCGAAGGCGGCCGAGGGTTGGTCCCCTTTAATCCCGAGGGCGGGTTCCTGTTGGTCCGCCGGCTGGCGCCTCTAGAGTGGGAAGCCTACGCGGGGCTGCTGGCGGGCCGGACCTTCCGAGGGCTCAGTGCGGGCCGGCCGCCGGTGAAACTCGGCGGTCCGTATGCCGGGCTCGACGACTGGGATCTCCTCCAACATTCCGGTGCGTATCTCTTCTCTGCCGCGCGGGGGCGCGCCGGCCGATTCCACGAAACCTTCCACCTCAAGCTGCTGCTGCTGCAGTCGATGCTGCGGGAGGTGCGCACGGTTGTCGACGCGACCCAGCCGCCCTGTTTGAACCTTGGGACGGGCGCCTTCCGCGTTGATCTCGCACCGGCCGCCGGCGCACTGCCGGTGCTCTGGACCGCGCGGGCCTGGTGCTGACCGGGCCGCCCGCGGCGGTGGCGCTGACCGCCCCCGGCGGCTTGCGCTATTTCAAGGCCGCCGGCGGATTCGGCTCCTCGGTCTATCGGCCAGAGGGCGCGGGCCGGTCGGTGCGGGGCCGGGGAGACCTTCGGATAAGAAAAGTGATTGCGTCGGGTGGTCGCACCCAGGTCGAGGCGACGATCGTTTCGCCCGAGGTCGCGGCAGCGTCGCCGCGCGATCTGGTGTCGGCCCGCTTGCCGCTGCCCGGGGCGGGCGCGCTCGCTCTGGTCGGAACGATCGACGCGGCGGAGGCACTGGCCCAGGGTGAGGCGCGGTTCCGCACCGCGCCGCTCGAGGCCGGGCCGGCGGTGCTAGCCGGGTTGCCGGCGGTGGAAGGCGGCGTTTTTCCCGGGACTCCGTTCGAGACCATTCCTCTGCTAAGCACGCCGGTCGACCTCTATGCGCTTGGCGTCCTCGGCGCCCAGCTTTTCCTCACCGGAGCGGGCAAGACGCTGCCGGCGGCCCTCGACGAGCTGCTCAGCCTCGGGCGGGCCGTGGCGGCCGCGGGGGGCGGGGGCAAACCGGGCGAGCGGGTCCGCCGGCTGGCCGCACTTGACAGTCGGTGGCTGCAATCGCTCGGCCCGCAGCACCATGGCCATGGCGCGGCCACGAACGAGGAGGCCGCCAGCCTCTTGCCAGGCGAGCTCTGGTGGGACACCCTCGCAGCGCTGGGCCGGTTTTTCCCTGGGACAAGTCCGGGGGCATTCTGTCGCGATTTCGGCGACGCGCCCGCGCATCAGCTCCAGGCCGCCTTCGATGCCCCTCTGGCAGAGATCGATTCCCTCGTGTTGCGCAGCCAGAGCCTGCTGCTGTGCGACTGGCCCACCAATCGCGAGATCGCCCGGGTGATTCAGAAGGTGCGGTGAGGGTCGCCCGGGGGCCGGCCCATCTCCCCGCTGCAGGAGGCGCGCCGATTTTTTGGAACGCGCTCTTGCCTGTAAGTCCGAAAGCGTGTTTTATCTCTTCGGTTTCTGTTCCTTCATCCTGCTTACCTCCGCACCGAAATGAAATTGCTCCATTCTTCCCGTTTCGTCTTCGGTCTCGCGCTGCTGTCGCTGCTGCTCGGTGGCTGCGCCTCCACGCCCACGCCCCGCGCCTACAACATCCAGGTTACCCTCGACGGTCCCCTCGCCGGCACGTCGGTGCAGATCGATCTCGTCGGGGCCAACGAGCTCGCCGACCTGCCGAAGTGGCAGAGCTATTCCGTGACCGAGTACTGGCAACCGAACAATGCGTTTCGCCGCGACGCCCTGAAGTCCACAATGCAGTTCGGTCGTGGCAAACCTAATACGCAGATGCTCCTCGCCAGCGATCCCCATTGGGCCGACTGGCTGCGCACCGGCGCGCTCCACCTCGTCATCGTGGCCGATCTGCCCGGTGCCGTCACGGACCAGATGGGCAACGCCGATCCGCGGCGCCTTATTCTCCCGCTGGACCGCGCCGCGTGGGGGCGCAAGGTCGAAACGATCGAAATCCTCGTCCAGGAAAGCGGCCTGCGGCTGATGACGCCGCGCAAACCGTAAGTCGGCTTCGGCCGGTGGCCGGGCGCGCGCCACTCCGACGGCGGAGGAACGGCATCGCTCCCTCGCCCTCATGCCTGATTACGGCGGCTACGATCTGCGGCGTGCCTATGCGCTGGCGGCCCTCGCCAGCGTGTACGAGGCGGTGGCCAGCGACGGCCGGCCCGGCCGTTTTGCGCTGAAGATCTTCCACCCGCCGCCGTCAACCAACGTCCGCCGGCTGTATGCGATCGAGGGCTGGTTGGTCGCCGCTGAACGTCAGCGGGCGGTGGCGCAAGCGGGCGGCGCCGCGGTGGAGATCCTGGCCTGCGGGCGCTGCCCGGAGGGAGCCTATGCCGTCATGCCTTGGCGGGAACACCCGTTCGAGCCTCTGGCTGGGACGCTGGAGGCCAAGGGCGACCTGGTGCGGGCGGTCGCCGAACGCCTGCTCGACGGCCTGGCGGCCTGGGAGACGCACGGCGGTGGGCCGCACGGGAAACTGAAACCCTCGAACGTCTTTCTTTCCGGCTCGGGCGAGCTGGCCGGATTATCGGTGCACCTGGCCGATCCCTGGTTTATGCCCGGGGCGAAGCCCGACGGGTTGCGGGCGCGGGACCTCGCGGCGGTTGGCGCCATCCTGGCGCAGATCGTGCGCCGTCGTCTGGTGGCGGGCTGGCCGATCGAAGAGGCACCGGAGTGGCGGGCATTGGGGCGGGTGGGGGGGGCGTGGCTCGCGTACTGCAACTACCTGTTGAATCCGCAGCCGGCGGAGGGTGAACTCACGCTGGCGGAGGCGCGGCGCCGCCTGCAACGCATCCCCCGCGACCCGCGGCCGGTGCGCACGGCGCTGCTCACCACCGGCGTGGTCGTGGTGCTCGCGGTCGGCGGCGTCACCGGGTTCGCGCGGTATGGCGATCCGCAGGGCATGCCCCACGCGCTGCGGCGGCTGGCGGAGACCACGGGAAATCCGCGGGCGTTTCGCACGGAGGTGACGCCGGATTGGGCGTTGCTCTGCCGCGCTTGGGGTTCCTGGCTGGGCGACCTGCTGCGCAACGCCGACCGCTGGGAGCGCACGGCGGATTTGTGGACGCCGGACGATCCGTTGCGCGCCGCGCTCACCCGGTTCCGCAATGGGGCCGCCGAGCTGCGCCCGCAAGCCCTGGTCCGTGCGGCCGCGAAAGAAACGCGCTTGGGCGTGCTCGCCGAGGCGCCGCCGGACGCCGTGCGCCGTGAACTGCTGCGCGGCACGGTGGCCGAAAGCGTCACCGACGCCTGGACCCAGGTCGGGACGCTGACCCAGCAGTTGGAGAAATGGCCGCGCTGGGACGAGATGCGCCACCTGCTCGAGCTGCTCGAGGCGCGGGGCTTCAAGCGCGCGGCGGCGACCCTGCAGGGGCGGCTGCCCCCCACCCAGACGACGGGTGGCTCCGGCCCCGACCTCGCGCAGGTGCTCAAATGGTTCAACGACCTGTCGCTGGACGATGCGGGCTCGCTTTCGGTGGCGAGCCGCTGGGGCGAAATCTCCCGCCTCACCGCCGAGATGGCGGCGAGCAACGACCGGATCCAGAAGGCGATGCCGCGACTCATTCTCGCCCGGTTGAGCGACCGTCCGTCGCTGGGCGATTTTGCCGATTCGCTGGCTGCTCCATTGGCCGAGTTGCAGCGGCGGCGCGCGCAGTTCCTTGATCCCGCGGTCGTGCGAGAACGATTCCTGCGCGAGTCGAGCTTGCAGGCCGAGACCGCCCCGGCGACCGAGGCCGACTTTCCGCGGTGGGAGCAGGAGCTGGTGCTGTTCTCCCGCGTCCCCGCGGCCGAAGATCCGCGTCTGACGACGGATATCGATTCCCGTGTCAACCGGATGACCGCGAGCGCGGGCGATCTGGAGAGGGAGGCGCCGGCAGGGGAGGTCGGCGGCGCGCCCGCGCTCAACCAGGCGGATTTCGAACGCGAGATCAATCCTTTGCGCGCGAACTTGAAGGCGTTGCGCAGCCGGGAGATTTTGCGGCACGACCTTCCGGCTGTGACGAGGGAAACGGAAGAGTTGGCCGGCGCGTTTCGCGTACTGGAGCAGCGGCTCGACGGCACCCTCGCGCTGCTGCGTCCGGATTTCTGGCTGCAGCGGGTGGCCGAGCCGGTCGGGCGGCTGGGCGCCGCGATCCAGCGTTGGACCGGGTGGCGGCAGACGGCGCTAACCGGGGTGACGGCGGCAATGCTCGAGCGCGACCGCGCGCGTTTTCGCGCGCTGCGGGACCAGGAGCGCACGTTGCGGGCCTGGCTTGAGGGTTTGGAGGGTCCGGCAGGGTTTGGTGGGCTGCCGAGGCCCGATTTCGGCCCGGCGGCGCCCGATACCGCGGAAGTGCTGCAACGGTTGGAGACGGCGCGCCGGGAAAAAGCGGCGGACGCGGTGGTCGCGGCGGCCGAGTGGCGCAACGCATTGCCGACCGCGCCTTGGCCCTCGGAGGGGCCCAACGTACGCGCGCCGCTCGAAGCGCACCGCCGTTGGTTGGGCGAACTAGTGGAGTTTGGCAGGGAACTCGACCGATTGGGCGAGCTGCTCGGCGGCGGTTACGGATGGGATGAAGGCGTGAATGGGGTGGTGGCGGAGCTGGACCGACGCGAAGGCGAGAATGCGCTGTCCGGTCGGCCGGCGGAGTGGCTCGGCGAGGCGCGGCAGCTTTCGCTTCTGGCCGTAAACAGCGACCGGGCGACGCTGACTGGCGCGGCGCGACAGGGCGGCTTGTCGCGGAGACTTACCGCCTGGCGCCGGCTGGGCGCGCTCGGGGACTGGCCGGCCGGGGCGGGCGAGCTCGACGTCGAGGGGGAGATGGTCGCGACATTGCGCGAGGCCATGGGGCGCGACCTGAAGGACGAGAGCCGGCGGCGCGTTTTGTTCGACGAGCTGTCCCGGGAGGGCCGCGCACGTTGGAATCGCGCGGCGCGCAGCGCGGCGCGGAGCGCGACGGAGCTGGCGACCATCTTCAAGGGGATGAGCCGTTTTGGCATCACGGAGCGGGATCTCGATGAACCGGTGGCCTACAACCTCCGCCTGTGGCGGTTGAGGGAGATCGTCCAGAGCGAGACTGACCTGGACCGCCTACGGAGCGGGCGCGATGAATTTGCTTCGGCGGTGCGATTGCTGGGTGGAGTGTCGGGGCGGCCCGAGGTCTCGGCGTTCCTGGAGAAACTGGTTCGCATTGATCTGAGACTCGACGAAGTGGCGGGCGGCCGCTCCGGCACCGAGGCATCTCCGCAGAAGGGCGAATCCCGGGATCTCCTCAGCGGCCGAGGCCGCAAACCGATCCTCTCGCCGCGGCTGGCCGGCTGGACCGAGGAGCTCGCCGATGCTGGACTGCGGATTTCCGCTACGTGGAGCAGCGGGGGGCGAAGCGTGCAGCTCGACTTCCTCCTCGTGCAACCCGACGACGACACGCCACCGTTCTACTTGGCCCGGCGCGTGATTGCGGTGGGCGAATTCCTCGACCTCGTTGGAGCCCGCCCGGAAGGCAGCAAGGTGATCGCCGCGCTTCCGCAATGGACCCGGACCGAGACCCTCGACCAACCGTGGAACAAGCCGATGGCGTGGCGGCCGCGGACTGATTTTCGTGGGCTGGAGTTGAACTCCACTTGGTTCTATTTGACCGATGCGCAGGTCAAGGCGCTGTTTGACAACGCCGAACTGCGCGGCCGCACACCAGTGCTGGAAGAGGCGGCCGCGGAGAAGCCGACACTGCGCAGCCCCCTGCAACAGGTGCCGCCGGAGGCGGCGCGATTGTTCGCTGAAGCCCTGCTCGGGGCGCGCCTGCCGCGACTGCGGGAGTGGCGTGCGGCCATGAAGGTGCTCGGGACGCAGAATGGCGGGAATTTCCGCGGGCGCAACTTCCAGGAACTTTGGCGATTTCTCGACACTTACCGCGAAGGCGGGCAGATCGTGCGCTGGCGCCCGAACGAGGGTGTTTTCCTCCCGCTGGTGGTGCCGCCGGGCGGCGGACCGCGGAAGCTGTTCCAGGACGACGGGCAGCCTCGCGCGGTTGGCGAGGCGGGGCGGCTATGGCCGGCCCCGGTCGACGAGGGTCCGACCACGGGCGGGTTCGTCAATCTGACGGGGAATGTGTGGATTTACCTGTATGACGACGAGGCCAAACAGTACTACGTGGCCGGCGGCTCGGTGCTGGCCCCGCCAGGCCTCGACTTCACCGAGCCGCTCAAGGTCGAGGCGGCCGGACGGATCGGGGCTCGGACCGTGACCGAGGGTTTCAGCGACGTGGGTATCCGGCCAGCGTTTGACAGTCCGCCCGGGATCCGCGAACGTTTTGAATTATTGCGGCTTGTGCGAGACCAACAATATCTGACATTATAAACCAGTATGCAGCCCGCACCTGCGAACAATGTGGCTTTGGCGGAACCCGTAACCTGGGCGGCGGCGCTGGGTAACCGCCTGAAATACCTGCAGGCCAACCTGGCCGAGGAGACCGGGGACAACCGTCAGGTCTATCTCGAAGAGGAATTGCGGCGGGCGCTGCAGACGGTGCCGGCGAGCAAGCGCGGATTGTATCTCGATGCGCTCGCCGAACGCTTTCCAACGTGGGAGCTCGCCACCGTCGCGGTTGCGGGCCCGGCGGCGGTGACCCAGCCGATGCCGGACGAAATCGTGAAGGCCTTCCTCCAGCTTGCGCCCCAGCTTTCGGGCGAGCAGCGGGAGAACGTGAAGCAGAAGCTCGCGGCCCTGGGCCTGGTGATCGCGACCAACAAGCCGATTGAGGGCGAAGCGCTGGCCGACGTGCAGGCAAAGCTGAAACTCGGGCCTGACGACCCGATCGATCCCCAGCGGCTCGGCAAGCTGTTTGCCGCCTTTGCCGAGGTGATGCTCACGCTTGACCAGCTGGCCTGGAACGTGTGGCGCAGCGCCGCGCCCAAATCGCCGATCCGGCGCGACACTTCGCAGGGCGACCTGCGGATGCTCACCCGGCGTTCGCTGGCGGGTGACGCCGAGGCCTCGGCCGCCCAAGTGCAGAAGCAACTTGAGGGCACGCGGCAGCTAATCGCGGGCCTGCTCGCCGGGCTCGGCCCGGCGGGCCGGAATTTTGCGCGACGGTACCAGCAGCGGTATGCGCCGGACGCCGTGCGTGAGGCGGTGCGCGCCGAGGGCGGCGGCGGGATGTTTGTCAACGCCGAGGTGCGCTGCTGGAAGAAATACACCGATCTGGCGGCCGAAATCACCGATGCTACGATCGAGAACGACGTGCAGGAGGCCGTCGTGAAATACGCCGAAGACCTCATTCGCGGCACGAATCGCTGAACCGGTTGCCGCCCGTCCCCATGTCCTCACACGTCCACTGGCACGAAGGCCTTTTCCTCCAGCCGCATCACCTGCAGCGGTTGCAACGATCGGTCTACGAAGAGGCGACGACGAACCGCCGCCTGCTGCGCTCCTACCCGGCCGGAGTGGTGGAGATGCAGCTGTCGCCCGACGAACTGGCGAACTTTCGGCTGCGGTTTGAGCGGCTGCTGGCGATCCTGCCGAGCGGCCTGGTGGTCGATTTTCCGGACAATGCGGACCTGCCGGCGTTCGACCTCAAATCATTGTTTTCGACGGGGGGCTCGACCTTTGACCTGCACCTCGCCGTTCCGCTCTGGCAGCCGAAGCGCGCCAACGCATTCGCCGTCGGCGAGGCCGCCGACGCTCGGGCCAAACTGCTCTTCAAGCCGATCGAGGTCACGCTGGCCGATGAAAACACCGGGGAAAACCCCAAGCCCGTGCTGCTGCGCCGGATTAATGCGCGCGTGTTGGGGCCGGGGGACGACCGCAATGATCTGGAAATCCTGCCGTTGCTGCGGCTGGTGCGGGCGACGGGCGAGGCGCTCGGTCAGCCCAAGATCGATCCGGAGTACGTGCCGCCCTGCGTTTTTCTCACGGGCTCGCCGGTGCTGCACCGCCTCGTCCGGGACCTGGTCGCGCAGGTGCAGGCGAGCCGGCAGGAACTCGTCGTGCAGGTGACGCGGGGCGGATTTAGTCTTGAGACGCTGCGCGGGGCGCAGTTCGAGCAGCTGATGCGCCTGCGCACGCTCAACCGGTTTGCGGCCCGGCTGGGGGCTCTGCTTGGCGCGGCCGGAGTGGCGCCGTTCGATTGGTATCTGGAACTTCGCGACCTGCATGCTGAACTCGCGGCGCTGCATCCGGACCGCGATGAGGCCAACCTGCCGGACTACGACCACGAACGGCTTTTCGCGGTTTTCGAACCGCTGGACGCCAAGATCCGCGGGTTGCTGCGCGGCGTGGTCACGGCGAGCTACGTCAAGCTGGCCCTTACCCGCGAGCCGGGAATGTTCGCCGCGACGTTCACGGAGGATCATTTCACCAAGCCGGTCGAGTATTTCCTCGGAGTGCGGTCGAAGCTCGACCCTCGCGAGGTCACCAGAATCGTGGAGGATGCCGACCAGTTCAAATTTATGCCGCGCAGCATGGCGACCCGCGCCGTGCGCGGTGTGGTGCTCAAGGAGGAACGCATCCCTCCGCTGCAACTGCCGGCGCAGACCGGCCTGACGTTTTTCCGCGTGAATCGCGCGGACAGCGGCCGGGTGTGGTCGCAGATCCAACTCGAGAAAGAAGTCGTGCTGCGCTTTCCCGACGCCGACGGCAGCGATTTCGAAATCACGCTTTTCATGACGTTGCCGTGACGCGCCCGCG
>CAVRNM010000119.1:0-5264 GCA_963722225.1 uncultured Verrucomicrobiae bacterium
GAGGTTGTCCGAGAACTGCCAGGATCTGGAGGGCGGCGCGCTGTCGCCGCCAAATCCCCGCGGGGCGCTGACGGCGCAGCGCCCTCCATCGCAACGCGCAACCGACTTTTCGGACAGCTTCCAGCCATTCTATCCGCAACCCCTTCCCAAGCCCCGCCATTAGGGAGCAGGCACCCCGGCGGCGGGGATTTTCATGTCCGGGTCGGGGGCGTGCCGTTTAAACGATGCGCTCGCGTAGGGAAGGAACAAATACGTACCCGTTCAGGACGAGCAGCAGGAGCGCCGGCTGCTCCGGAGCTCGGCATGACAGCCAAGCAGCGAATTTCCTCCGGCCGCTGGGTTGGCCGATTTCTTCATGACCAGAATCTCCACCACGGCTTTTGCCTTCCGGGATTTGCTGCGGTCATCGCCGCCTTAAACTCCGTATCGGTCTTCACTTCGACTGTGATGAAAGTCTCGAGCCGGCCATGGTCCCTGATTCCTTGGACTTTCTTCATCCCCTCGGTCGGCGGGTTCTGGCATACGACTTGGATGACCAATCTCTTCTTTTTATCTTCAGGGTAGGTCCGCGCAAACTGACCTGAAACAATGAAGTCGAGATAGCCGTGGATTTTCTTCTGCATCGCCAGCTCGCCCTCTGAATCCTGAGGAACCTCACCACCATCGTAGGCAATCAGAGCCACGGTTTCTTTGCCGGGGAGCAAAGCAACGAGATCAATGGAGTCTATTTTCGCGGGGCTCATTTCATTTGGCAAACGCTACCGACCGGCGATGCCGGGAGATGACGCGACGGGTGCGTCAGTAGCCGGCGTGCCGCTGGCCGGCATTCGCAGCGGCTGGTTGGGCAAATTCTTCATTTGATAATGAATGACGCTGAAATCGCCGCAAGACCGACTAATGGCACGCACCAAACTGCGACACGAAGAAACACACTGACGCGAAGAGTGTTGTCGCTTCGCGCCAGCAGCTCCCCTCTTCTTTCCGTTACTGATAAGCTGCGAACCAAATCAAATGTAACGAATGCGAAGACTATCACGCTTATCGCTATGGCGATGATGGCTCGCGCGCTCGACGATTTCTGGTTAGGAAGTACATCTAGCGCGATGGATCCGCCACAGCAGGCAGACATCCACAAAAGCCATAGCAGCGTGTAGATCCTGCGACCGCCGAGAGCGGCAGTAAGCATGGCGATGGCATTGGTCTCGTCAGGAGCGGTCATGTCTTTCTGCCCAATAGGTGGCTATGCCGCATCGCGTGTACCGCTGTTTCTCGCGTCGTTCAAACAATTAGTGGATTGTGAAAATTGAGAAGCGGCTTCCGGTTGCCGCATGGGAAACTGGGAAAGACGTTTTGGGGGTCGGCGATCGTAGGTCGCCGGCGGGGCGGGTAAATTTCGTTGCCTGCGGGGCGGCGACGATTGAGCTTGGTGCCTTCCTCTCATGGAAACGATTTATCATCGCCGTGGCACGAAGACTTTCAGTGGAAGAGTGGATGGGGACAGGGTGGTTTTTTCCTGTACCTGCGAGGTGTTTCCGGAGGCACGGCTGGAGGTGCGCATGTCATTGGCCCAGGCGCAGGCGCTGGTGAACCGCCAGCCGGCGCGGGAGGTGCTGCTCGGGTTTCACCGCGAAGCGATCGAATTGTTTACGTCCGGGATGACCCCGGCCGAGTGGAATCGCACCTACGCGCCCGGTCAGCTTGGGTCTCCGGCTGATTTTCCGTTGTATGTGCAGCCGACCGGACTGCCGTCACTGGTCTCCGTCGGGCACGACCAGCTGGATTTCGACAGTTGAGTTTGGCCGGAGCCGAGCTTGGCTGCCTCCAGGAGAATCGGGCGCATTCGGCCGTCGACGCTCGCGCTTCGACTGCAGCGTTGCGTCTTGGTCAGGGCAACGGCGGCAGCGCGCGGCACGCCGCGGTGAACGTGTCCCGGGGAATCGTCCGGTTCCGCAGGAAATCCTCGAAGAATTCCCAGGAGGCAGCTTCGCCGAGCAGCCCGCCGGGCGTGAGGACGCGGCTAAACACCTTGTTCTTGGCGTGGTCGGAGCCGAACAGGCGCAACGAAACCACGTCGTGGACCTTAACATCGGGATAAAAATTGAACTTGATGGTCTTGTGATCGTATCCGCTGCCCTGGAAGGCCAGGAGGGCCCGGACCGCGGCGCGAAGCATGAAACCGTAAAGCTGGTCGTTGGCCACCGGCTCGCCCAGCCGGCACCAGACATGATAACCCCGGCCGCTGGCCACAATCAGCGGCTCACACCCGAGGTCCCGAAGGCAGTTGCTCAGGGCGCGGAGGGCCAGATTCATCTCCGGGATCACCGCGGTATTGTTGACCTTGTGGTTGTTATCCAGGTTGAAGCAAAAGGCATCATTGGCGCTGGCGTCAAAATACCGGCAGACGTTGCACTCCTTTTGGATGTGCCACTGGAGCAACTCATCCATGCGGTGCTCGGAAACATCGACCAGCTTGTATTTGTGCAGCAGTCGGGCGGCGGTGAGTTCCCCGTATTCCAGGCTGGCGCCGTCCGCCAGCAGCTGGTCCAGAAACGAGAAGCCGAACCGCTCGGTTTCAACCTTGGCGGTGCCCCGGATGAACCCGCGGGAGAATTCCTTGAGCAGGCCTATTCTTGGATCCATCGCTCCACCTCCTTGAAATCCTGGAATCCCCGGGCGGAATGCGCTGGCAGCGACTGGTGCTTCGGCATGATCGGATAGTAGACGTTGACGTCGTAGCGTCCCCCGTGGGCGATGTTGAAGACATCGTCGTCCACCAGGTGCCGGATGCCCCAGGCCTTGCAGAAGACAATCTTGTTCAGGGCCATGAACAGGTAGTCAAAGGGGATGGCGTTCTCCTGGAGCCAGGCGCGCGTGGCGGCGTTGGCCCGCCGCAGGTCCCGCTGGGTGCAGATGACGATGCGCCAGTGATTCCGCCGGAGCCCGCGAATGAATTCGGCGGCGCCGGGGCGGGCGCGGGCCCTCCGGTAGCAGTGCTCGTGAATCTTGTATCTAAGGTATGAATACTCAGTGCTGAGCAGGTCCCCGGCCTCCGGCGCGTCGTGCCGGATCCTTTCCACGTAGCGGCGGAACGCCGCCTCGGGCAGGGCGCCGCCCCGGGGGTAGGGGAACCGTCCCCGGCGCAGGGTCTCCGTGAAATTGTTAAGCGTGTCATCCAGGTCGACGGCGATGGTCCGGAGGTCCGCGGAACCGGCGGCGGCGGGAGCCAATCCTGCGGCGGGGGCGCTTTCGTTCATGGATTCTCCCCGGTTCCTACGGGGCGGGCGGGCGCATGGCAAGACGCCTCGGGACCACTCGAGGCTTGACGAGACCGGGCGGACCGCGATTCCAGAGGCGATGGAAAATGCTCCGCCCCGCGCGCCGGCCAGGTCTTTCCTGACGGAATATCCCGGCTTCGGGCTCTTCTGGGGCGCCCGCGTCGCGTCGGCGCTCGCCGTCCAGATGCAGGCGGTGGCAGTGGGCTGGCAGGTCTATGCGCTGACCCACAGCACCTTCGCGCTGGGCATGGTGGGGCTGGCGCAATTCCTGCCGATGGCGCTGCTGACTCTGCCGGCCGGGCATGCGGCCGACCGTTACGACCGCCGGACGATCTGCGTCATCGCCCTGGCCGTCCAGGCGGCGGCGGTGGGCGTCCTCGCAGCCGGAAGTTGGAGCCACTGGATCGGCGCGCCCGGCATTTTTGTGGCGGTGGCGGTGATCGGGGCGGCGCGGGCCTTCGAGCGGCCGGCGAACCAGTCCCTCCTGCCCGCCTTGGTGCCGCGGCCGCTGGTTTCCAAGGCCGTGGCCTGGGCGACGGGCGGGTTTCAGAGCGCCTCGGTCATCGGCCCCGCCGTGGGCGGTGTCCTCTATGTGCTGGGCCCGGCGGTGGCCTACGCGACGGCCGGAGCGCTGGCCCTGGCCGCGTTGGCGCTGATGGCCGGCCTGCCGCGGAAAGAGGGCGGACCGCCTCGCGAGCCGGCGACTTTTCGCTCGATTTTTGCCGGCCTTGCTTTCATCCGCCACGACCCGGTTATATTGGGGAGCATCTTGCTCGACCTCTTTGCCGTTCTCCTCGGGGGAGCCACGGCATTGCTGCCGGCGTTCGCGCACGACATCCTGGGGGTTGGCGTCTGGGGCCTGGGCGCGCTGCGTTCGGCGCCCGCGGTCGGGTCCGTCGTCATGTCCGCCTACCTGACGCGTCGGCCCGTGGAACGCCAAGTGGGGCGCAGGATGTTCGCCGCCGTCCTGGTTTTCGGAGTGGCGACGATCATCTTCGGATTTTCCCGGTCGTTCCTGCTTTCGCTCGCCGCCCTGACCGTCCTGGGCGCCGCCGATGTGATCAGTGTCGTCGTGCGCAGCTCGCTCGTGCAACTCAGCACCCCCGACGCCATGCGCGGCCGCGTCAACGCGGTGAATGGGCTCTTCATCGGCACCTCCAACCAGTTGGGGGAGTTTGAGTCCGGCGTCACCGCCGCGCTCTTCGGCACGGTTGCCGCCACGGTGCTCGGCGGTCTCGGCACGGTCGCCGTCGCGCTCCTCTGGATGCGCCTCTTCCCGGCCTTGCGCCGCTTTGACCGCCTCCACGTCCAGCGGCCGGATGATGAGGCGACGCCACTGATCTCGGACGGCACCTAGCAGCCTATCGGGCTTCGAGCCCTTCAGGCTGCTTCCATCGACGTCCCCGCAGTTTCCGGGGAACTCCCGACCCGAAGAGCTGGGGCAACGTTTCGGCGCTCTCCACTTGCCTTCGCGGGCGCGCAGTGGTGCTCTTGGCCTGAGCGACATGGCATTGAAACAAGATCTCCTGCGGGTCCGCGCCTTGGGCGTGGCGCGCGCCCGAGCCGCCGCGACGGGGGCCATTCTGGCGGCGGCGAACAAAATCGATCGACCTCAACCCGTCTCGGTCGGGCTCGCTGGACTTTAAGCAAACTCATGAAACCATACCCATTCCGGACTTTGTTGCTGATCGCCTTGGCGCAGCTGCCGGCCTTTTCATTGTTGGCGCAGATGAACTCACTGGAGAAACAGATCATTCCCCTGGATCAGGGCTGGGAGTTTCACCAACGCGGCGCCGCGCCGGAATCGCCCATGGTGGCATGGCGCCAGGCGCAGGTGCCGGGCGACGTGCACCTCGATCTCCTGCATCACCAGCTCATTCCCGATCCGTTCTTCCGGGACCACGAGGCCAAGCTCCAATGGATCAGCCAGGCGGACTGGGAATATCGCACCACGTTCCCGGCGACGCCGGCGTTGCTGCAATGCCGGCG
>CAVRNM010000120.1:0-15434 GCA_963722225.1 uncultured Verrucomicrobiae bacterium
TAGTCTTTGCCATCGCCACGGTCATTTTTCTGCTGGTGGTTCCTATGCTGGCGATCATCAAAGGGCGGGCTAATGCAAAACCGCCCCCATCATTGAGCAGGGAAAATGATCCGATGAGCCAATATGACTCCAATTCGTGTAAAGATCGCCGAGATTCTGCCCGTTTCCCCGGGTCGGATTGGGCGGTTTTGCCAGTAGGAGGCTGGCCGGACGGAAGTCCGACAGCCTCCTGGACTCGGCTACTTCTTCGGCGTGAAAAGGGCGTCGTCCACTGGCACGTTCACTTCGATCGACCCGATTGTAGAGATCATCTTCATGGCGGAATTGCTGGTGACGGCCTTGTACGGGGACTTCGCTCCGGTGCCCTGGATCTCCTTCCAATCCTCCAAGGCGACCTGAGTGAGCAGCCTTCCGGCCGGGCCACTGTCAATCGTGAGGTCGATGCGGAGAGGCAGATAGGTCTGCGCATCCAGAAAGAATACCTCCTCGCCTCCCGAGGGCGTGATGCCCTTGACCACCCGGGCGGGGCGCTCGCCCACCTTGGCGTCGCGCAGCAGTTCCAATTTCGTGTAATAGCCCGACAAGCGAGCGAAGTGATCGGGGCAGGATGCGATCAGCTGCTCCAGTGCAATGCCGGTAATCTCGTGATAACCCAGAACAGGATCGTTGGCCCAGCCGGTCTTGCCGTCGTAGCCTTCGCGCGATTTGCCCACCAGCGGAATATCCGACTCAATGTAGATAAAATTTGGAGCCTTGAAAAAGGAAACCGTCGACATCGTCACGAAGGCCGCCGGCACTTCGATCGAACTCCGAACCACCAGCGTTTTGATCTTCCCGAAAGCTGCCGTTCCGCCCATTGCGGCCGCCGAGCGTTCAAGGAGCGTTTTCGGGCCGGCTTGGTCGGCCAGGACCGAAGAGATGAAGAGACTTGCGAGCAGTGTGGTCCTGCCAAAGGGAGAGCTGATTGTTTTCATGGTGTCGGGGGAAAACTGATCGATGAGACAGGTATCGGGTCAAACCATTCGGTCTCGTCAGAAAAGCGCCGCAACCAGTCCGGGGCCATTTTGAAAGAAAGGCATCTGTTTCAGAATAGCCAGGCCCATTGGCCAATCGCGATCCCAGATTTCCAGCTGGAACCTTGTTAGGGGGATTTTAACCATCCGCGCCACGGAAACTGATACTGCCCGGCGCCCCAATGTCTTTTTTCGTAATCTTGCGACTGGAATGCAGTATAGAATTTTATTGATCCTAAAGTCACAATCTGGCAGATTCGCTTTCCCCATCCACCGGCCCCCATGAAAACCTGCCTGCCCCGCGTTGCTGTCATCCTGTTGGCGATCTGCTCTGGCGTCCTCCACGCGGCCGATCCGGTGGCAGTACCCTTTCGGGAGATTGCATTCGAAGCCGCCGCCAAAGCCGCGGCCAGCGAAGGAAAGCTCGTCTTCATCGATTTCTTTACTACGTGGTGCGGCCCGTGCAAGCAGCTCGACGCTCGGACCTGGAGCGATCCGGCGGTCGGCAGACTTGTCGGGGAAAAGGCGGTCGCGTTGAAGATCGACGCGGAGAAACAGTCGGATCTCGCGGCCCTTTATCGGATCGACGCCTACCCGACGCTGCTGCTGCTCAAAGCCGATGGCACCGAGATCGACCGATTGGTCGGCTTTCGCGAACCGGCACAGTTCATCGCAGAATTCAACTCTGCACTGGCCGGCAAGACCTCCCTGGCGCGAGCGCGGGATGCGACCGCGCAGGCGCCAGCAGGGCACGACGCAGTCAAAGCCCGATATCAATTGGGCCAGGAATTGGCCCGCACGGGAAAAAATGCCGAAGCGCTGGCGGAGTTCTTGTGGTGCTTCGATGAGGGGATGGTCAAGGAGCCAAGTTTCAGCGGGGTCCGCGTGAGCTTCCTGTTGAGTGACCTCGGGCGATTGAGCTCCCACTATCCGCCGGCGCATACGGCGCTGGTCGAGCGACGCGACGCCGCCCAGGAGCGTCTGCTGGCGGCCGCTGACTATCGCCGGGCAGCCCAGGATTTTGCGGTCCTAAACCAAACGTTGCAGGACGATGCGCGGACATTGGAGGTCTTTGATCGGCTGCCGGCCGGCGATCCGCGGCGAAAGGCGATGGGGCACTGTGCGATCCAACTCCTCCTGAAGCGACAACGCTACGGGGACGCGCTGGCGATCCACCCCTATGGTGACATCGCGCAGCAGTTCGAGCAGTTTATGATCCTGGCCAACCGGCCGGGTTCAGAAATGCTCAAGCAGGCGAACCACCAGATGGTGCTCAGCACCGCGGCCGACTCGATTGAGATTCTCATCGGGGCCGGTGATGTGGAGCACGCGAGCGAGCTCGCCCGCAAACTATTTGATTTCGACGGTTCGGACGAAGCCCGGGCGTTGATCCGCAGCCGTGCCACCCGCGCTGGACACTCCGAGCTGTTTCCGGTCGGCGCCCCGCCGCCCACCGCTGCTGGATCGCCGCCCCAAGCGTAGGATCCATTCGCCGTTGTTGTCGGAGGGGGCCTGGTGCCTGGCAACCAGCTGCGCGGTGATTTATCCGTTCATCGATGCGAGCCTGAAGTGCTGGGGAAAAAGACCTATCACTCCGCCGAGCAGACACCGCCTGGCACGGAATGCTCTGGCTGATTGCCGCTAGCCCTGCTTGCGGTAGTACAGTTTCGTCCGGCAGTCGTGGCAGGCCGTGAAGTCGGTCTTGGTCAGATAGGAGGGTGTGGGCATGCGCGGGGAGGGGGCTGATTTGCCGAGAATGGGCAAGTCGGAAAGCACCCTGCCACACCATTGTAGCCTTGTGGCCGCTTCGTGTCACCGGCTTTTCGTCAGATCCCAGTGCCGCAGCAAGTAGGCGCAGGCCTGCCCCAGAAGCGAGCGGGGCAGCACCCGGCTCACCAGGTGCGTGGCCGTGCGTTTGAGCAGACTGAGCGTCATCGCGAAGTCGCGTCGGCGCAGGTGCGCCCGTTGCGCCGGTTCGACGATGCCGTCCTCGTCCCACTGTTTCTCCATGCCGTACAAGTGGCCGATCAGGCGCAGGATGAAGCCGGCGCGGACCGGAGCGTCGGCGAGCGCTTCGTGGAAGTGTCGGCGAGCATGTGCCCAGCATCCCAGATGCACGAGGCCTTCGCGCTGGGCGACAAAGCGGGCATAGGCTTCATAGCCATCCGATTGAAGCAGCCCTTGAAAGCCGGCCAGCAGCGTCGACACCTCATCGTGCCGGCGACTCATGCGCCACTCGAAGACCACGTCGCCGCCGGGGCGGCTGATGACCCACAGCCAGCCTTGAACAGTCTTGCCGGGCACATCGGGATCCTGGCACCGCACCGGGGTCTCGTCGACTTGCAGGTAGTGCCCCGCCAGCAGTTCCTGCGGCATCTGCCGGTAGATGCTTTCCAGCCAGATCGCGCCCAGGGCCACCCATTCGCACATCGTCTGGCGGCTGATCGTGGCGCCCCAACGCGCCGATTGCTTCTCCTGCCGGTAGAGCGGCTGATGGTCGACGTATTTGGCCAGCAGGATCCACGCGATCAACCCCGCCGAAGCGTACCCGCCCGGGGCTGGCCGAGGCGGTGCCGGGGCCAGCGTCAACGGCCGGGCTCGGTCCAGGCGGTGCCGGAACTTCGGTCGGACGATCTCTCGCTTGAACAGTTTCGGGGGCGTCACATCCACCTCGAAGGTGCGTTCCTCACCGACTTTTTCGTAAAGCTCCGGGTCCTTCTGCACTGCTTCGGGGATGATCTCGATGGTCTCCTTGACCGGCAGTTTGGCAAAGAGTTGCTCGGGGAGCGGGCGGGGTTCGGGCCGGGCGCGCGCGTGCGCGATTACCGGGCGCGGCTCGGGCTTGGGTGCCAGCAGCTTCTCCAGTTCCGCCAAGTGCAGCAGCAACTGCGCCCGGTCCTGTTTTTCGCCCTGGCCGGGGCCGAAGAGCCGGTTCTTCAGCCAGGCGATCTGCACCCGCAGCTGCGCGTTCTCCTCGCGCACCTCCGCCACCTCCGTCTTCAGGGCGAGGGTTTCGGCATAGAGGTGTTCGGCGGGCGGCATGCGGAGTATCCATAGGATGGATACTCATGGACCGCCCGCAAGCTTTTTCTTCGCGGTCACGGCATTTTTTCATCGCTCGTACCATGCTTTCTGGCAGCCGTCCTTCAGATCGATGCCCGAGAGCAGCATCGTCAGGGCCGGGGGCGTCAGCGAGAGCTTGGTGGCGTCGCTGCCCACCGGCCAGCTGAAGCGGCCCTTCTCCAGCCGTTTGGCGAACACCCACACGCCCGTCCCGTCCCAGTAGAGCATCTTGAGCCGGTTGCGGTCCTTGTGGGTGAACACGAACACCGCGCCCGACCGGGGGTTCTCTTGGAGCTTCTGCTCGGCCGCAGCCCACAGCCCGTTGAACTGCTGGCGCATGTCCACCGGCTCCACCGCCAGGAAGATCCGCAACGCCGAGGGGAACGTGAGCATGGTTTCAGTTCCTCAGCGCTTGAACCAGTGCGGCGACCTCGCTGACGATTGACCCGCGTACGACTACCCCGTCCGGCAGTTGTACCGCCAGGCCGCCCATGACCGGCGGCGTCATCATCGGCACCTCCGTGAAGTGGACCTTCCGCCCGGGCCTGGCCGCCAACCGCCGGCCCCGCAGCCAGGCAGTGAACGTGCTGAACTTGATTCCCTCCCGCTCGGCGAAGACCCGCTGCGTCAGACCGCTGTCGCGATACTGCGCGATCAGCGCCACCCGTTCCGCCGGAGTCGCAATCCGCCGCCCGCGTCCGTCCCGCTTCGCTCCCGTCTCGATTAGTTCCGTCGTAATGCTCGCCATTGCGACAGATTACCCTGTCGCATGGCTCATGTATAGGAGGTCGCCGGACGGACGGATACCCGGATCTCGCCCAGGACGGCGAACCGGTAGCCGGAATGTTCCTCGATGAGCCGGAGTGCATCGCCCTGCGCCACGGAGCGTCCCCCGAATGCCTGACCCCACCGCATCCAGCCGTTTACGACAGCGGGCCCATCCCGCGGGCGGCGGGCCGGCCATCGGAGACACAAACGGGTGCCCGGCGCCGCATTACTTGCCCGGCGATAGGATCGCCACGGTTCCGCCTGCGGGCGCCAGCTTTAGCCGCAGTATGTCCACCGGTCTCACGGCTTTCTCGGTTTTGACCAAGTGCTCGGCGTTTTGGCCGCTGTCGGGCGCGTCCTCCCAAAGCGTCGCATTCCAGTCGCCCGCGCCCAGGAACTTCAGAGGCACGTGCAACTCGCGGGCACTGCTGTCGGTGATCGCTGCCAGATACCAATTCTTGCCGTTGCGGCGCGCCTCGACCACGAACCTCCCCACTTCGCCATCCAAGCCTCGGGTCTCGTCCCAGACGGTGGGTAGGCCCTTGAGAAAATCCATGCCGGGCAGGTACTTGCCATTCTGGTCCTTGTAATTCTTGTACGAATCGCAGGCAACGGTGAACGGGCTCTCGATAAGAATGAACATCGCCAGTTCGCCGGCGCGCGTTGCCTGCACCTGCGTGTCGACCTCTACATTCTGGAACTGCGACGGCTGGCGATTGTGGAAGCCGCCCGGTGTGTAGTCGGCCGGGCCGGCCAGGACGCGTGTAAAGGGCAGGGTGGCACGGTGCTCGGGCGTCTCCTTGGTGCTCCACTTGTTGTATTCATTGCCCTGTATGCCCTCGCGGGTGATCTGGTTCGGCCAGGTCCGATTCAGGCCCGTCGGTTTGAACGCGCCATGGAAGTCGATCATCAAGTGGTTTTCTGCCGCCGTCCTGCAGATGTCTTCGTACCAGTTGACCGCCCACTGGTCGTCGCGATCGATAAAGTCGATTTTCAGTCCCGCCAGGCCCCATTTCGCGTACTTGGGGAAGTCTCTCTTGTAGACTGCGCTATCGATAAAGTCGTTGAAATGAAACCACAGCCACACTCGCACGCCCCGTTCCCTGGCAAAGGAAACCAAGGCGGGCACAATCGACTTATCGTGAATTTCCGACAACTGGTACGGCCAGCCCATGTCGGCGGCGAGCTGGATGTATTGCTCAAGCGTGGGAAGATCGTTTTGACCCGTGGCGGACCACCAGGTGCCCCAAGACGACATGCCCGCCCTGACCCAGGAGGCGTCGGCAATCCTGCTCGGAGTGGCTAGGTTCAATACCAGGTCGCTCTGAATAAGTTCGCAGGGCCGGCGGCCGATGATGAACGTCCGCCACGGGGAATTGTGGGGGGTTCTTGCCACCACCAGGCCCTTTTGAACCTCGCCCACCGGCGGAGCGGATTGGGCCTCAACACTGTTTATCTCCGAGGGCCTGCGTGACGGCCATGGCTGCGCGGGAAGCGGCGGAGCAAGCTGCACCCCAAGCGTGTTCTTGGCGCCGGCCTTGGGAACGAGCCACATTCCGGCCCAGTCGAGCAGATCAGATTCGGTGATAGCCACATATGCCGCCGGGGTCTGGACCAGAAACGGCAGCCCATACTTAAAACTCGGGTTAAGCGTGGAAAACCTTGCAGGCAGATACCGCCACTCCTGCGAGCCGATGAAACCGCCTTCGGGACGGCTTGGGCCCTCCGGGTTGTTCCAGCCCGCCCAGACTCGATCGTCGCCTGCAAACGTGAATTCCGTCGCGTCGCGCATGACAACAACGGAGTCCATTCCCGGCTGTTTCGGGAGAACCAGTCGAAGGCCCACGCCGTCGTCGTAAGCCCGGGCGACCACGCCAAATCTGCGCTCACCTTCCGTCAACGTCAGGTCCAATTCGTTGAAATGATCCCTAACGATGCGGTTCTTGCCGAAGTTGTTTTCCCATCGATTGTCGGCCGAACTCCGCTCTTCGCTCTGAACGGTTGGCTTTTCGCCGAGTTTCACATTTCCGGCCAGTTCCAGCCCAAGGGGCGACCGCAGCAATACCTGCTGGCCATCGACCGCGATGCTGTAGCCCAGTGGGGCGTCGGTGTAAATGGTCACGGCGATCTTCCCGTCGGGTGAATTAACTACGTGCGCCGCCGCGGCCACTGCGGGCGGGCATGCAAACGGGAAGCTTCCGATGAACAGGCCAATCCTCCAATACCAACAATGGATGCTCATGGTTATCACCGGTATTCGAACCGGGTATGCTGTTTTTTCAGTATCAGTCGAAAGACATCGGTAGTCCTTTACGGTTGATGACTTACGAGATTCTTGGCGAAAAGATCGAACTCGGACGAAAACAGTGAAATGGGCCCGTTTGGGCAAGACTTGGGCAATATCCGTCAGGGGCCTTCCAGCCCTCGTTTCTAGTGTGAAAGACCCGCGGCGCCAGGAGGCGGCGCGACGGGCGCCCCAGCAGCCTGAATGCCGCGGACCGGGGTCGGCTTGTTCACGGATGCGTGCAACCTAAATCTTGTCGGCGTGGAGGCCTGCCGCACGCGCCAGCGCAAGTTGCCTTCCGTCGCATGTGAGAAATGTCTTCGCGCTTAGGCTGACCGCGGCCGCAACATGCAGTAGATCCAGTGAACGCACCCCTAGGGCGGTTGTATGTTTCTCACTGAGTTCGTCGGCGATCATTAGCACGTCGGGCCAAACGAGCGGTGTTTCGATAAGATTGCCGGCCGCGAGGTCCGCCGTGATCTTATCAAGCGCACGCTTGGCGGCCAAGGCATCGCAGTTTCCACGCCAAACAGCCAGGCGAACCGCATTGCGCAACTCGCATCGCTGCCACGACGTCAAAGCTAGGCTAGCGGCATGCCCTTTCAGGTAGCCAGCGGCTCCAGCCGTATTCGCGTCGTGCAAAACGAGAGAGAACAGAAACGATGTGTCGGCGTAGATCATCGGACTGTCAGTAACGATCACGATCCTGGCCGAGCATGTCTGCGCCTGACACAGGGAGCATCGGCGACTGTTGTAGCTCAGCAAGCCGTGCGTCCAGGTCAGCCCACGGATGTAACCGGCGCGACTTCTTCTTCACTGCCGGGGGCGTCAACGTGGCCACCACCTTCCGGCGGGACGTTATTTCAACAGTCTCGCCGTTGCGAATGTGCCGGAGGACGGATGGGAAGGCGTTACGAATTTGTCGAACGGTGGCTGTTTTCATGTCTCACCAATAAGTCTCACTAATCGTAGATGTCAAGATCCGCTGTCGGCGGTTTCTGACAGCATCCGCCAGCGATCTCTGCGGTGCTCATCACCGGGTTGCTGTCTTCGCAGCCGCTTTTTGACTCCGGCCCAGCTGGCTACCGGGATTCGAACCCGTGCGTTAGTCTATGGCGAATACGAGTGCGGATTGAAACCAAATGCTCCCCTGCCCCTTTTCGGAATTCGGCAGCGCAATCAAGATCAGTCCGAGACGCTCCTCGGCGCGATGCCGACGCACGGCGTTGGGGAACCGTCCATAAGCTCGAACTTGCGACACAACTGTTACACTGGTGATCATAGATGCTTATCTCGCTATACTTAAGCATCTTACAATTGGTGCGCCATGTGGGAATCGAACCCACCTCTCAAGCTTGGGAAGCTCGCGTTCTACCGATGAACTAATGGCGCCTAGCCCACCCGGAAGCGGCCGCGGTGGATCGTGCGGCCATGAAAATCAGATTTGTCCGCGCCGCAATCCTGAATTGCCATGGAAACGACGGCGTCGTTTCCATCAGCCGGAGCGATGCGATGGAGGTAGATGCCGCTTGTTGTCGGCGGAACGCCGTTCGAGTAACCCGCGGCCCCGGGCACCAGCCTTCCCCAAGGCTACCGCTCGGAGTCGCTGGGTTCGGCCCTAAAGACCGTTCGGTGTCACCCGATGCCACCTGTTGCGCGGTGCTCAATTACACGAGTCCGGCTCACGAGTAGCTCCGCCGTCCGTCCAGCGCGCTTTTGAGCGTGACCGAGTCCGCGTAGAGCACCCCGCCTCCGCTCGGCAGCCCGAAGCCGATGCGAGTCAACTTCACTTTTCCCACCGGCACCCGATCGACCAGGTAATGGCAGGTCGCCTCGCCCTCCACGTCGTTGGACAGGGCGAGGATGAGTTCCTGGATCTCCCCGGCCTCGATACGGTTGACGAGCGAGGCCAGGTTGAGGTGCTCCGGACCGACACCCTGGATCGGCGACAGTTTGCCATGCAGCACGTGATAGGTGCCGCGGAATGCGCCGGACCGCTCGATCGCGACCAGGTCGGGGACGTGTTCGACCACGCAAACCACGCTCGACGATCGATTTTCATCAGCACAAATCGCGCACTGCTCTCCCTCCGCCAGATTCCCGCACCGCGAGCAACGATGCACCGCCGTCGCCGCTGATTGCAACGCCTCCACCAAGGCCGGCAGCCGTTCCGGTCGCTCCACCAGCAAATGGAGGGCGATCCGCTCCGCGGACCGGTAGCCCACCCCGGGCAACTGCTTCAGGTGCTTCTGGAGTTTTTCGAACGCGGGCGTCACGATGTTTTCGCTGCGCGCAAACATTACAGTTTCGGTCCGACCGAAATTGGGCGCTCAAAATCCTGGCACCTGAAAGGCCGAGGTGATTTTCTGCATCTCGGCATCATATTGCGTCTTGGCCTGCTTCGCGGCGTCCTGCAGCGCCAGCAGCAGGGTCTCTTCCACGAATTTCGGATCCTCCTTGAGGAACTCGGGATCGAGCTTCAACGCGAGAAACTTTCCGGAGGCGCTGATCTTCACCGCCACGGCCCCGCCGCCGGCCGTGACATCGATCTCCTTGGTTTCGAGCTGCGCCTGGAGCGATTCCATCTGGCGCTGCATCTTCTGGGCTTGTTTGAGGAGCTTGCCGACACCGGGCATGGGAGAATTCTGGGTTCAGGATTAACCACCGAGGAACACCTACGGACACTAGCGACGCTCCGTAATCTGCAAGACATTAGTGTAGCCTTCGCGAAAGGACGGGTGCTTTGGCCGCCAGCCCAGTTCCGCCTTGAGTCTGGCATTGCTGATCGACCGGTCCGGCGGCTCGCCAAACCCGCGGCGGGCGCTGGCCGGGCCACCGGAGAAACGCGGGGCCGGCCGGCCGACCCGGGCAGCCAGCCATTCCACGACTTCGGTTTTTGTCGCGGCCGAGTCGTCAGTCACATTGAAAATCCGATTCCCCAGGGTCGCCGGCGACCGGAAGGCTGCCCAAATGGCCGCCACGATGTCGTCGCGGTGCACCAGATTGAGACGATGCCGGCCGCTACCTGCCATCTCAGCAGCCCCGCTGCAGATCTGGTCGAGCAGATGATGCCGACCGGGACCGTAGATGCCCGCCAATCTCAAGATGAACCATCGACCGCACGCCGGGCCCGCTCGTTGCAGCAAGCCCTCGGCCTCGAGCAAGATCCTCCCATTATCACCCGCTCCTTCCGTTGGCGCCGTTTCGTTGACGACCATGCCCCCCGTCTGGGGATACACTGATGTGCTGCTGGTGTAGACGAGAGTGCCCACGGCGCCGCGCTCAGCCCAACTTAGAATCGACCGCATCCCGCCAACACAAGAGCGCCGGTATCCATCCACTCCCCCGCCACCCGGACTCACGCAATTGAGAACAAAGTCCGCGCCCGGCTCGATGCGCTTGTGCCAGGTGTCCGTCGCGAGATCGGCGACCACGGCGGCCGCACCAAATCCGGCCAGGGCGGCTGCGCGGTCGGGATTGCGCGTGAGCGCCTCCACGCGCATCCCCAACGCCTGCGCCTCCCGGGCGACCACCGTGCCGACGTAGCCGCAGCCAAGGATCACCAACCGTTTGCCTCGGATCGATTCCATCTTTATTTGAGAGATTACCAGACTACTGTACCCCGATCCTTGCAGAACGACATAAAAAATCATCGCCCGTCGGGGCAAATCAGTAGATCCCTTCCCCATGCCTACCGTCCTTGTCCTGCTCGCCGAGGGTTTCGAAGAGATCGAGGCCTTCACTCCGGTCGATCTGCTGCGCCGGGCCGGCGCCGAGGTGACCCTCGCGTCGCTCGCCGAACAGCGCCACGTCACCGGCCGCAATGGAATCACGGCCCACGCCGACGCCGCTCTTTCGGAGATTGGCGGACGCCTTTTCGACCTCCTGTTGGTGCCAGGCGGCCCGGGCGTCAAAAACCTGCGGGCGGATCCGCGGGTCGACGCCGTCGTCAGGAACCACGCGGCAGCCGGAAAATGGCTGGCCGCCATCTGCGCCGCGCCGACGGTCCTCAACGCCGCCGGCCTTCTGGACGGCCGCTGCTACACCGCCCATTTCTCGGTCGCCGGTGAATTGCCGCACATCCTCGCAGAACAGCGCGTCGTGGTTGATGGGAACATCCTGACCTCGCGCGGAGCCGGCACGGCATTGGATTTCGGACTGCTTTTGGTCGAAAAGCTGACATCGGCTGAAAAGGCCACCGACATCGCGCGCTCGATCTGCGCGTAGCAGTTTTCAGCGGGCGCTGAAAACTGAAAGTACGCCGTGAACTGGGCCAATTGGTGCCATTGCGCCCGATGGCCAGAAAGGAGCATGGTCACTACGTCCCCAGTGCTTCCTGCGATCTGACTCGGCAAGCAGCCGGGACAGCCCATTCAGTTTCCGGCGCGAGCCGGAAACTGCTCGTCTCCGGTTAAAGTCACCTTCATGATAACCGTTGGACAAGGTTGGAGCGTTCCCCTTGTAGCCAACCCCTCGCCCGTAGCCCAAGTGCCCGACCGAATCTCCCTTGTGGTAAGTCACTTCCGCTGGAAGTGACCGGGCGAAGCGTTCTCGACCCAGCATGTGTGGCATTGCCGGCCTGATCAGTTCGGACAGCTCTAACGAGCAGCGGCAGCTGTCCGTCGAACGAATGTGCGAAGCCATGCGGCACCGCGGCCCCGATGATGAGGGTTTGATCAACCGGGGTCCGGCAACTCTGGGGATGCGTCGGCTCGCCATCATCGACCCCGCCGGCGGACACCAGCCCATGACGAGTGCCTGCGGCCGTTACCACCTCGTCTTCAACGGCTGCATTTACAACCACGCCGAACTTCGGCGAGAACTAGCGGCCGGCGGCTATCCGTTCCGGTCGCAGTGCGACACCGAGGTGCTCCTGGCCGCCATCGCCCGCTGGGGCGAGAACTGCCTTGGCCGTTTGCGCGGCATGTTCGCCTTCGCGGTCTGGGATGACGAATGCCGAAGCCTGTTCCTGGCCCGCGACGCCTTCGGCATCAAGCCGCTCTACTACCAGCATGATGGCGTCAACGGCCGGTTTGCCTTCGCTTCGGAATTGAACGCCCTGCTCGTCTCCGGCGTGACGGCGGGCGAGATCGATCCGCGCGCGGTGGCCGACTACCTCGCGTATTTTTCCGTTCCGGCGCCGCGCACCATTTACCGGGGTGTGTTCAGCCTGCGCCCGGGCGAAGGTGCCCGTCTGGCCGGCGGGAAACTCGAGATCAAGCCGTGGTGGCATTTCCCGACCGCGCCCCAGGCGGCCGCCATCTGCCCCACCGCGGAGGATTTTGCCCGCGAACTGCGCGGGCGGCTCGATGACACCGTGCGGGCGCATCGCATTGCCGACGTGCCCGTGGGGGCTTTTCTCTCCGGCGGACTGGACTCCTCCGGCATCGTGGCCCTCATGACACGGGTGGGAGGCACCCGACTCAAGACGTTCTCGATCGTCTTCGAGGAAGCCGCCTATTCGGAAAGCCGAGCCGGCCCGCCGGGCCGCGCAGGCCCTGGGGACCGAGCATCAGGAGACCGTTCTCACCGGCCGGCAGATCGCCGGCGACCTCGATCGGCTGGTCCGGGCCTTCGACCAGCCGACGGGCGACGGCATCAACACCTACTATGCCAGCCAGGCGGCGCGGGCGGGCGGCGTCACCGTGGCGCTCTCCGGCCTGGGGGGGACGAACTGTTCGGTGGGTATCCATCATTTCGCGACCTCCCCCGCCTCGCCCGCTGGCTCGCCGGCTGGCGGCTCCTGCCCGCGGCGGTGCGCACCGCCGCGGCGCAACGCCTCAGCCGGGGCGGGGTCCGGCAGCGCAAGCTGGCGGACTTTCTCCTCTACGCCGGGAGCCTCGCCGACCTGTGCTCGCTGCAGCGACGCGTCTTCTCCACCGCGCTGGGCCGCTCGCTCCTTCATCCGGACCTGCGCGACGCGGCCGGCACCGCGCCCGTTCGCCATCCGGCCCATGCCGCCCTGTCGGCGGAACTCGCCGCGGCGGACTCGTTCCAGACCATCAGCGCCTGGGAACTCCGCACGTACATGGCCGACGTGCTCCTGCGCGACAGTGACGTCATGAGCATGGCGCACTCGATCGAGCTGCGCGTGCCGTTCCTCGACCGGCCGTTCATCGAATGGTTGTGGGCCCAACCGGCGCGCTTCAAGACCGGAGGCGGCCAGCAGAAATCCGCGCTGGCGGCCGCCCTGCGCGACGTCCTGCCCGAGGAAATCCGCCGGCGCCCCAAACGGGGCTTCACCCTGCCCTTCGCGGTGTGGATGCGGCGCGAGCTGAAGCCTTTCCTCGACGACACATTTGCCCCGCCCTCGATCGCGCGCACCGGGCTGCTCGACGCCCCCGCCGTGCAGGCGTTCTGGCAGGGTTTTCTCATCGGCACGGACGACCGCGAGTGGTCGCGGGTGTGGAGTCTCGCCATGCTGATCGCGTTGGCCAACCGCTCGCGGACCCGATGAGAACTTTGCTCCTTTGTCCGGAGTTGTTTGCCCGGGAGAGCGGCATCCAGCGCATCCTGCGCCTCTACCTGAAGGCGTTGTGCGAATCGGCCGGCGCGGGCGACCGCGTGGACCTCGTCGTGCTGAACGATCGCGAACTGCCGGCGGCGAAACTGGCGGCCTATAGCAATGATCGTCTGGGCCTTCGCCGCGGATGCGGAGGGAACAAGGCGCAGTTTTTCTGGGCGGCGGTGCGCGCGGGTTCCCGCGCCGACCGGGTGGTGTGCGGTCACCTGGGCCAGCTGATCGCCGCGTGGCTCGCCCGCGGTTTGCGTCCGCCGCCCGGCTACTTCCTGGTCGCGCACGGCCTGGAAGTCTGGAAACCCTATTCCGCGCTGGAACGGCTCGCCTTGCGCGGCGCCCGCCGCATCCTGTGCGTCAGCGAGTATACGCGGGGCGAAATGCAGCGGCGGATTGAGCTGCCTGACGGGCGGTTCGCCGTGGTGCCCAATGCGCTGGATCCGTTCTTCGCGGCGGCGGCCGGGCCGGCCGCCGCCGCGGAAGGGCCGCCGGTGGTGCTGACGGTCGGCCGCCTGGATGCCGCGGAGCGCTACAAGGGCGTGGACCACCTGATCCAGGCCCTGCCAACGGTGCGCCAGGCGGTGCCGGGGACCCGGCTGCGCGTCATCGGCACCGGCAACGACCGACCGCGGCTGATGGCGTTGGCGAAGCAGCGAGGTGTCTCCGCCGCGGTGGAGTTCGCCGGCTTTGTCGACGACGAAAAGCTGGTCAAAGCCTATCGCGCCTGCACATTATTCGCCCTCCCAAGTCATGCCGAGGGCTTCGGCATCGTCTTTCTGGAAGCAATGACCTGTGGCAAACCCTGCCTGGGCGCGCGGGCCGGCGCCATTCCCGAGCTCATCGACGAGGCCTCCGGTGTGCTCGTCGACTACGGCAATGTTGATCAGCTCGCGGCGGCCCTGGTGCGGGCCTTGACGCGGAGGTGGGATCCCGCGCAGATCACGGCCCGGGCCGCGCAGTTCAGCTACCCGGCCTTCCGGGCCAGGCTCGAACAGGTGCTCGAAAACCGGCCGGGCAGCCGCCCGCAGCCGAGCCAGAGCGCAACCGGCTGAAAAGGCCGTCCGGCTATGGAATCATTATCCACTGACACTCTGGTCATCCGGGCCGGCCGGGCGGAGCAGCATTATTGGCGCGATTTGTGGCGCTATCGCGAGCTGTTGGGTTTCCTGGCCTGGCGCGACATCAAGGTGCGGTATAAGCAGGCGGTGCTGGGCGTGGCCTGGGCGGTGATTCAACCGGCGGTCCAGACGGTGCTGCTGACCTTCGTCTTTGGGAAGCTCGCAAAAATGCCCGCGGGCAACCTGCCCTACCCCCTGCTCGTCCTCGCCGGGCTGCTGCCCTGGCAGCTATTCTCCTCGGCGTTCAGTGGCGCCGGCAACAGCCTGGTCGGCAATTCGCATCTGATCTCCAAGGTCTATTTTCCCCGACTCATCATCCCGCTTTCGGCGCTGGCGGTTGCGCTGGTCGACATGGGAATCCTGCTGGTGCTTTCCGCGCCCATCGCCCTCCTCGCCGGCGTGATGCCCACCTGGCGCTTGCTCCTGCTCCCGGTGTTTCTCGCGGCCGCGCTTCTCATCGCCCTCGGCGCCGGCCTGTGGATCACCGCCCTCACGGTGAAGTACCGGGACTTCCGGTTCATCACGCCGTTTCTGCTGCAAATCGGCATGTTTGTGACCCCGGTGGGCTACCGCACCGATTTTCTGCCCAACTGGCGCAATCTCCTCGCGCTCAATCCGCTCACTGGTGTGGTCGATGGTTTTCGCTGGTCGCTCCTCGGGGCCAACTATTC
>CAVRNM010000121.1:0-3548 GCA_963722225.1 uncultured Verrucomicrobiae bacterium
TAGAACCGGCCGCACGTGGCGGCCTCCCGGGTCCGATTCCAACGGAATCCACGATCACTCGCCTTGTGCCGGCTGGCCTGAGGTGCCTGCGGGTTTGCCTTGGACAGGCGCAGCATTGCGCTAGCCGAGGCGACTCGTATCTTGGGCCGTTCCCGGTACCTCAAGATAACCAGACATCATTGGTTCATGCATCCTATTCACCGCCGCCTCTCCACCTCCTTCAAGACTGCCCTGGCCGGGCTGTCGGCCATCCTCCTCGTCGGCGTCTGCCTGCGGGCGGCGCCGCCCGCCGCCGCCGACACCCCGCCGGGCGCTCGCGTATCGTTTAATGCCGGCTGGCGATTTAAGAAGGGCGACCCGGCGGAGGTGGGCGACACCCTGGCCTATGGCAGGATCAAGAGCTGGATCATCGCCACCGGTGACGATCTGCTCAATCCCATGGCGGCAAAACCCGCCCGGCCGGCGGGCAACCTCGGCGGGGACATTTCGTACGTGCAGGCCGGCTTCGATGACGGCGCCTGGCGGCAGTTGAACCTGCCGCATGACTGGGCCATCGAAGGGCCGTTTAAACAAGAATTGCCCGGCGACACCGGCAAGCTGCCTTTTGCCGGCGTGGGCTGGTACCGGAAGCATTTCACCGTTGAGCCGGCAGACGCCGGGCAGCGTCTCTATCTGGATGTCGACGGTGCGATGGCGTACGCGGCCGTGTGGCTCAACGGCCAGTTTGTCGGCGGCTGGCCCTACGGCTACGCCTCATTCCGGCTCGATCTGACCCCGTTCGTCAAATGGGGCGCCGAGAACGTGGTGGCAATCCGGCTCGCTAATCCGCCTGCGTCCTCGCGCTGGTATCCCGGGGCAGGCCTTTATCGCAATCTCTGGCTCGTGAAGACGGCGGCGGTGCACGGGGCGCATTGGGGCACATTCGTGACCACCCCCGCGGTTTCCAAGGACGCGGCGACGGTGAACGTGGATTTCGTGATCGAGAACGACTCGCCGGACAAGATTGAGGTGTCTGTTTCCACCCGGATCTACGAGCTCGGGGCTGACGGTCGTGCGGGCGCGTCTCCGGTGGCCGCCTCCGACACTCTCCTCGTGGATATCGATCCGGCAAAAGGCCGGACGGCGGCGCAATCGAATTTGCTGACCATCGGCAAACCACGGCTCTGGGACCTCCAGCATCCGAATCGGTATGTCGCGGTCACGACGATCGACCAGAGCGGAAAGATCATCGACCGGTCGGAAACGCCCTTTGGCGTCCGCACGATCCGCTTCGACCCGGACCAGGGATTTTTCCTGAATGGCGAGCCGGTGCGAATCAACGGGGTTTGCGATCATCACGATCTCGGCGCGCTGGGCGCGGCCATCAACCCGCGGGCGCTGGAGCGCCAGGTCCAGCTGCTCCAAGAGATGGGCGGCAACGCCATCCGGACGAGCCACAATCCGCCCGCGCCGGAGTTGCTCGAGATCTGCGACCGCTTGGGAATGCTGGTGATGGACGAGGCGTTCGACTGCTGGCGAATCGGCAAGCGCCCCAACGATTACCACCTGCTGTTCGACGATTGGGCCGAGAAGGATCTGCGGGCCCTGGTGCGCCGCGATCGCAATCACCCGAGCGTAATCTTATGGAGCATCGGCAATGAGATTCCCGAACAGGGTGACGCCGAAGGCTGGAGGCTGGCGACCCACCTCGCCGGAATTGTGCGGGAGGAAGACCGTTCGCGGCCGGTCACGTCGGCGTGCTCTTACACCAATGCGGGATACAACGGGTTTCAGACGGCGCTGGACGTGCTCGGCTACAACTACAAGCCGAACGAATACAAGCCGTTCCATGCCCAGCACCCGGTGATTCCCGTGCTCGGCAGCGAAACCGCGTCGTGCATCAGCTCCCGGGGCGAATATTTCTTCCCCGTCAGCGACGACAAGGCCGGCGGCCGCGCGAATTTTCAGGTCAGTTCCCATGATCTTTACGCGCCGCCGTGGGCCTGGCCGCCCGACGTCGAATTCCGGGGACTCGACGAGGCGCCGTTTGCGGCGGGAGAATTCGTGTGGACCGGATTCGATTATCTCGGCGAGCCCACGCCTTATGGTGAGGACTCGACCACGCTCCTGAATTTCACCGATCCGGCGGAACAGACCAAAATGGCGCAGGAGCTACAGGCGCGCGGGAAGATCACCGTGCCGTCGCGCAGCTCCTATTTCGGCATCCTCGACCTCGCTGGATTCAAGAAGGACCGGTTTTTCCTCTACCAGGCGCGCTGGCGGCCGGATTTCGCCATGGCGCACATCCTGCCCCACTGGAATTGGCCGGATCGCGTCGGCCAGGTTACGCCGGTCTTCGTCTACACTTCGGGCGATGAGGCGGAGCTCTTCCTCAACGGCCGGTCCGTCGGCCGGAAGAAGCTGGAGCCGCGGCAGTATCGGGTCCGCTGGGATGACGTGAAATACCAGCCGGGAGAGCTGAAAGTCGTGGCCTACAAGCACGGTCAGAAATGGGCGGAAGACGTCGTCAAGACCACGGGCGCCGCGGCGAAGATCGCGCTGCGCGGCCGATCGCGCCACCCTGAAGGCCGACGGCTCGGACCTGGCCTTTGTCACGGTGACGATCGCCGACGCGGCCGGACTCCCCGTGCCGCAGTCCAGGAATCTCGTGAGGTTCGAGCTGAGCGGTCCGGGTGAGATCGTGGCGGTGGACAATGGCGACGCGACCAGCTTCGAGTCGTTTCAGGCGCAGGAACGCCATGCCTATAACGGGTTGGCGCTGGTCATTGTGCGCACCAAGCCCGGGGAAGCCGGCGTGATTACGCTGAAGGCGCAATCGGACGGCCTGGCGCCCGCCACCGTCACCCTGCAGAGCGGAGAACGCTAGGAGGCTGTCGGACTTCCGTCCGGCCAGCCTCCTATTGGCAGCCTGAAGGGCTCGAAGCCCGACAGGCTGCTAGGCGGCGGAGGGTGCCCGCTTCCGCCGGATCTTGCGGAACAAGCAGATTGCGGCGCCGCCGCAATCCGGGTGGAAACGAATCGGTTGCTTTGGGTCGCGGGCGCGCATAGGCCGCGCGAGATGGATACCGGGAAGACCGTCGTGCGAATCGTCGCCGACGACCGGGAGAACGCCGGCGGCGTGATTGCGGCGCTGCGGCAGTTGTCCGGGGTCGACGTCGAGGTGCAAAGGCTAGCCTGCGGCGACTTCCTCGTCGAGGACCAGTTCATCGTGGAAAGAAAGACCATGCGCGATTTCGCGAGCTCGATCGTTGACGGTCGGGTGTTCAGGCAGGCGTCGGCCATCGCACGCACGCGGCGCTGCGGGGTGCTGGTCTTGGAGGGGAGCAGCGCCGATCTGCACGCCGTCGGCGTGCAACGCGAGGCGTTGCAGGGAGCGCTGATCTGTGTCAGCGTGTTTCTCGGGCTGGCAGTTTTACGCGCCCATGATCCTGGTGAAACAGCTCGGCTGATTGGGTACCTCGGTCGGCAGGCCAAGGCCCAGGCGCACGGCTCTCTCCCTCGGCCCGGCTGCAGGCCCAAGGGCCGGCGGGCTCGGCAGTTGTTTCTGC
>CAVRNM010000122.1:0-4357 GCA_963722225.1 uncultured Verrucomicrobiae bacterium
GAAGTTGTCCGAAAAGTCGGTGGCGCGTTGCGCTGGAGGGCGCTGCGCCGTCAGCGCCCCTCCGGGAAATGGCGGCGACAGCGCGCCGCCCTCCAAATCCTGGAAGTTCTCGGACAACTTCTACTATGTCTTCGCCAGCAAATCGTCGATCGAGTCGCTCTCGGTGCTGATGTCGGCGAACAGCCACGTCGACAGGTAGCGTTCGCTGCTCGAGGGAATGATGACGACAATCTGCTTGCCCTGGTTCTCGGGGCGTTTGGCGAGCTGAAGTGCAGCCCAGATGGCGGCGCCCGACGAAATGCCGACCGGAATGCCGTCCTCCCGGATGACCTGCTTCGATATCGGAGCAGCGTCGATCTCCTTCACGCGGATGACCTCGTCGTAAACCTTCGTGTTGAGCACTGCGGGAACAAAGCCCGCGCCCAGTCCCTGCAGCTTGTGCGGGCCGGGCTGACCGCCGGAAAGCACGGGCGAGGCGTCCGGCTCGACCGCCACAATCTTGATGGCGGGCTTGCGGCTCTTCAGCACCTCGCCCACGCCGGTGATGGTGCCCCCGGTGCCGATGCCGGAAACGACGATGTCGACCTGCCCGTCGGTGTCGCGCCAGATCTCCTCCGCGGTGGTCTTTCGGTGAATCTCCGGATTGGACGGGTTCGCGAACTGCTGGAGGATAACGCTGTTGGGAATCTGCTTCTGCAATTCCTCCGCTCGGGCAATGGCTCCCTTCATTCCTTTCGGCCCCTCGGTCAGGACCAGGCGCGCGCCCAGCACCTTCAGCAGCTTGCGGCGCTCCATGCTCATCGTCTCCGGCATGGTGAGTATGATCCGCAAGCCGCGGGCGGCCGCGACAAACGCCAGCGCAATTCCGGTATTGCCGCTGGTGGGCTCGATCAGGACGGTGCTCTGATTGATGCGGCCGGACTTGAGCGCGTCGTCGATCATGGCGGCGCCGATGCGATCCTTGACACTGCTGAGCGGGTTGAAGAATTCGAGCTTCAGCAGCACGTCAGCCACGGCGCCGTGGGCCTGCGCGGTGCGATGAAGGCGGACGAGCGGCGTGTTGCCGATCGTATCAACAATGGTGTCGTATATTTTAGCCATGGGATTCAGGGATGATTGAGGTTGCGTTTGTTCTTGGTCGGAAAAAAGGAAACGGCCGCAGTTTCATTTGTCGGTGCCCCAGCGCCGGTGCAGGAAGCTCTCCCAGGGCGAGAACAGGACCTTGTCCGCCAGCAAACCGATGAAGACGATGACCACCATGATGCCGATCACCTGGTCCATCGCGTTGAGTTCGCGGCCATAGTGGAGCAGCTGGCCGAGACCGAATCCGGTCAGGATCGTGACAAAGATCTCCGCCGCCATGAGCGAGCGCCAGGCGAAGGCCCAGCCCTGCTTCATGCCACTGACGATAAAGGGAAGCGACGCCGGCATGATCACCTGCACCCAGGTGTGCAGCCGGCGCGAGCCCATGGTGCGTGCCGCGCGGACATAAATAGGATTTACGTTACGCACTCCCGACTCGGTCGCAAGGATCACGGACCATAATGTGCCCATCACCACGACAAACAGCATCGCCCCCTCCGACTGGCCAAACCACAGCAGCGCGAGCGGCACCCAGCAGACGCTCGGCAGGCCCTGCAGGCCCAGGGCCAGCACCCCCAGCGTGTCGCGCACCGGGCGGAACTGCGCGGTGATCATCCCCAGCGGGACGCCCGCGGCCAGTCCGATCAGATACCCCACGACCAGCCGTTTCATCGTCACCAGCACGCTGCCCTCCAGCGTGCCGTCACGCAGCACGCCCCAAAGATAGCGGCCCACGCTGGCCGGGCTGGGCACCAGCACCGGCGACCATACCCTCGCCAGGCAGACGATCTGCCAGGCGGCCAGCAGCGCCGCGAAAAAAAATACGGCCGTGAGTGAACGTTTCATTCCTGGACCTCCGAGTCGCGCAGATGCCCCTTGAGCGCGCGCATGATCTCCGTGGCGTGCTCGGCGAGATCCACGCTGTTGATGTCGCGCGGGCGCGGCAGGGCGATGCGAAATTCCTCGCGAATGCGGCCGGGGTGCGGGGAGAACAGCACCACCCGGTCCCCCAGGCAGGCGGCTTCGCGAACGTTGTGGGTGACAAAGATGATGGTCTTCCGCCGCTCCTGCCAGATCCGCTGGAGGTCGCCGTAAAGCTGTTCGCGGGTCAGGGCATCGAGGGCCGCGAACGGCTCGTCCATCAGCAGCACCCGCGGATTCGGAGCCAGGGCCCGGGCCAGCGTCACGCGTTGCTTCATGCCGCCCGAAAGCTCATGGATGTTCGCGTGATGGAAACTCTCCAGACCCACCAGCTTCAAATAGTACTGCGCCACCTCCTTGCGCTCGGCCGTCGATAGGCCGGGTTTCAGCTTCAGCCCGAACATCACATTCGAAAACACATCCAGCCACGGAAACAGGGCCGGCTCCTGAAACATGACCATGCGGTCGCGCCCCGGACCGCGGATGGGCTGGCCGTCCGTCTGCACCGTTCCTTCGTCCGGGGTTTCCAGCCCCGCGATGATGTTGAGCAGCGTCGACTTCCCGCAGCCGCTCGGGCCCACCAGGCAGACAAATTCGCCCTCGTTGACGTTCAGCGAAATGCGGTCAAGCGCCTGCACGTTTCCGCCGCGCGTGCGGAAGGATTTTGAGACGTCCTTCACCGCCAGCTTGGCGCTGGGGGAGACGGCGAGTTCCTGTTGCAGGGTCATGGCGCTCCGGAAAACATGCGGTCTAAAGGAATGGCATTGGGGAGGAAGCCGACGCCCTGGGCGTCTTTCACGACCCCGGCGAGCTGGCCTGCCCTCAGGTCGGCCGTGAAATGGAGCCGCCGCCAGGCGCTCTCCACCAGCCCCGCGGGAAAGGCGCGATGCATGTCCGCGCTCAGACCGGAGCAAACGATGGCGCGCGCCTCGCTGCCATGGGCGTTGATCCAGGCGGTGAGCTCGCCGTGGGCGGCGCGGAATCTCTGCGCCAGATCCGGGTGTTCCTTCAGCAGGCGGACGCTTGAGACCAGCAGCGTGGTGACGACATCGGGTTGTTCGAGAAACACCCTGCCCCCCGCCTCCTGCTCCAGCCGCGACACCCAGGGTTCAACCGTCCAGACGGCATCGATCTGGCCTGAGGCAAACAGCGCGAGCTGGTCGGGGTTGGCCGTGGGCAGGACGAAGACCTCGCCCCCACCCTGCGTGATCTTGAAACCCTGCTGCTTCAGCCAGGCCCGCGCGGCCACATCCTGGGTGTTGCCGAATTGGGGCGTCGCCACCTTCCGACCGCGAAAATCCGCCGCGCGTCTTGACCCGGCCGTCGGCCGGCACGATGAGCGCAGCGCCGCCTTCGGCCGCGCCGGCCAGGACGCGGATCTCGTCGCCGCCCGAGCGGATGTAAGCGTTGAGCGCCGGATTGGGTCCAACATAAGTCAGGTCGATCGACCCGGCAAAGACCGCCTCCATCGCGCTTGGGCCCGCGTTGAACGCAAACCACTGCACCGTGACGCCCGGGCCCAAACGCTGTTCGAACCAGCCGTGCCCTTCGCGCGTCGTCTGTCTGCCGATGACGCCCTGGGCGTGGGTGACGTTGGGGAAATAGCCAACGCGCAGGACGACGTTCCCGGCCTGCGTCCTCGCAGCGGCCAACAGCGCGAGGCAAAGAAGAAACCGCCGTTTCATGGTCAGACGTTCGAGGGTCGTGCTCAAAAAGCTCGCCTAGGAGGCTGTCGGACTTCCGTCCGGCCAGCCGTCGGCCGGTCGGGACTTGCGGAGGGAGTGACGGCGAGCGCCAGCCCCGCGACATTGCTTGGAACTGGCACCGGCGGCCACAATGGCGGCGTTGTCTCTCAGGAGCCTGGTTGTTCTCATATCGCGTAGTCTCCGAGAAGATTGTTGATCAACCCATCGGCGGGTTGCATCCGGTTCGCGAGACCGGCTCGCGCTTGTTTCCGGCCTTGACCAGCCGACCGCGGAGCGCGCTGCGGTTCGGAATACGGCAGCGGCACACCGTCGCGACGCATCTTGCGCAGCGTCACCTCGACCACGTCCGCCAGCGAATATCGGTCGAGGATGCTCGTGATGGCATTGCGGACATCGAGCATCAGCATTCGCAAGCCGCAGTGCGTCTCATCAGGGCAGGAACATTTCTCGTAAGCAGTCTGGCTGACGCAGTTGATGGGAGCGAGCGGACCATCAATCAGGCGAACGATCTGCCCGATGATGATTTTCCCGGCCGGCCGGGCCAGCCGATAACCACCGAATTTTCCGCGTCGACTTTCAATCAAACCGGCCCCCTTCAAGTTCATCATGATCTGTTCGAGAAATTTTATAGGAAGTTTTTCTCTATC
>CAVRNM010000123.1:0-16270 GCA_963722225.1 uncultured Verrucomicrobiae bacterium
GGGGTGGGTTTGGAAAAAGGCTGATGGTCGCCTTGTGGGACCGTCGCCCGATTTGCAACATTTGGAACGTCGGTTATCCTTCCCCTCCATGAACTTGGCCAGACTCTCGCCCCGGGCCCGCCGCACCCTTTGGATCTCCGCCACCTTGCTGGCGCTATTTACGATAACGGGCTTTTTCATTCTGCCGCCGATTGTGAAGGCGCAGTTGGTAAAACGACTTTCTGCCGAGCTCGGCCGCCCCGTCACGGTGGGCAAGGTGCGGGTGAATCCCTATGCCCTTTCGCTCACGATCGAGAATCTCGAGGTGGGTGAAAGGGCCGGCCCCGACGCGTTTTTCGGCTGGCGCCGGTTCTACGCGCGGTTCGGCGCGTTCGCCTCCCTGGGCGGCGACTGGGTCTTGCCCGAGTTTGCGCTCGACGGTTTTCACGCTCACGTCGTGGTCAATCCGGATGGCACGCTTAATTTTTCGGACCTGTTGGCCAAATTCGGCGGGGCTCCGGCCGGGCGGGCGACCGCGCCCGCACCCAAGCCATCCCGAGCGGTACGGGTGGGCAGTCTCAAGATCACCGACGCCCAGGTTGATTTCGCCGATCACAGCCGCAAGAAGCTGTTTCGAACGGTCGTCGGTCCGCTCGGCTTCACGCTGACAGAATTCCGCACGGCCGGCGACCGCGGCGCGCCTTATCATTTTGAGGCAGTGACCGAGGCGGGGGAGCGGTTCACCTGGACCGGCACGGTGAGCGCCGATCCGCTGGCATCCAAGGGCGAGTTCGGCATTGAGAATCTCGACCTGCCGAAATACGCGCCGTACACCGACCAGGCGTCGCGGGCCGATATCACGGCGGGCAAACTCGCGGTCCGCGGGCATTACGAGGCGAAGCTCGCTGCCGGGAATCGCGTGCTCAAGCTGACCGATGGCGGAGTGAGCTTGCGCGATCTCCGGGTGGTCGAACGGGGAAGCGGCCAACCGGCAATCGAGCTGTCGACACTGGAGGTCACCGGAATCAACGCTGACGCCGTCTCGATGAAAACCGGCATCGGCCGCGTCGCGCTCGGCGGCGGCCACCTGACGGTCCGGCGGGAGAAGGGCGGCACGATCAACCTGCTGAACCTGCTGCCGGCGGGAGAGGCGGCGCCACCCGCGCCTGCCGCATCGATGCCTCCGGTTGACCTGACTGTGGGTGAGGTGGCGTGGCAGGACTTCGAGGTCGATGTCACCGACCTGGCGGCGCCGCGGCCGGTTCAGCTTGGCCTGAGCCAGCTTCAAGGATCGCTGAAAAACGTCACGCTGGCCGATGGCGCCGTAATGCCGTTGCAGTTCTCGCTGGCCTGGGCGCCCCAGGGAACGGTGCAGATCGAGGGCAGCCTGTCCGTGAAGCCGGCGGTCAAGCTAGCGCTCAAGACAGAGGTGGCCGGACTGGCCATCCTCCCTCTCAGCCCCTACCTCGAACAGTTTGCGAATGCTCGCATCACCGAGGGGGCGGTTTCGACGTCCAACCGGGTGCAACTGGCGCTGGACGGACCGCAACCGGTGGCGACGTTTGAAGGCGACGTGCGCGTGGACAAATTCGGGCTGGTGGACGGCGCCCACCTGGAGGACCTGGCCGGTTTCTCAGCCCTGGCGCTCAACGGCATCAAGATCGGCACCACGCCGCAGCTCAGCGTGGCGCTGGCCGAGGTGACGGTGGCGGGGCCCTACGCCCGGGTGGTGGTCGGCCCGGACAAGGCACTCAACCTCGCGGCAGTGGCGAAACAATCGGGAGCGGCGCCGGCGGTTGGGAAGACTGGAGAAAAGGCGCCTCTGCCGAAGATGGAGATCGCCAAAGTGACGATCACCGGCGGCGATTTCAGCTTCACCGACCGCTCGCTTGAACCCAACGCGAAAATGGCGGTGAACCAATTCGGCGGCACCATCGCCGGCCTGTCCTCCAGGAATCTTGGCCGGGCTGACGTCGATTTGAAGGCCACGGTTGACGGAGTCGGGCCGGTCGCGATCGCGGGCAAGCTTGATCCGCTGAGCGAGAACAAATTCGCGGATCTCACGGTCGACGTCAGATCCGTCGACCTGCAGCCGCTCAGCCCGTACAGCGGCCGATTCGCGGGTTACGAACTCGCGCGCGGCAAACTGTTCCTCGCCATCAAGGCCAGGGTGGCCGACCGCAAGATCGACATGAGCAACGTGGTGACGCTGGATCAGTTCACCTTTGGCGCGCCGACCAACAGTCCCGACGCCACGGCCTTGCCCGTGCGCCTCGGGGTGGCGCTGCTGAAGGACATGGACGGCAAGATTGTCATCGACGTGCCGGTGGAAGGCGCCCTCGACGATCCGAGCTTTCATGTCAGCAAGGTGGTGGTCCGCGTGATCGTGAATCTTCTGACCAAGGCGGCGGTGTCGCCTTTCTCGCTGTTGGGTTCGATGTTTGGCGGCGGCGGCGAGGAACTCGCCTACCAGGAATTTGCCCCCGGCAGCTCCACTTTGCGGCCGGAAGAAGAGGGGAAACTCCAGACCCTGGTGAAGGCGCTGACGAACCGACCTGCGCTCAGTCTCGATCTGGAGGGAAATTATGATCTGGCGGGCGACACCTACGCGTTGAAACAGCAGAAGTTCGCGGACTTGGTCCGGCGAAAAATCTGGGAGGCGCGCCGCGTGGCCGATCCCAATATCTGCCGCCGCCCGAACAACTGACCCTCACGCCCGAGGAACAACACGCGATGGTGAAGAAGCTCTTCGATGAGAAAATTCCCCCCGGGGACGCAGTTTGGCACCCCGCTGCCGAAACCGCCGCCGCCTGCTCCGCCGCCTCCCGCGCCGTCGCCAGGCTTTTTCAAGCGCGTGGTCAGTGTCATCACGTTTGAAAAAATGCGGGAGCGTCGCGCCGAGGAGAAAAAGCAGGCGAGAGCCGCAGAGGAATTGAATAAGGCAACGGCGGCGGCGGTGGCCGCCGGGTTGCCGGTCGAAGTAATGACCCGCGCGCCTCGCCGACACGATGGAGGTCAACCCCGACGATCTGCGCGGCCTGGCGGCCCAGCGCGCCGAGCAAGTGCGAAATTACCTTCTGACCGTGGGGAAGATCGCCCCTGAACGGTTGTTTCTGGCGGCCAGGCCCGCCGGCGCCACCGAGCCAAGCCACGGCCCGCGTGTGGTCCTGGAGCTAAGGTAGCGCGGGCGGAGGCGGGGCCAGTGCGGTCGAGCGTGCGGTGCGATCGCCGTGTAGGGGCGCACCTGGCGTGCGCCCGAAACGACCGGAGGGCGCAGTCAAGCTGCGCCCCTACAGGGCAACGGAGAAACGAAGGCCGGCGCAGTGAAGCCCTTCGACAAGCCCCTCGACATGCTCGGGGCCTTGAGCTTGTCGAAACGGCTCAGGGTCTCAGACTGCGCCCCGGGGCAAACGCGACGCAAAACTACGCCGGCGCCGGTCCGGCTATTTCACGTCGTAGACGAACCGCAGATAGTAAAGCGTATCCAGGCGCTTCGCCGCCCCCACGGGCTTGGAGACATATTCGTTGGTCACGCCCAGGCGCAGCGACCACCCCTGGCCACCCGCGAAGGGCATGGTCACGTTCGAATCGTGGTCGATGACGTAATTGGTGGTGTCCTGGAATGACGGCACGTAGCCCAAGCTGTTGTGCAGGACGAGCCAGGGCGCGAGATCGAGGCGGTGAACCAGCGCCAGATCGATACCGGCGGAGGAGAAGTTCGGCGTCGCTGGAACCGTGTCGTACGTCTCGTAGCGGTAGGAAAAGCCGGCGCGGAATTGGAGATCCTCCGTCTTGGAGTGGATGGCGTTGTATCCCATGCCGGCCAGCGTGCTGGAGCGGAGGGCGATATTCCTCACGTTGTCCTGCATCAGCTCGGTCGAGACATACCAGGAAAAGACGGGCGAAAAGAAGGCGTTGTACTCGACTCCCCCTTTGTAAGCATCCTCTGACGTCGTGCCATTGGCCGTTGTGTGATTGGCGGCGCCGTAGAACTTGAGGGCGTCCGTGGGCGACTGGAGGGTGGCCACCGCCCCGATGGCCTCGGAGAAGCCAGTAGCGTTGCCGCTCTTGCCGCCGACATCGGTGGTCAATTCGAACACCCAGTGGCGGCGCAGGGCGACCAATTCGGGGTCTTCGGCTCCGGCGCCCCAGGAGGACTTCACGCCGTCGACCGTCGTGACATAGCTGCCGTTGGGGTTGGCGACGACCAAGCTCGAATCCTTCGGCTCCACCTTGCCGAGCACCGCCGAATTGTCCTTGGTTTTCACATACACCGGTTCGTCCGTCTGGAAACTGGCCACCTGGTCCTGCTTGATTGACAGATCGCCGGCAAAACTGGTGGTGATCGTGATGATACCGCCGGCCACGTGGAGATTCTTGCCGTGAATGATCGAACCGTCCTTCAGGGTCACGGTGTCGGCGACGGCCGGCCGCACGGTCGCGAGCAGCACGGAGGCGAGGAAGATCAGGATACGGGGGAGGGAGCTTGGTTTCATGTGGTTGGAATCAAAAAAGTGAGGTCTAGGGTTGCGGTGGTTTTTGGGCGGACGGGGCCTTGGCCGCGCCTGGCCCGGCCAGTTCCGCCGCGACGGCGGGAACCGGGGAAGTGCCCCCGGTGATGCGCCCCCACCAGAGCCCCCGCGTGAGCCAGGCCGCCGCGCCCAACACCACGAGCAAGAATATGACCGCGGTCCAGCGGCGCCGCCGGGCCGCGGCGGTATCCTCATAAGGATCCTTCAGCGTCCGGTGCGAGTTGGCCGGGAGGCGGGCCTGATGGGTCAGCGCCGCGCCCAGAGGAACGTTGATCCGGATGCGGCCATTGATCGCCCAGCCGGTGGCATCGAGCACCGGCCCCAGCGTCCGCTGCCGGAGCTTGAGCCAGGCCAGCAGCATCGAAGGCCCGGAGATGAGCAGGAGCGCGCCGGCGACCGCCAGGGGCATCTGCCAGGGCGCCAGCTTCACAAAGCCGACAACAATCGCCGCGACCGCCCCACCAATGTAGCCGAGCGCCAGGCCGATGGCGGCGAAAATTCCGGCAAACTTGCCGATGTCGAACGCCTCGGTCTTGGCCGGCTGCCCGCCGCCCCCCGCCGCATTGGCCACCCCGGCGGCGAGCTTGTCGTCGGCAGATTTGTCCTTGGCGGCGGCGAATTTCGCGGCCTGATCTTCAATGAACTTCACCAGCTTCTTGTAGGGGAGCCAAAAGGCCTGGCGCAGCGAGATGGCATTCTCCACCACCTTGACAATGGTGGCATCCCAGTCGCCGCCCTTGCGGTCATAGAAGATTCCGTTGCGGCCCACCGTCAGATAGTCGCTGTCCCCCTTGGTGAAGCAGGCGGCGATCTTCTTGGTCGCGCCGTCGGCGCGGCGGCAGTCGCAATAGGCGATGTAGAGGTTGCTTTGCGCCGCGGGGACCGAGTGGGCGCCGGGATCAGCGACCTGAACGCACAAATCACAGCTGCGTCCGTCGAGGTACAGCGTGCCAGCCTGGAACGGAGCCCGCCGGTCGGGTGCATAGAAATCGGTGAACGAAACAAAATTGTTGAGCAGCCGGCCGAGGTCGCAGTGGTAGCGGATCAGGCGCTCCACGGAATCAATCGCGGCGATCTCGGGGGCCAGGGCGAGATCCTGTTGGATGAGCGATTCGAGTCGGGCGCGAACATTTCCAGCGAGCAATTCCCGGATGCGCGCGCTGCCAAGTTTCTCGACGGCAACGACGGGCTTGGCCGCCACATGGGCCTCGAACGAGGCAAACTTCCCAAGCAGATCGCGCCATTCGGCTTCCGTCAGTGTGTTCCGGCCGCGTCCGAACAGCGGCTCGACGACCTGCGCCCGGAAGGCCGCGAGCGGCGCGGCCCAGGCGGGATTGACGCCCTCTGCCAGCGGCAGGGCGCGCCCGGCCTCCACCCGCGCGAGCGGCAAGGCGGCCACGGCCTCGCCCAGTCTTGAAAGGTCCTGCCCGGCGAGGGTGACAAATTCGGTCTCGGCCCGGTTGAGCGGAGCGGCCGCGCGGGCATCGAATGCCGCCAGCTGGCAGCGCGCAAAGTAGTCCGCCACCTTGGTTCTCACCGCCTGAAGAGCCGCAAAGGCGGCGGCGGTCTGCGACGCGAGCGGCAGGGTCAGCTGCCCGCCCTGCGCCGTCCAGGCGTCATAAGCCGCCAACTGGTCGAAGAACTTGGCGAGGATGGCGGCGTCCACCCCATCCAGGCCGCTGCGGTCCTTCACCGCGCCGATGGCTGCGATGATTTCCTCGAAAACCTGACGAAAACCCGCATCGCTGCCCAGCGACAGCGGGCTCAGAATGCCGTCACCATTGAATTCCAGCTGCCCGAAGATTTTCGCGGGGTCCGCCGTATCCTCGACGGTGATCGACGCCGCGCCGGGCTTGCCGACAGCCTGGAGGATTCGACGGGCGGCGGCGAGGATCCGGGCGCCTGACTCGCTGGCGTCGTTGATCGCGGTCAACGGCAGAGCCGCCAAACCCTGGGCCAGCACGGCGGGATCCTTGAGATGGTGGCAGGCCCACTGGACGGCGGCGATCAACTCAGGCGCGCGGATGTGGCCATCCCCATCGGTGTCAACCAGCGCGAGCATGCGCTCATCGAAGTGCAATCCGTGGGTCGGACAGCTCAGGGCGACCCACAGCTTCTGGTCCAGATTGCCCAGATCGAGAAAGTCGTCGGCGGTCTCGAAACGCACCTGGTCCAAACCGCCAGCGCGGGCGAACTTCCACACGTGTTTCCTGTTGGGGTTCACGGCTAAAGAAAGGTTTGCCATCTGAAGGGGGCCATGTTGCCCAGTGCGCTCCAAAAAGCAAATTGTACGACTTTTTTTCAGGCGGGCGGTGAGCCGACGCAATTCGTATCTGGCCAGCCTGAGCCGAGGCCTCGGACGCGGCGTGGGGCGCCCGCGCCGGGCGGAGTCTTTTCGATTGGGCGACGGACAAACCGGCCGGATCTGCTGCCAGGCTTGAGCGGATGGCGAAAATGGCTTTCCCTCTGGCAATGGAATGCCGGCCCCAATGCGGCGCATGCTGCATCGCTCCCTCGATCTCGTCGCCCATCCCAGGCCTGCCAGACGGCAAGCCGGCGGGAGTCGCCTGCGTGCAGCTCCTCGCCGACTATCGGTGCGCGATCTTCGGCCGGCCCGAACGTCCCGCCGTGTGTGTCCGCCTGCGACCCCTGCCGGACATGTGCGGAGCCACGCGAGAAGAGGCGCTCTGGTATCTGGCCACGCTGGAGCAAGCCACGCGGCCGGCTGCGTGTTGATCGTGGCGCTCCGAGCGAAGGGCGCAATGGGCCGAATCCGTGCAGTTAGTATCGCCCTACATCCAACTGGATGCAGCCGGCTTGACGACCACCGGTGAGAGCTGCGTGAAGAAATCCCGGGTGAGGTCGGGGCGATGGCGGACCGTGAGGACGTCGTAAAGTTTGGCCAGCTGCCGCTCGACCTGCTCCAGGCGCGGCTCGTCCGACACCAGCAGCAGCATGGAACTGGTCGCGCCGTCGCCGACTGGCGCGCAGACGATGGCCTCGAGGTTGAAGCCGCGGCGGGCAAACAGTCCGGTGACGTGCGACATGGTGCCGGGATGATTGCGCACCCGCAGTTCGAGAACGGCGGTTCTGACCCCGGCGGGTTTGTCATTTAATAGATGACAAGTCGATTCCGGGGTTTCGGGGCGGGCGGAGGGGAGGATTGCTTCAGGCATGGGCGGAGGCGAGTTCGGGTTCGGCGAGCATGTGGCGGTTGGCGGCGCCGGGCGGCACCATCGGGTAGACATTGGCCTGTTCGTGAATGGGGATCTCGACCACGCAGGGACCGGGAGCCGCGAGCGCGGCGGAGAGCTTGGACAGCGGGTCGCTCCGGGGATCAAGCCGCAACCCGCGGATGCCGAAGGCGCGCGCCAGCGCGGCGAAGTCGGGGACGGCGGTGAAATGGGCGGCTTCATAGCGCCGGCCGTAGAACAACTCCTGCTGCTGCCGGACCAGCCCCAGTTGGGCGTTGTTGAAGACCAGCACTGCGACAGGCAGGTCGAGCTCGGCCAGCGTCGCGAGTTCCTGGATGTTCATCAGGATCGATCCGTCGCCGCTCACGCAGACGACGCGGCGACCGGGGGCTGCCAGCGCGGCGCCGATGGCGGCGGGCAGGCCGAAGCCCATCGTGCCCAGCCCGCCGGAGGTCAGCAGCGTGCGGGGTTGACGGACCGGATAGGCCTGGGCGATCCACATCTGGTGCTGGCCGACATCCGTTGTGACGATCGTGTCCGGCGGGAGGATTTCGCCGAGGAATCGACAGAGATTGACCGGGTGCAACGGCTCGTCCGCACGCGGCGGAGCGGACAACCGATGGGCGGCCTGGAGCTCGGCCGCGCGCGCGCGCCACGCGGGGCGTGGTTGCGGCGGCAGGCGCTGCAACAAACGGGCGAGGATGTTGGCGGCGTCGCCGACCAGCGAGTGGAAGGCGGGCTTGATCTTCCCGATCTCCGCCGCGTCGATGTCGATGTGGGCGATCGTGGCGTGCGGGCAGAACTCGGCTACCTTGCCGGTGGCGCGATCGTCGAAGCGCGCTCCGATCGCGAGCAGCAGATCGGCCTCCTCGAGCAGGAAATTTGTGCCCTTGGCGGCGTGCATGCCCAGCATCCCCATATAAAGCGAATCATCGGGCGGCACGGCGCCGAGGGCCATGAGCGTGCACACCACCGGAGCGGACAACCGGTGGGCGAGCGCCTGCGCGAGGTCAGTGGCACCGGAGGCGATGACGCCGCCGCCGAGATAGAGCACGGGACGCCGGGCGGCGGAGAGGCGGCGGGCGAGGGACTCGATGAGGTCATCGGCACACGGCGGCGCCGGCACCGGGCGGCCCGGCTCGGGCCAATCATTCACATCGAGCGTGGCGTTCTGGACATCCTTGGGCACGTCGAGCGCGACCGGCCCGGGACGGCCCGACTCCGCCAATTGGAAGGCGAGCGGCACGATCTCCAGCAGTTCGGCCGGATGCCGCACGAGGGAATTGTGTTTCGTGACCGGCAGGGTGAGACCATAGGTGTCCACCTCCTGAAAGGCGTCGGTGCCGATCAACGACTGGGCGACCTGGCCGGTGATGGCGACGAGGGGCACGGAATCGAGCCGGGCGTCGGCGATTGCGGTCAAAAGGTTGGTGGCGCCCGGCCCGGATGTGGCCAGGCACACGGCCGCCTTGCCGGTGACGCGGGCCATGCCCTGGGCGATGAACCCCGCGCCCTGTTCATGGCGCGTGAGAATGTGACGGATGGGGCTGCGGTGCAGCGCGTCGTAGAACGGCAGGATGGCCCCGCCGGGGATGCCTGCGATGGTGCGGATGCCCTGCCGTTCGAGCAGGGTCCGCAAGAGGTTGGCGCCGGTGATCTTCATGGTGGTTCGCGATGCGAGCCCGCTCCCGTGGCGCGATCCGGCGGAGGCCAAAAAAAAGCCCCCTCCGGTGCGACACCGGAGGGGGCAAAGTCTGCTTGGCGATCAAAGCCCTCGCGGTGTGCGCCCGAGCGCAACGACAACGACAACGAGAGCTAGGCCGAGTGACAAGAGCGTCGTTGTGCCGGAAGGATTCATGAGGGAGCGATGAAGAAGGGCGAAGAAGCGGGCGCTGTCAAGGTGGCAATTGGAGGTCCTTCGCTATGGGCGCATCTCCCGATTGACGGTAAAACAGGCGAGCAGGCCTGCGCTATCGGTGATGAATGCGCGGTCGCGTTTCGTAGCGCAGGCTTCCAGCCTGCAACCGAATGCAGCCAGGGATGGCTGCGCCACATTCGGACAAGGCTCGGAATCACCGTCAATCGGCAGATGCACCCCTTCACTATTCTCCGACTTCGTGCGTCGCCTTGAACGCCAAGGCCGCCACCGCCCCGCCGAGGAGTTCGGCGACCAGGTAAACGGCGAGCTGATGCAGGTTCGCCAGGCCCATCAGGAAAACGCCGAGGCCGACCGCCGGGTTGAAAGCTCCGCCGGAAACTCCGCCCACCGACACCGCGCCCGCCAGGACCGTGAAGCCAATGGCCAGGCCATAGAACGAATTGCCGGCCGTGCCCTTGGCGGTGGCCGAATTCAACACCACCCAGGCCAGCGCAAACGTGAACAGAAACTCAACGACCAGCGACGCTCGGGTGGGATGCAGTTCCGCCAGGGCGGGTTTGGCGAAGATGGCGACGACGAGCAGCGCCGCCACCAGCCCGGCGAGCAACTGGGCGATCCAGTAGGGCCCCACGTCTTTCGCGTCGCATTTTCCGCGCAACCAGACGGCGAAAGTGACGGCGGGGTTGAAATGCCCGCCGGAGATGTGCCCGCCGGCGAAGATCATGACCATGAGAATCGAACCAATCGCGACCGGAGCCAGCGCAGCGCCGGAACGAACCGCCGCGCCCACCGTGAAGACCAGGAAGAATGTGCCGATGAATTCGACGAGGTATTTTTTCATAATTTGAGGAGCCGGACGTATTCTGGACTTACCGACGGTGGTGTCGAGCGGGCAAGCGGGCCGAGATCCGCTCGCCCGCTCGACCAGCGGGTCCGTCCGAGAGGCTCTGGATAACCTGGAGACGGCTTGCGCGGCGCGCGGCGATGGATATGGCTGGGCACACGCATGCCGAAGCCGGAAGAGCCCAAAATCATATTCTCCATGATCGCCGTTTCCAAGGCGATCGAACGAAAGCAGATCCTCCGCGACATCAGTCTGTCGTTCTTCTACGGTGCGAAGATCGGCGTGCTCGGCCTCAACGGTTCGGGCAAAAGCTCGTTGCTGCGGATTCTTTCCGGGCTCGACCATGACTATGACGGCCACGTCCATTTCGAGTCGGGGTACGCGGTGGGCCTGCTTGAACAGGAGCCACGGGTCGACCCGGCCAAGACGGTGCGCCAATGCGTCGAGGAGGGAGTGAAGCCGCTGACCGACCTGGTCGCCGCCTATGACGCGACCTGGGATGCGCTGAGCGAAGCGCCGGACGACGCCGCGAAGGACCAGGTCGCCCAGCGGCAGAGTGAACTGCAGGACGAGATCGAGCGCCTCGGCGCATGGGATGTGGCGGCGCAGGTCGAACAGGCGATGGACGCGCTTCGGTGCCCCCCGCCGGAGACGCCGGTGAGCGTCATTTCCGGCGGCGAACGGCGTCGCGTCGCGCTCGCGCGCCTGCTGCTGCAAAAGCCCGACATCCTGCTCCTCGATGAGCCGACCAACCACCTCGATGCCGAGACCGTGCAGTGGCTGGAGCAGCACCTGCAGCGTTATGCGGGGACCGTGATTGCCGTGACGCACGACCGCTATTTCCTGGACAACGTCGCGGGCTGGATCCTTGAGCTCGACCATGGCCACGGGATCCCGTGGAAGGGGAACTACTCGTCGTGGCTCGAACAAAAGCAACGGCGGCTGGCGATCGAGCTGCGCACGGAGGACCGCCGGCAGAAGGCCATGGCACGCGAACTCGAGTGGATCCGCTCGTCGGCGAAGGCGCGGCAGGCGAAAGGCCAGGCGCGCATCAATGCCTACGAGGCGATGCTGCAGCAAAACGTGGCCGAGAAGGAGCGGGAATTCGAGATCGTCATTCCACCCGGTCCCCGGCTGGGCCGGCTCGTTGTCGAGGCGGCGGGCGTGGCCAAGGCCTATGGCGAGAACCTGCTCTTCGAGAACCTGAATTTCTCGCTGCCGCCGGGAGGAATTGTCGGGGTCATCGGCCCGAATGGCGCGGGCAAGACCACGCTGTTCAGGCTGATCACCGGCGCGGAGAAGCCCGATGCCGGCGCCGTCCGGGTTGGCGACACGGTGAAGCTGGCCCATGTCGATCAATCGCGGGACTCGCTGCCGGATGGAGCGACCATCTGGGAGGCGATCAGCGGCGGGCAGGAGTTGCTGGAGCTGGGAGGGCGGACGGTGAATTCCCGCGCCTACTGTGCCCAGTTTGGCTTTATCGGAACCGACCAGCAGAAGAAAGTCGGCGGGCTGTCGGGCGGCGAGCGCAACCGCGTGCATCTGGCGCGCCTGCTGAAAACGGGGGCCAATGTCATCCTGCTCGACGAACCGACCAACGACCTCGATGTGAATTCCATCCGCGCCCTGGAGGAAGGGCTGGAGACGTTTGCCGGCTGTGCGGTCATTGTCGCCCACGACCGCTGGTTTCTGGACCGGGTGGCCACGCACATTCTCGCGTTCGAGGGCGACAGCCAGGTGCATTGGTTCCCGGGGAACTATTCCGCCTACCTGGAGGATTTCCGGCGTCGCAAAGGGCACGATGCCGACCGCCCCCACCGGATCAAATACCGCCATCTGACGCGGGGGTGAGGACCGGCCTGGCGTGGGGATGAAACGCCCTCGCCGCGTTGGGCTTGGAAATGGGAGATCGTGGTTAAGTCTGCCGATCTGAGTCTGCAACGATACGAGTGAGGTGGAGCGGCTTGTCCACACGACGCTTTGGGCGCGTTGGGGACAACGCGCGCCACCTTTTCCCGCGACCACTCAGGGACAGACTCTAGTTTGACGACATGATCCCGAGCTAGTCCGGCGCCTTGCGATAATGCCGAAGGTGATTTCTGTCTCCGTGGTATCATGAAACTTTTGATCGCGCTATCAGCCGTGCTGGCGGGAGGCACCTTTCTTTCGTGCGGAGCCGGGTGCGTGCGTGAAAAGGTGGCGGCTCCACGCGTAGCCGAGGAGAAGAAACCCATGGAAACTCGAACGGAATCACTGGTCATTGGCGGCGGATGCTTCTGGTGCATGGAGGCGGTCTTCGACCATGTGCCGGGGGTGAAATCGGTGGTCTGCGGCTACGCCGGCGGCCACACGAAGAATCCGACCTATGAAGATGTCTGCACCGACACCACCGGGCACGCGGAAGTCGTCCGCATCGAATTCGATCCAACGGTGACCACCTACGCGAAGTTGCTCGAGGTGTTCTTTAATGCGCATGATCCGACCACGCTTAACCGCCAGGGGGCCGATGAGGGGACTCAATACCGGTCGATCATCCTCTATACCGACGAGACCCAGAAGAGTGCGGCCGAGAAATCCAAGGCGGCGGCGCAGGCAGGTTATTCCGATCCGATCATGACGGAGGTCGTCCCGTTGACGGCGTTCTACGCGGCGGAAGAACACCACCAGCACTATTTCGCGAAGAATCCCACCGCAGGCTACTGCCGGATCGTCATCAAGCCCAAGGTCGCGAAGCTGCAGCAAGAGGGCGTGATCACGAAGTAGGGCGGCAGCGGCGTGATTGGCTCAGAGCGGTTTAGAAAACCATGTGGCCGCGGGAACCAGATTCCCTCTCCGGGCACGCGAACCCTGCGGGCCAAATTGGCAATGTGGAACTCAGGAACCCGGGAACCGAGGTCGGAGAAAACAGCGCGACAAGTCGTCACCGGATGGACCAGCTTTCCTGCCTTCCACATGGTCAGGTCGTTCCAAATACCCCTTTGGTCGCACCTTGGTTGAATCTTGCGCTTTCTGGTCTGCAATTTGCAGCCGAGAAATTTATTAAAATGATCTTGAGGCTATCCGAAAACCCATGGAAGAGCCGGATTCGTAGGGGCGCGATCTTGTCGCGCCCTCGAAGATGGGCGCAGCGAGCCTGCGCCCCTACGTTCATTCGCGGGGTTTCGGATAGCCTCAGAGGGCGGCCTGCAAGATGGCCGTGAGTTCATCCGGCGTGAGCGGCAGGGGATTGGCCTTCATGCTGCTGGCCTGGGCGGCCTTTTCTACGAGCACCGGGATCGACTCGGCAGTGACGCCGGATCTGCGCAGCGGCAGAATGTCCAATTCGGCGACGAGGCCGCGGACCCAGCGCACACCATCTTCAGGGGTGGCCGTGGGATCCCCGGTCAGGAGTCGCGCAATTCCGGCATAGCGGCTGAAGATCTCGCCGCTGGCCGCGCGCAGATGCGCCGCCTGCAGATTGGCCGCCATGACGTGAGGCAACAAAGCGGCGCACACGGCCCCGTGCGGCGCCGAGAACATGCCGCCGATGGGAGCAGCGAAACCATGGACGGCCCCCAAACCGGCATTGGCCAGCGCGAGCCCGCCCAGGAGGCTGGCCAGCGCCATATCCTCGCGGGCAGCGGCGTTTGAACCGTCCTGAAAGGCGGTTCGCAATGCGCGGGCGACGAGCCGGATCCCCTCGGTGCAGAACCCGTCGCTCAGCGGATTGGCCCGGCTGGACACGTAAGGCTCAATCAACTGGGTCAACGCATCGAGACCGGTGCTCGCCGTCAGCCCAGGCGGGAGGTTTAGTGTCAATTCCGGGTCGATGAGCGCCAGGCGGGGCAGCATGAGCGGACTGCGCAGACTGACCTTGACCTGACGGGCCGGCGAGGTGAGGACCGCGTTGCGAGTCACCTCTGCACCGGTGCCGGCAGTGGTGGGGATGGCGATGCAAGGGGCGGCGGGCTTGGTCAGCGGCTGCGCCCGCCCAACGACCTCAAGATAATCGAACGGATCGCCCGGATTAGTCAGCAGCGCGGAAACGGCCTTCGCCGCGTCGATCGGGCTGCCCCCGCCGAGACCGATGACCAGCTCGCAATGCTGGCGGCGCGCCTCGGCCGTGGCGGCGATGACCGCGTCGACCGTTGGTTCGCCGGCGACGGCAAACGTGGTGGCGGCGATGCCCTCGGCAGCGAGCAGATCGAGCAACTGCTCCGCGCGGCGCCCCTCGCGGCCGGTGACCACAAAGGCGCGGCGCCCAAATTCGCGCGCGGCGGTGCCGACCTCGCGCAGCGTGCCGGGGCCGAACCGAATGCGGGTAGCGGTGGCGAAATCGAAGTGCATAGGATTCGGGCGGCAGCCCGCCCGAATCCTTAGGGGCGCAGCGCCCCCTGGAAAGTGGAAACTGCGGGAGCGTTCGCCAGTTCCGCGGAATCGCGGCCGTTCCGGAAAACCCGGTTGCTGGCAACCGCGGGCCTCACCAACCGGCGTCGTCGGGAAAGACGTTGGCGAATTTCCCGCTCGTGCGGGGCTCCGCCATCATCGGGGCGACGGTATCGCGCCAAAGCTGGTAATGGGCGGTCGCTTTGTGCGCCGCGGGCGCCGCGGCAGTGCGGTAGGCCTCGACGAGAACGAAGCGCGTCGGATCGTCCTCCTGTTGGACGACGTCGAACCGGGCGATGCCGGGTTCGCGGACCGATTGACGGGCGTTTTCCAGGCTCGCAGCCTTGAAGGCCTCCACGCACCCGGGTTTGACGTGAACAGAGACATGAACGACTTGCATAGGAAGGCGGGTTGATGACGAGCGATAACCCTGCCCTCGGCTGCTGTCCAAGCGGAATCATCGCTGGGAGGCAGATGATGTCGGGCACGAGGGGTAATGTGGAAATCAGGAACTCAGGAAGTCGCATCCAGCATGGCAGTTAACCAAGGATGGGCCGAGCATTGCCCAATGGCGTTCCAGTGTTCCTGCTTTCCACATTGGCCAAGCATAATCCCGCCAAGGTCCTGTGCGTGGCGTTGGACTATGCCAAAGCCCAGCATACGGCCCTGATCTGCAATGGTCTGGGCGATCTGTTAAAATCCAGCTTTGCCGTGGCGAACACCGCCCCAGGGGCGGCCCAGTTGCTGAGGGAGGTTCGGGCCTGCGCCCAATCCCGGAAGGTGCGTGGCGAGCACGTGTTCTTTGGTGGCGAGGATTACCCCTCTTATGCCGAGAACTTTGTGCGCCAGTTGCGCCGGGAGCAGTTCCTGGTGGTGCGAGTCAACGCGTGGGAAGCCAAGCAACAGCGGGACAATTTCCAGGCCTCCAGCGACTCGCTGGATTTGTTAGGCATTGCCCGCTGCTGTCTGCATCGGCGGGGCGAGTCGGTCCGCGATCTGCCCCAAGCCTACCCCAATCTGCGGATCGCCACCCGCGACCGGGACAAGCTGGTGCGGATGCGCACGGCGATTTCCAACCGCATCCACAGCTACGTGGACCGGCTCTTTCCGGGTTTTCTCTCGGCCGACCAGAGTGGTCTGGAGCCCTTTGGTCGAGCCAGCCTGGAATTGATGGAGGATCGTTTCAGCCCCGCCCAACTCGGGCGCCGACCGCGCCCAGCCCTGGCCCAATGGCTGGGCCGGCGCGGCGTCACGCAAGCCCCCGAGAAGGCCGATCAGCTCAAGCAATTAGCCAAGCGGGTCCTCCCACCGGCCCCCGAGCAAACCGCGATGCTGTAGCAGAGCCTGGCCCAACTGGTGGGCCTCTACCGAAATCTGGAGCAGAGCATTGGCCGGATCGACCGCGAGGTCGCCTACTGGCTGGCCCGCACGCCGGGGGCTTGGAGCAACACGCAACTGAACCAGGTCAGCACAACAC
>CAVRNM010000124.1:0-13518 GCA_963722225.1 uncultured Verrucomicrobiae bacterium
TAGCGCAGTCACCTCAACTCTCTCGGTAACTGCACCGCCGAAGTGTTTTAGAACCCGAGGTCGCAGCTCACGCTCTTCGCGGTGTTATCGCCCGCCGCCGGGACCTTGGTAGGCGATCCGCCAGACGGTGTCGTTGGCGTCGTCAGTCACCAGCAGCGCGCCGTCGCGGGCCACCGCCACCCCCACCGGCCGGCCCCACACGTGACCGTTGTCGATGACGAACCCGGTCAGGAAATCCTCGTAGCCACCGGTTGGAACACCGTTCTGCAACCGCAGGCGCACGACTTTGCTGCCGGTGCGGACGCTTCGGTTCCACGACCCGTGAAAAGCCGCGAAAATGTTGCCGCGGTATTCCGGCGGAAACACCGCCGGCCCCGCCGTGGCCGCATAGAATACCATCTGCAAGGGAGCCGAATGGGACTGCAACGGCACGTCGGGAACATCGACCCGGCCGGCCAGATCCGGCCTTTCCCCCGCGTGGCGCGGGTCTTCATGGTTGCCCAGGTAATACCACGGCCAGCCGTAAAACCCGCTTTCCCGCACGTGGGTGAGGTAGTCCGGCACCAGGTCGTCGCCCAGGCCGTCGCGCTCATTGGTCGATGCCCAGAGCTGTCCGGTGGCGGGATCCACGGCCAGCCCGACCGCGTTGCGGATTCCGGTCGCAAAGATCCGCACCGGCGAGTGACCTGCGGGATCAGTCGCCAGGATGTCGGCCCGCCGCGCCTCGGAACTCCAGGCCGCGCCCAAACCTTGCGCGGTTTCCCAAAGCTGGATTTCGGCCGGAGACTTCACCGGCATCGTTTCCGCGACGTTCGACCCGGAACCGACCGAGACAAACATGCGCCGTCCGTCCAGGGAGAACGCGACGTCGCGCGTGGTATGCCCGCCCGTGGACCCGGCCAGGCTGGGCAGGATTACCTCGGCGGGACCGCGCGCCTTGAGGTCGCCATTGCGATAGGCGAAGCGAACCACGGAATTGAGGTTGCCCAAGTAAATCCACCGGGGATCCGGACCCAGCGGATAGAACGCGATCCCAAACGGTCCGCTGAGGCCGTCCGCAAAGACCTCTGCTTGCGAAGGCCGGTCGGCGCCGTCCCGGGCCCGGAACACGCGGAGGCGGCCGCTGCGGGTCTCCGCGATGAAGATATCGCCGTTGGGCGCGACGCGCAGCAGCCGGGGTCCGGACAGGCCCGAGGCAAACAGCTGAACGGAGAAGCCCGGAGGAACCTCCAGGTCGGCGTTCGCCGGCCGCTTGACGACTTCGGGCGGGTTTCCGGCCGAGGCCGTGGCATAAGGGGCGGGCAGCGATTGGAGCGAGATCGAGTGCCGGATGCCGGGAGCGTCATTGCGCCAATCGCCGGCATCGGGCCGGCCGGCGGCCGGCGTGACGACCGGCCCGGCCGCCGCCGCTCCCGCCCCGGCCTCCAGGCGGGGCAACGTCTCGAGATAGGCCACAATATCCCTGCGATCAGTTGCGTCCGCAATTGAGGCCAGCATCGCCGTTCCTGGAACCAAAACCTGCGGGCCGGCCAGAAACCGGTCCAGGGTGGCAATGTCCCACGTAAGCGCGGAGGCCCGCAGCGCCGCCGTGTAGCCGAAGCCCCCTAGGGAGGCAGCGTGGCGTCCCACGATTCCAGCAAGGAGGGGCCCCTGCCCGGCGGTCGCCTGTTTTTCCGGGCCGGTGGCATGGCACAGCGCGCAGCTCTCCTGGAAGTGCGCCTTCCCGCGGACCGGGTCGCCCACGGAGGTTTCCGGATTCGGCGCCTGGGCCATCGCCGCCACGGCGCCAAAGATCAAACCGCCACCGAGCGCGAAACCGCCGCAGCGGCGCAGGAATGAGTCCGTCGTCTGATGCATGGGCAATTCGGATTGAAGGTCTCTGACGCGATGACCGCGGCGAACAACTGCTTCAGTCTGCCAACCGGACGCGGCCACCCGGCGCTTCGGAGTTTGACTGTCGCCGGCCAACATTACCGGAGGAAAGTGCTCCGGATATGATGCCCAGGACTAAGGCCAATTCAAGTGGGACCTGTCCCCGGCCCGGAGGATGGGCGCGTGACTGGAATCTGGCCTAAGCAGAAAAATGGTCTGCCGACAAGCTTCGACCCTGCAATAACCCTGTAGGGCTGCCGCTTGCCGGCACGCCGCATCCTGCAATCCGCGGCACGGCGACGAGCGCCGGCCCTACATTCAGCTGCATGCATCCCTCCCAGGCCAGATTCCAGTCACACACCCCCGGAGGGTCTTCAGGGCACCGGCGCCCATGGGCTGTCGGGATCGAACTCGGTCATCGCCCCGGCGATCTGCGCGGTCTGGCTGCCGAGATTGCACTGGTAGACCTTCCCCTGCTGATTGACGATGAAAGTCATCACTCCGGTATTGCCCCAGGCCGCCGGCCAGGCGACCAGGGCAAAGCCGGCGATCATCCGGCCATTGATGATGTAGTCATGCTGGCCGCCCGGCGCGTGCTCGCCCTGGCGCGTCAGGATCTTGAAAAAGTAGCCGTGGTACGGCGCCTGTTCGTCATTCAACATCTTCGCCGCGCGCGGATAACCCTCCACGCGGGCCGCGGCGACGAGGGGCCCCAGCGGGCTCAGCGTTTTCGCCCGGTTTCGCCGGCCAAAACAGCCCGTCGTGCTGGTCCGGGGTGCTGTGCAGGAACTGGGCGTAAGCCAGAACTCCGTCGCCCAGCCGGTCCTGGCTGGCGTATTCGCGCTGGGCCTCCACATACGCATGGCAGACGTCAATGGCGCCGAGTTCATCCATGCCGACGCGGCGGTTGAGGATCTCCGCCCGGCCCGCCTTCGTATCGAAGAACCAATGACCATCCTGCTGCACCAGCGGAATGGGGAACGGCCAGGCATCCGCGCCCAATTCCAGCGTGACCCTGGAATCGGAGTCGGTGTTCAGCCGCGTCTTTTCCTGCAGGCGTTGCACGAACCGTTGGAACTCCGCGGTGGCCTGGACCACATCGGGCGAGACCAGATCGTGGCCTTCCGGCCCAAAGATCGCGTGCAGGGCGGTCGTGTCGTGATTCGCCGCCGCCGCGATCAGAGCCTTCAGGGCCTCGTCCGGCGAACCGAACGCCTGCTCACCGGCGGCCCGCAGGCGTCCGGGCAAGGCCGGCAGGAGCAGGGCGAGGAAAAGGGCGGAGGCCGAGGTTGCCGTCCGGCGCCATGGAAACAACCGGTTCAGTGTCAACGGTGGCAATAGATTCGGGAAGGTCATGAGGATAAACGTTCAACGCTTTTTTGCATCGGAATCACGCTGGCCGCCACCACCGCCATTGGAAGACGGGGCCGGATGAGAAGCCGGCTTCGAAGCCGCGACCGTTTTCATGCTCTGCCGGCCGCGATCACTATAAGTCTTCGTCTGGCGCGAACTCTGGATGCCGATGAAAGCGCCATTGGAAACCGGGCGGCGCGCGGACGCGGCAGCCGGAACTGGAACCGGAGCGGGCCGGGTCGCGCTTTCGGCCGAGACCCGGCGCGGCGGAGTGCGCGGCGGGGGCGCTCCGCCGGGCGGGGCGGGAGACGGTTTCGAAGGACTGGCCATCCGGACCGAGGGAATCACGGAGGGCTGGCGTTCCCACCCCCGGTCACCAGCGTGACCCGCGCCAAGGTCAGAATGATTCTCGGGCCGCCAGACCGTTGTGTGGCTATCCATCATTGCGGCGCGCTGGTCGGGGCGTTCCCGCCACCAGTTGGCCGGGCGCGGATCGTCATGGTTCCAGACGACCAAGTGGTGGTGATGCCAGTCGAAATCGCCGTCCAACCAGAGGCCAATGGGCAGGCCGATGCCAAAGGTGATGTACGGCGCGCCAAAGCCGTTTTGGAAAAAGACCGTGTCCGGTGCATACTCCGGCAAATAGAGCAGCTGCGGATCGGCGGGCAGAATTTCCACGGAGCCGTCATCCATCACCACCTGCTGCTGCGGCGTGGAGGGCAGGTTGCCGAGGTTTTGGGCCGAGGCGCGCAGGCGCTGGATGGAATCCATCACGTCCTGCTGCTGGTTGAGAAAGGCCTGCCCCAGTTGCGTCGTCCAGCCCAGGTTGTCATCCATCCATTGCAACACGTTCGGGTAATGGGCCAGGGCCTGCACACTGGCCTCCCACGGCTGTTGATCAATCTGGCCGGGATCGCCGCCGCCCGTGACATAACGGTCGGCGAGCACCACTTGCGTGGGCAAGGTGGCCGCCGGCAGGATCTGGGCGATCAAGGGATCGGGATAAAGGGCGATCGGCCCGAGCAGCTGGTCCAATTGCTCGTCCGAGAGCGACTGATACCCGGGCGAAGGCGGCGGAACCGGCGGTTGGGCGCGCCCCGGCAGGGCGCACAGTCCGCAGAGCAAAACGGCAACCCCATAGAATGTTTTCATCCGGTTGTTCCTCACGTTGCCACAGCTATTATTCACATGGTCATAGACGCTGGCTGAGGCCACAAGATTTCAAAATTGCTTGAGATCTAATAATAAAAAGAACTGACACGTAATTCCGCGGACGGTTCATCCGGCCGGTTAACTCATTGCCGGACCGTTCTTTCATCAAGTTGTCCGGCCGATTATTCGACCCGGAGAGTACCCTGGAGCAGATCCATGGAGGATTTTCCCACCAGGATCTCGAACTCTCCGGGCCGCACCGTGCGTTTCATGTTCAGATCGAAGGCCTCTAGCTTGTCCGGTGTCAGCTCGAACGTCACCGTGCGCGTCTCGCCGGGCTCGAGCGTGATCCGCGCGAAATCCTTCAATTCCTTGACCGGCCGGGTCGGAAGGCTGGCGGCCGCATGCAGGTAGAGCTGCACAATCTCGTCCGCCTGCACGGTGCCGGAGTTGGTGACATCGACGGTAACCCGGGCGGAACCGGTGGGCGGGATCTTCGCGGGAACCACCTGGAGGTTCTTGTAGTCGAAACTCGCATAGCTCAGGCCAAAGCCGAATGGATAGAGCGGGGAAGAGTCGGCCTGCGTGTAGTTGCGGAATAGCGACGGCTTGTGGTCGTAGTAGGCGGGGAGCTGACCGACCGAGCGCGGGAAGGTGACCGTCAGTCGTCCGCTGGGGCTCACCTTGCCGAAGAGCACGTCGGCCACGGCCGGTCCGGTCTCTTGTCCCAGGTACCAGCATTCGACGATCGCCGGGGCGTGCTCCTGCAGGTAAGTCACGGCGAGCGGTCCGCCATTGATGAGCAGCACCGCCACGGGCTTGCCGGTGGCCAGGACGGCCCGCGCCAGTTCCTGCTGCCGGCCCACCAGGTCGAGCGTATCGCGGTCGCCCAGGTGCTCCTCGCTCCATGCTTCGCGGCGGAGCAGCTCGTTTTCCCCGAGCACCAGGATCACGGCGTCGCTCCGCCCGGCCACCGCCACCGCCTCGTCGATCAGTCGCGAGTCGTCCGCGGGATCGTTGGCAATGGGATTCTCATTCACGCGCCAGCCCGAGGCGTGATTGGCCGTGAGTTTGCAGCCCTCGGCATGGAGAACGTTGAAGGAGCCGGCGGCGAAATCCTTGAGCCCCTGCCACACGCTGCTTCCCTCCATGGGCACGGCGGAGTAGCCGCCGAGGTGGATCTCGGCCGCGTTGGGGCCGATGACCGCAAGGGTCTTGATCTTCGCCGCGTCCAACGGCAGGAGGTGATTCTCGTTCTTCAGGAGGATCATCGCCTCGGTGGCGGCCTGCCGGGCGAGCGCCTTGTGCTCGGGCGTGTTGGTGACTTTTCCGATCTGTTCCGGATCCGCATAGGGGTTCTCGAACAGGCCGCAGAGGAACTTTACGCGGAGCACGCCGGCGGCGGCCCGGTCGATCGCCGCGAGGGAAACCTTCCCGGCCTTTGCTTCCTCGGCCAGAGTGGAGAAACACCGGCCCTTGCCGCCCAGATCATAATCCAGCCCGGCCTCGATACACAGGATTCCCGTTTCGGCGGCATTGGCCGCGGCGAGATGGTTCTCATAGACCACCTCCATTCCGCCACCATCGCTCATGACGAAGCCATCGAAGCCCCATTCCGTCCGGAGAATGTCCGTCAGCAGGTGGTGATTGACGTGATTCGGCACGCCATCCCACTCGTTGTAGGAGGCCATAAGCGAATGGGCATGGGCCACTTTCACCGCCATTTCAAACGGGTAGAGATGATTGGAGCGAAACTCGCGTTCCGAGTAATTCACCGGGGCGATGTTCCGGCCGCCCTCCGGCTGGCCATGGCCGGCAAAATGCTTCAACGTGACGGCCACATGCTGGTCGCCGATGGCCTCTCCCCTGCCCTGCAGGCCGAAGATCGCCGCCAGGCCGATCCGGGACACCAGGTAGGGATCCTCGCCATAGCACTCCTCGAACCGGCCCCACCGGGGATCGCGGGCCAGGTCGAGCACGGGGCTGAGGACCTGGTGCACGCCGCGGGCGCGGGCCTCCAGCGCCGCTACGGTGAACACGCGCTCCACCAGGGCGGGATCCCAGGTGCTGCCCAGGGCGATGGCCTGGGGAAAACTCGTGGCGCCCGACGCCATGTAGCCGTGCAGCGCCTCGGAGAAATTGAATAGCGGAATCCCCAAACGGCTTTTCTCCCTCATGTATTTCTGCAGGGAGTTGAGCCGCCGCGCCATCAGCTGCGGATCCCGGAAGAGTCGGTCGTTTGGCGCAGCCCCGGCCGGGGGACGCACCCCGGGCCACACGGAGCCCGCCCCCTTGAAAAGGTTCTCGGCGTCGGCGCCGCCCGAGAAGTTGCCCTGTTCGTCGAACGCCTTTGGGTCCGTCACCAGGCAGGATTGGAGTTGCGCCACTTTTTCCTCGAGCGTCATGCGCCGCAGCAGATCGCTCACGCGCGCCTCGACCGGCTGGGCGGGATCCCGGTAAACCGGGGTAACCTCAGCCGGCGCGGCCAGGCCGGTGAGGCCGAGAACCAGTGGCAGAGAGAAAAGGCTGAGCGGCAGGATTGCGCGAGACATGGGGAGGTTTATCGAGATTTCGCGGCCGGGCGGGACACGATCGGGGCGCCAGATTCCCGGCCGGCCCTGATAGAACGCCGATTTTCGCCATCGGTCAATAGGGCGGACTGGCGGACGCGCTTTCCCAACTCGCCCCGGCCTTGACGCCCCGCAGCGTTTCCGCACGGTGGTGCCAATCACGATGCACCGTTTCCTGCTCCCGGGTCGAAATCCCGTCGCGCCTCCGTCCCTCCGGGTCAGGCCGGTCCTGGCTTGGACGGAGAGTTGTATCCGATTGGTCGTGACGTGCGGCCTTTTGCTGGCGGCCGCCGCGGCCTTCTCCGCCCGGGCGGCGGACCCCGCCCCGGTGGTCACCGTCACGGGCGGACAGATCCGCGGGCGCTTGCTGCCCGATGGTCGGGGCGCCGTGTTCAAGGGCATCCCCTTTGCGCAGCCCCCGGTCGGAGACTTGCGCTGGCGCGAGCCGATGCCGGTCATCCCCTGGAGCGGGACGCGCGACGCAGCGGATTCAGGGCCGCCGGCCGCCCAGGCGTCGTTGGGGTGGAATGACTCGTTCGCCACCGCCAGCCGCGAGGACTGCCTGTATCTCGACGTCTGGACTCCGGCCGGCCAAACACCCGCCCGGCTGCCGGTTATGGTCTGGATCCACGGCGGCGCCAACATCGCCGGAGCCGGAGGGTCCGACCCGCTCTACGATGGTGCCGCGCTCATCCGGCGCGGCGTGGTCCTCGTGGTTATCGAATACCGGGTCGGCATTTTCGGCTTCTTCGCCCATCCCGAGCTGACGCGGGAATCACCGCACCACGCCTCGGGAAACTACGGAATCATGGACCAGATTGCGGCCCTCGAATGGGTGCGCGCCAACGTTGCCCGATTCGGAGGCAATCCGGATAATGTCACGGTCTTCGGCCAATCCGCGGGCGCTTTTGATATCGTCGCGCTCCTGACCTCTCCCCGGGCCGGCGGGTTGTTCCATCGCGCGATCGTGGAAAGCGGTTCGTTGCTGCTCGGATCGCCCACCGCGACCCAGGCGCAAGCCGAACAAGCGGGGCTGCGGGTGGCCGGAGGATTGGGCGCGACCGGCGCGGACAGCCTGCGGCGACTGCGTTCGCTGCCGACCGCCGAAGTCCTGCAATTCGCCGCGAGAAACGGCGGCGCTGTCCTCAACATCGACGGCTGGGTCTTCCCCTCGCCGCCCGAAAAGGTTCTGGCCACCGGGCGCAGCCTGCGCGTGCCGCTGATCATCGGCAGCGCCGCCATCGAGTTTCCCGCGCCCGGCTCGGTCGATGAAATCAGAAGTCAGATTCAGACCGCGTTCGGGCCGCTCGCCCCCAAGGCCCTCGCGCTCTACTGCCCGGGGGATCCGGGTCGGCCGGCGGCGGCTGACCCTCTTTTCGGCGACCTCGCCGAGCAGTGGGGTGGCGACCAGTTTCACTTTGCCAGCGTGCTCGAGGGAGAATGCCAGGCGGCGGCAGGCAATCCCACGTGGGAGTACCAGTTCGATCGCGCCATCCCGCCGCGGCCGCAGACGGGCCATTCGAGCGATCTGCCTTACGTCTTCGGGAATCTGTACGCGAAAGGCAGCCAGGCCGGCGATTTCCAGGAGGCGGACCACCGGCTCTCGGCGGCCATCCAAACTTACTGGACGAACTTTGCGCGGACGGGCGATCCGAACGGCCCCGGCCTCCCCGTCTGGCCGCGTTACGACGGGCAGACGCGGAGGTTCCTTGAATTCACGGCGGCGGCCGGCCTGAGCGTGAACGTGAACCAGCGCGGGCCCTTCTGCGACCTGTTTCGCGAACTCCTGGGCCCGACCGCGGCCACCCGTTGAGCCGGACTCCGGCGGTTGGACGCATGGTCTTTTGTTTGGGCGAGCCAAACCGCTGCCATTTCTGTGATACGGTCGTATCACTGATTTGGCACGTCACACGCGGGCGCAACAGGTTCCCACGCCAGAATAAAGGACCCCGGCGGCTGAACGACTGGACAGATGCTTTCCCCTTGCCTATTTAGGGGAGGCCGGCGATATCCCTAAACGCACTGGAGGCTGTCCGAAAAGTCCGGCAAGAACCGTAGGGGCGCAGGCTTGCTGCGCCCATTTCGAGGGCGCGACAAGATCGCGCCCCTACGGTGGCGCCGCAGTATCGAGGATCAACCGACTTTTCGGACAGCCTCCAGGGAGGATTTCATGCTCCAACCCGAACTCTTCCGCGGGATTCTTGACCACTCGATCCGACCGCGGCTCCGCCTGGCCGGTGCTCTTGCGTTGGGCTGCGCGGTCGCGACCAACGCCCATGCCGCCGCCCGCGCCGGCCCGGGCGGCGATCCGGCCACGGGTCCATCCGACCGGGTGATCATGATGCAGCGCTTCGTGGTCTCGGCGGCGCGCATTGAAAAGAATCCGTGGCGGTACGGGACTGTCCCCGGGTTCGAAGTCCTCTCCCGGGCCTCGGACGAGGCAACCAATTGGCTGCTCGATGCGTTTCAACGAGGCCAAATGATCGAGGACGCCGTGCTGCCGAAGGAGTGGCTCCCGCAGCCTCCCGTGCCCTACCTGGTCATCATCGACGACACGAACCTGGAAACGGTCGGAACCAACCGCCTTCATGCGCAGCCGCTCGAGTTCGGTTCGCCGGTCGACGCGCTGACCTGGGGCGAACTCTCTGACAAAGCCAAGGTTTGGACGGGCCGGTTCGAAGCCCACGACGACGATGCCATTGCCACCAACACGAACGTCTATCAAGTCGACACTGCCGTCCCCGCGAACAGCACAATCAGCCTCGACCGTCTTGCGCATTGCACCCCCGCGCTGCCGCCATGGCTGCTGGCCGGCCTGCTGGGAAAAGACTGCGGCGTTTTCCGGCAAAGCTTCATGCCGGTGGTGTATGAGGGAGTGATTCGGAATGTGGAGGGTCCGGGCACGCTTTGGGTGTCGCTCGACGAAACCCAGCGGCTCCTGGCCCTGCTCGAGAAGGATAAGAAGTCGAAGAAGGACCAGAAGCTGAGGCTGCCGATCCCGCCTCTCCGCGAGCTGTTCACCGGGACGCGACCCGCGGATGAGAGCCTGCCCCTGTGGGAGTCGGAGGCCGGACTTTTTGTGCGGTGGGGATTGACGGGGCCCGGGCATGACGACCCGGTCATGGCGCACGCCTTTCTGGAGCTGGTTCGGCGCGCGCGACGGGAGCCCCTCAACGAACAGGTCTTCACCGACTGCTTCGGCTTTGGCTATGCGGCGATGGAAGAAAAGCTGGCCGCATTTCTCAAGGTGGTCCTCGCCCAGCCAAACACCGTTGATTTGTACATCCCGTCCAGTTTTCCGGAGGCAGACCTGAAGACGGCCACGGCGGACCAGATCGGACGAATTCTGGGTGACTGGCTCAGAATGCAAGGGATCGCGCTGCGAAAGAAGGACCCGGACCTGAGCACGGAACTCCTGTTCACGGCCGGGCGAATGTTGCTGCGCGCCTACAAGAATGACAACGGCTTTGCGCCCGATGCCGACTCCACGCGCCCCGCGGCGCCGCCGGCCCAACCGGCGCACAATTCCGCTCCTGGCCGGGTCGTTGCCCTGGAACCGTTCGTCGTGACGGCCGCCCGGATCCGCGATCCGGGACTGCTGGCAGTCTGCGGGCTGTACGAGCACGACACCGGCGATGATGGCAAGGCGCGCGAATTTCTCGAAAAGGCGGTGAAGACCGGAGCGGTGCGGCCGCGAGCCTATGTGGTGCTCGCCGGATTACGCTATGCGGAAGCCATGGCCAAGCCTCTGGGATCGCAGGGCAAACTCAGCGCCGAACAGGCCGCATCGATCCTCGAGCCCCTCTCAACGGCAATGCGGTCTTCCTCCCCCCTCGACATCTTTAATCTGATGATCGCAACCTGGGAACACTGTGAGGCGAAACCCGACGACGTGGATATCGGTAGAATCGTCGAGGGCGTCGCGCGCTTTCCCCGAGACACCCGCCTGGCTTATCGTTCGGCGCTGGTCTGCGCCCAAGGTGACTACGACGCCCAAGCCGCCGAGCTGATCGAAAAGGGCTTGATCTTCGCGCCCGATGAGAAAAGCCGGGCCGACCTTGTCCGCTTGCGCGCCACGCTGGTCATCAACAAATGAGCCATGTCCAAGATTGAACTCCTCCAAGGGACTCTCGACCTGTTGATCTTGCGGGTGCTGAAAGGCGGGCCCCAGCACGGGTGGGGCATCGCCCAGCGCATTCACCTGCTCTCGAAGGAGGCGCTCCGGGTGGAGGAAGGAGCCTTCTATCCCGCGCTCCATCGGATGGAACGAAAGGGCTGGATCGAGGCCGAGTGGCGCCCGTCGGAGAATAATCGCCGCGCCAAGTACTATCAGCTCACGAACTCCGGCCTGAAGCGACTGAAGGCCGAGCATGAGGGCTGGAAACGCCTGACCGCGGTTATGGCCCAGGTCCTCGATGGCCGGCATTGACCGCTCCCACCCCATGAACCCTTTGCCGGGCCTGATTCAAATGGTTAAGGAACATGGTGGGCGAAATCTGCCAGGTTCCTAACGGTCCGCTTCCACCTTTTCCGCCGTTTCCGAAACCCGGAGCGTCCACAGGAGGCTCCAGGAATTATCGGCGGTCCTGGCCAGGTCACCCGCCATCGCTTCCTTGGCAGCGTCGAAGCCGGCAAGTTCGGACAGGGCCGTCTCGGGCTTGAGTTCGAGGCGTCGTCCGGTGGTGGCGAGGCGCGGCAGCGAGTCAGGGCCGGAGTTGTTGACCTCCTTGAACAGGCGGCGGATGCGGGCCAATCGTCCCACCGCACCATCGAGCAAGGCCGCCTTGGCCGCCTTCTCGGGAGAAATCCTCACCGTCAGTTCGGCCGAACCGGACACTGCTGTTCTCGGCAGGCGGATGATCGTGGTCAGCAAGTCGCCGTCGTAGCGCCATCCAGCGGCTGCATCAGGGTCGGCGTTGTAAGCGATGTTCCGGCCGTTGAAGGTCACGGAATCCGGAGGCCAGACCTCGAACAGGCGAACCTCGTACCCGCGCTCGGTCGGCATTCCCGGGTAGGAGCCCTCCACCGGCTTTACCCGGACATTGAGGGTCGTGGCATCGGGAGTCTCGGTGCTGATCGCAGTCCAGGCCGCTTCGTGGTTCTTATAGCCCAGGGAGTTGCCAGCGTCTTCATACAACCGCGTGGAAGATGCCCCGCCGGGGAAAATAGTCAGAATCAGCGGGTCGACCGGCTTCTCATTGCTGAATTTCATCTGGGGCTGCATGGGGATGATCGCCCCCGCCTTCAGGAAGACCGGGATCTCCTCCAGCGCATAGTTGCGCTCGATGGCCTCCGGACCCAGGAAACGGGTGCCCGTGCTCCACTCCATCCATTGCCCCTCCGGGATCCACACTGCTTTCCTGGCATAACTGGTGAAGCGGATCGAGCGGCGTCGTGACCGGCGCTACCAGCATGGAGTCGCCGAACAGGTATTGGCCAGTGATACCGGTACGCCTCGGCGGCCTCCGGATAGTCGTAGTACATCGGGCGCATCAGGGAGATTCCGGTGTCATAAGCCTCGCGCGCCGCCGTATAGATGTAGGGAATCATCGCGTAGCGCCGCAGCACGGCCTGGCGCATCACGTCGTAGTATTTCGGAGGATACGCCCAGATGCGGCGCTCGGCTTCGGGATTCTTGGTCGAGTGCGTGCGCAGGATCGGGACTGAAAGCGCCAAACTGCACCCAGCGGGTATACATCTCCGGGTCGACCTTGCCTGGCATGTGTCCGCCAATGTCGTGGCTCCAGTATCCGTAGCCCACGTTGGCCGCGGTCGCAGTGAAGTAGGGCTGGAAGGTCAGCGATTCCCAGGTCGAGATGGTGTCGCCGGAGAAGCCGATCTGGTAGCGGTGATTGCCGAGCCCTCCCCAGCGATGATAAATAAGCGGGCGCTTGCCACGGCGCTCCATGTCCGTGGAATGCACGTAATTGAGCCAGAAGGTCGGATTCAGGCCGGCCAGGCCCGTCGTTCCCTCCTGCTGCCAGTCGAGCCAGAAGAAGTCGATGCCCTGCTGCTCCAACGGGTGATGGAGAATCTTGAAGTAGTTCTCGGCAAACCGCGGGTTGACGATGTCGAACTTGACATACTGTTTCGTGGCCGGATCGATGCCCATGGCGCGCGCCATCGCGGGGTACGGCTCCTCAAAGGGCTGCACGCCCGAGGCGGGATGGAGGTTGACCGTGGTTTTCAGCCCTTGCGCATGCGCCCAGGAGAGGAACTTCTCCGGATCCGGAAAATAGCTGCGATTCCAGTGTAGCCGGTCCAGCCCAGGGAATGTCCGGAGTCGTCATTGACCCCTTCTTGTCGGGAAAGGTCAGGTGCCAGTCCATGTCGATGACGAGCACGTCGAGCGGGAGATCGTGGGCGCGAAAGTCCGTGACCAGATTAATAAGGTCGGTGTCGGTGTAGGCCCAGTAACGCGACCACCACGAACCGAAGACGAAGCGCGGGGGCAGCGGAATCCTGCCTGCGACCTTCGTGAAGTCGCCGAGCGCCCGCCGGTAGTCGTGCCCGTAGCCGAAGAAATAAAGGTCCTGCCGATCAGCAATACGGTCGCCGAAGGCGTACATAG